>RZZX01000002.1 GCA_009929715.1 Bacteroidia bacterium
AGGTGAATCTTGGAACATATCCAAACCTTGAGAATGATATTCATTCTCAAGGGGTTGGATTTAGGAAATATTAATTAGTTGCGGATTTAAGGTTTTATTAAAGAATGCTCATGAAACACTGCCTTTGACAGCTGCTGTTAAACGAGTAGCTGTGGTTGGTCCCTTAGCCGATGCACCTTACGAACAATTGGGCACATGGGTCTTCGATGGTGACAAGAACTATAGTCAGACTCCGTTGGCTGCCATTAAAGCCTTGGTAGGCAAAGATATTGAGGTGATTTATGAGCCCGGACTGACTTTTAGTCGAGATAAGAACATGGCAGGAGTAGCCAAAGCTGTTCAAGCTGCTTCACGGGCGGATGTGGTGTTGGCTTTTGTTGGTGAAGAGTCTATTTTATCGGGTGAAGCACACTGTCTGACCGATTTGAATTTGCAAGGAACCCAACGAGAGCTTATTGCGTCATTAGCTAAAAGTGGCAAGCCACTGGTTACGGTCGTTATGGCCGGTCGCCCGTTGACTATTGGTACTGAGGTTGCTGCCTCTTCGGCAGTGCTGTATGCCTTCCATCCCGGTACGATGGCCGGACCTGCTTTAGCCGATTTACTTTGGGGGCAAGCCGTACCTAGTGGAAAAACCCCAATAACCTTCCCTAAGACAGTGGGACAAGTTCCTATTTACTACTCCCATCATAATACCGGTCGGCCGGCTAATGGAGAAGAAGTTCTGCTGAATGATATTCCAGTTGAAGCGGGGCAAACCTCTTTAGGGTGTCGGTCGTTCTATTTGGATGCCGGTGTAGAACCTCTCTATCCTTTCGGATACGGTTTATCGTACGCCACCTTTAAATACAGTCAGCCGACGTTATCGTCCAAGACATTAAAGAAAGACGATGTTTTGACCGTCACTTGCGATTTGGAAAACATCGGTCGATATCAAGGAACCGAAGTGGTACAACTTTACGTGCGTGATAAGGTCGGTTCTATTGCCCGTCCCGTGAAAGAACTCAAACGGTTTATGCGTGTAACATTGAAACCAGGCGAGAAGAAAAAGGTTCTTTTCGAACTACCGGTCGGTGAACTAGCCTTCTGGGGTATTGATAAAGTCAAGACTTTAGAATCCGGCGATTTCTCACTTTGGGTAGCTACGGATAGTCAATCGGGTGAACCTTGTGACTTTAGCTTAGTAGATTGATGTTTGTTTTCAGGTAATTTTGTCCTGAGTTGGATCGACTATTGGTCCGATTCAGGACATTTTAATGGTATAAGGGGCGTCGTCAATAGATTGATTACAATCTTGTCGACTAGATTTTCTTTATGCCTTTTTTTCTATTTCCCCTTTTCATTCCAAAGAAAACCTTACTTTTGTGTCATTAAAATGCGATTACGGAACATTGATTTATTAAAAGGGCTACTTATCATTTTAGTGGTGATAGGGCATGTCATTCGTGAAGATATGAGTCACTCTATCTTCCGCACTCTCATCTACAGTTTCCACATGCCAGTTTTCATTGCAATAAGCGGTTATCTCTTTCATGCTGAGCGTTGGGAAACCGTTGGAAAACTCGTTCAGAAATATACCGCCCGACTGATGCTCCCTTGGGTCATTGCTGTGGCAGTCTATTACTGGCTTATTCACTTCCATCAGATAGAAACACTTGGGTTGGGCGGCTTGCTCCAAGCCTACACCCATCCTTACTATCATCTATGGTTTGTTCCAGCTTTTTTGAGTTGGGTTTTGATCACTTGGTTTTTGAAACGCCTAGGTCTCAGTACCAAACAGCTACTTTTATGCGGAGGCAGTATAACGCTGATTAGTATTATTATACAGCAGTTGTCTTTATTGCCCGATAAAAGTTGGGAACAGACCTTGTTTTATACCTTCCGTCCCTATTTTTACTTTTATTTTGTCCTAGGAATCAGCTATCAGGAAAAAAAACGATTGAAACCACGGTGGGTAGACTATTTATATCCGACGCTCTGTCTATTGAGCCTTATCTATCTTTATTACGTGCCCTATCCACTTCTTCAGACAGTGATCAGCCTTGTGTTTTGCCTGACGCTTATTCATTTACTATTTAAGTTGGCCGTGAACCAAACTCTCCCTTGCTGCCGAGGAATAGAATGGATTGGAAGCCACTCGTTTGCCTTTTATCTGTGGCATGTTATTCCGGTGACTCTTTGCCTGCCAGTTATCAGCAAGGCTTATCTACTTTTCTATTATTTCACCGTCACGATACTGGAACTCCTACTTATACCGATCTATAAGATCCTGCTGACTGTTAGTCCTTTCCGTCGATACCTTTTCGGTATTCAAAAATAAGCGTATAATGTCTCCGCAAACCCCTCGAAAGAATCAAAACGATCACCTATAAGATGAACTGTTAACCCTAATTTAGACGCACACCCAGCGGTGTATGGACCTAAACAAGCGAGGGTGAAATCTGTAGGAAATTTAAAACTCGGTTCCACTTGCTGTATAGCATCCATCAAACTCTGCACTTCGCCACCACTTGTGAACGCAATGCCATTGATTCGGCCGTTTTTGATTTCTGTTATAATCGTTCTGATGGTTGAATCCAGGCAACTATAAGTGGTGTAAGCCGAAATGCGATCTGTTATCAGGCCAATCGTTTGTAGTGCGACCAATAACTGTGGTACAGTTGGAGGTTCTTCCATTCCGATAACCTCAGGTGCAAGTACTCCTATGCGCTGTCCTTTACACCCACCGTTCTCTGATAGCCAACGGACAACTCCCATGGGGCTTGGCTCGACCGGAATAAAAGCCGGCTCGGTGTGCAGACGCTCCCTCATGTAAGAAATATCAGCTCCAACGGCACACATCTTAACCTGTTTAGGTAGACTTTTTTTGTTTTGTTTGAGACTCTCCCACAGAGCATCTATTGCTTTTCGGCTTGAAAGTAGTAGGTAATCATAGCACTCTAAATGCTCGATTAGTCTTTGCATATCTATATGCTGCGGCGATAATTCATGAGCTATTGCCGGTATATAGAGCACCTCTATGGAAGTTTTAGTCTTTCCATTAGCCTGTTGCATCGCTTTTTCAAATCGCTCTGCATAGCCTTGAGGCGTCGTAACTAACAGTGTAATATTCCTCATAAGTTGTCTTTATAGTTCCAGCCCGATGTGTGTGCCTTGTTTGATGCGATCGGCCATACCGATACCATCTCGGATATTGCCTGCAAGAATCAAGCCCGGGTAACTTTGTTGGATACGCTCGATCGCCTCTAGCCGCTCACCACTCCCCATCTCATACTGCGGAATGGCCTTTTCATGGCGGAAGATACGAATCAAATCAGGCTCTTTCTGCTCGGGATAATGTAAAAGTTCGGTTAAGTTGTGCCGCATCAGTTTACTCAGCGTCTCATCACTCTGCTCTACTAATTCCGGGCGACGAACACCGCCTAAGAAACAAGCATGCAAGGCTCCGTCTTTTGGTGCACGATCACTGAAACAGGCCGATGGAAAAAGAATCCCCAAGGCTTGTTTATGCTCGCACGAGGGAATAAGCCCTCCAAAAGCATTGTACTCTATCCCATCGGTCGAACGGACTCCAACAGCTATTTGAACCACCGGCGCATAGGTCAGGTTGCTTATCAGGTTCATCTCTTCAGGAGCAACAAAAGGCAAGAGAGTTGGTAAGGCATACGCCCTAATGGTGGTGACCACCTTCTGGCAACAGATCTGTTCCTCTTCGCCTTCTCGATTCGTATAGGTAACCTGGAAACCTTCTTCTAATGGAGTAACCCGAACACTCGAAGCATTCAGTGTGATACGTTCATCCCCGATGCGGTGACACAGCCCCTTGATCAGCTCTTCCAATCCCCCTTTAACCGAAAAAACCTGTTTGGTAGCTAAGCGGTCGCGCTCACTTTTCGGCTCTTTAGCTTTGGCGATTGCCCCTTTGATGAAACTACCATGTTCTTGTTCCAACCGGTAAAGTTTGGGTAAAGCATATCGGGTGACCAGCGTTAGCGGGTTTCCGGCATAAACCCCCGATAAGAAAGGGTCGACGGCATAGTTTAGGAAAGACTTTCCTAGACGCCGACGTGCCAAAGCCCCCACACTCTCGTTGGGGTCTTTTCCTTTTGCCCGAAAAGGCTCACCAAGAATGCGGAACTTATCAGGCCAACTGAATAGGGGTGTAAAGAGTGCACTCATTAGCCCTGATGGTAGGGCATGAAACCGCTTGCCTTTCCAAATAAGTCGTTTTTTGGCACTTTCTAGAGCCGTTTCGAGTGTACATTCGTCCTTTAGCGCCTCGAATAGTTCGGCCACTTCGGGGTGAGAGATCACACCGGTATTGGGGCCACTTTCAAAGGTAAATCCATGTTCATGAAACGATCGGATCTGTCCGCCTGCTCGATCCTGACTCTCCAAAACTTCTATATCTTTACCTTTTTGGCAGGCGTAAAAGGCAGTGGTGAGGCCTGTTAACCCCGCACCAATAATAACGACCTCGCGTTGGCGACTCTGCTGTTTGGTTCTATTCTTATTCTCCATGTCTGTTTTGATTTGTTACAGGGTTGTTTGACGCAAACCTTAAATCGGTTTCGAGAAACTTTTACCATTATGCAACATCAATTTATCGAGTGAAGCAGCAATGTTACGCACAAAAGGTGATCCCTCTTCAGTCATCTGAATCGTGTTCTCGTTGAAACGAATCAATCCATCGCCCGCAAACTCTTCTAATTTCTCTTGATTGAATGCTGTGGCATGCTTTAGCTCCTCTACCGAAGTCTGAAGATGCGTAGCCAACTCCGCCCAATCGATGCTGTAATTACACATTAAACTTTCAATCACCTCGCGCGTGAGCTGTTCCTCACGATTGAGCGTATAACCTTTGGCAATAGGCAGCCGATCTTCCTCTACGCTCTTCATATAGCTCTCTATCTCTTTCGTATTCTGTGCATACGCCGAATGAAGCTGACTGATTCCTGTTACCCCAAAAGCATACACTTGAGCCGTGGTACGTCTCGTACAATAGCCTTGGAAGTTACGGTGCAACTTTTTAGTTTGTAGAGCGATGTTCAGCTCATCGTCCGGTCGTACAAAATGATCCATCCCGATAGATTGATAGCCTGCTTGGTGAAGCAAAGCCGAAGCCTCACTAAACAAGTTGCTTTTCAACGCACTGTCCGGCAACCCGGCCTTTTCGAGTATCAATTGTCGCTTATTAACCCAAGGCACATGGGCATAACTGAATGTCACCAAACGGTCTGGAGCCAATGCGATCGCCTTGCGGATACTCTCCGAAAAACTCTCTACCGTTTGCAACGGCAAGCCATAGAGCAAATCCATGTTGATCTTAGCCTGATGCTGTCGTAGAATCTCAAAAATCTTCTCCAAGGGTAGGAGAGAAGGGCGTCGGTTAACCACTTTCAGTACTTCCGCATTGAAATCCTGTACCCCTAGGCTATACCGATTAAACCCACACTGGGTGAGTCCATACCAATCCTCTTCCGTAAGGTATCCCGGATGGCACTCAATAGCAATCTCCGGTTGGTCGATGGTTTGAAACCCTTCCAACAAGTGAGCGTTCAACTCCCTCAAAGCACTCACTGGCAGAGAAGTTGGGCTACCACCCCCATAATGGATTTGTGCGACTAAACGGTCACGCTTCAAGAGCGGCAACACCAAATCTATTTCCCGATGCAGCGCTTTTACATACCGAGTCACCACCTCCGGTCGCATCATTGGGAACGAGTTACATCCGCAGTAATGACACAGATGCTTGCAAAATGGGATATGAAGGTAAAAAGAGATGCGGTTGTCCGGCGCTTCGTTCGAGTCCGTTACCGCTTTTCGGTAAGCCTCTTCCGAGTACGCTTCAAAGTAATTGGCTGGTGGATAGCTGGTATAGCGAGGCACCGGAATATTATATTTCTGAATTAATGTAGCATTCATAAGCACAGATAAAATTTAAATGTCCGCCTTCTTCCGAAAGACAGTCAAGATATATAAAAAAGAGATACAAGCTAAAACGGCCTCAAAGAAAAACAACCCCTCATAACCCAGATGATCGGCTATACATCCACTGATAACCGCTATCAGCAATCCACTCAGGTGAGTAATAACCGTCTGTATGGTAAAGTCCGTTCCCTCTTTGCCCGGGCGCACACAATCCATGGCCGTGGTATAAACCACGATGGTAGCCATACCGTAACTGCTCCAAAGCAAGATGATACCGATATAGATCAATAGCGTGGTAGGCTGCGTGTAAGAGAGCGCCACGAAATAAAACGTGGTGAGTACGATAAAGAGCGCAAAGAGTAGGCGAGAAGATTCCCGTCCAATTCGTCTGACGATAAAGCCCGCTAAAAAGGAGGCCATAAAAGCGGCTGCCGTACCGACCACTCCGCTCATGATCCCGATCTCCTTCATGGAATACCCCAGATCCACCAAGTAAGGACGAAGCACAGAAAGCGTGCCGATGATGCTCGAATAATAGAGCACCAAAAAGCCGATCTGTTTCCAAATGTTTCGGCGCGTAAAGAACCAGATAAAATCTGTCAGTTTAGCCCGATGGCGTTCCTCTTTCTTTTCGATGCGAATGGTCTTATTTAGGAGCAGGGGGATCAACGCAATCAGTACAAAGATGCCTAACCCCGGGGTAACCCGTTGCCAACCATGGTGGTCGAGAGCCAAAAGCAGTACACCACCACCGATCAATGTTCCGCCGAAGCTTCCCATCGACTGCATGCTGTTGATCAGACTCTTATCTTTCCGGTTGAATGAGAGCACTGCCAGCGCATCTGTGGCAATATCTTGCGTAGCCGAAGCCGTTAACGCTAATACAATAAGCCCGATAATCAGGTAAAAATGGTCACTGATTCGGAAGAATCCCACCGATAAAATGAGCAAAGCATAAATCAGTTCAAACGCAATGATGCACCGTTTATAACCCGTATACGTGTTGCAATACCGATCCACCATGGGCGACCATAAGAACTTTAAGATCCACGGCAACTTGATAATTTGCAATAACGCAATGGCGGCAAGCGAGTAATTCTCTTGCCGCATCACCACCTGTATAGAGGTTGAGAAAAAACTCATCGGAATAGCCTGAGCGATGTAGAGAAAGAAAAAAGTCCCTAGATTCAGTGTTTTAGCCGATGGATAAAAAGACGGTTGTTTCGTGTTCAGTTCAGTCATGTTTCGTTAGAAATTATAAATCACCGATGTGCCCAAGGCGAACGGATTCCCCTTTTGCGCATAAGCGCTCGAAGATACGAAATAATAACTTAAATATGGCGTATTGGTGAGGTTTTTACTCCATACCTCCCAAGTAAAATGTCCGATGTCGGCAGTCAGCTTCAAGTTCAGTAACGCATAAAAGTCTTGGCGAGCAGCGTTGTCCTCGCACCAATAGATGGCCCCTGCGCCTGTCAGACTGCTGCTGATGGTGAGCCGGTCTACAGTCTCTAGCAGGTTATAAAATGAATAATCGGCATTGACAGAGAGCGTATGTTGTGGTACCATCGGCAGATAATTGCCCGCATAATCGGTCTTTTCGTTTTTCTTGTACTCCAAGAATGTAGCCTGCGTATAACCATAGTTGACCGATAAGCCAAACTCTTTAGTTGGCCGTGAGGTGAGCGAAAACTCCACCCCTTTACTTACCGAATGGCCAGCATTGCGTTGGATATTTCCCACACCAGGCACCGTCTGTGCTATTTGCTGGTCGCGCCAGTCGATATAAAACAGCGAAAGATCCATCGTTAGTTTCCGATTCCAAAACGATAATTTAGTACCCAACTCATAATTCCAGTTGTATTCCGGTTTAAACGTCCGTTCATCATCGGTCTGGAAGCTCGTGTTAAAGCCACCCGCTTTATAGCCACGTGACACAGCTCCGTAAACCATTCGGTCTTTTGGGAAAAGGTACTGTACCGTAACCTTTGGCGTCAATTGTTTAAATGAAAGCTTACTATCGAACTGTGAGGTCTGTTCGCCGATTCCTTCGGCATCAATAGCCTTTTTATAAGCCTTATAATGATCCTTGGCATGCTCATAATCATAGCGTAACCCCAAGCTAGCCGTTAGCCCTTTCCAAAGTTTATAACTCGACTGATGATAAAGAGCAAATCCCCTAATCGGTATCTCATAAAATTTCGGCGTTGAATACTTTTTGCTGATAAATTGCGTTTCCAGTTTATTCTCCGTATCCTGATAAAAGCCAAACACCCCTGTGACCCATTGGTAGCGACTCTCGTTGGTCGATTTAAGAGTCAACTCCTGACTATACATCTGTTGATTCATTCTTAGCACCACATAATACAAATCCTGCGGTGTAAAATCCTGATCAATACCCTGCCGGTCGTTTAGATGTTGGAAAGAGGTCTGGCTATTAAAACTAAATCCCTCCCCTTTATAATTGGCTGTTAGCCCCGAGGTGAGCAATGCCCGTCGATAAGAACTATACCGGTTATAATTCACATCCGCCGTCTCTCCCGTTTCAGCATGATACTTTCCATACGGGTACCCCCCTTGCGTTGCATAATTAAACGATGTATTCCACTTCCACGACCAGCGTTCACTCGGTTGCCAAACCAAGCCTACACGTCCCGAAGCCTCCTTCAAGTTGTCCGCTTTCCGTTTGGTCGATAAATTGGTAAAGACCCCATCGTTCTGGTGATACCCGCCCGAAACAGAATAGCCGAAACGTTCAGTCAGCTTTCTGTAATCAGCAGCCTGTATAACCAAGTCATTCCGACTACCATACCCCACTTTCAAACGCGTGTTCTGAAAGTCGAGTGGAGAGTGCGTATAAATATTAATAATCCCACCGATGGCATTCCGACCGTAAAGTGTGCCCTGCGGGCCACGTAGAATCTCGATGTTGCTGATGTCCGACAAGTCGATATCGAAAGCCGATTTCTCGAAATGCGGCACCCCGTCCACATAAAAGCCCACCGAAGGCGCATTAATCTTCGAACCGATACCCCGGATATAGATGGGAGCATTCTGTTTCGACCCATAATCCGGCATGTAAAAATTAGGAAGCAAAGCACTCAGATCCTTTACACTACCGATGCCGTTATTCTTTAGAAACCGTCCATTCAGTGTAGAGATAGAGAGCGGTTCCAAGCGGTTGTCACGTTGCTTAAATCCAGTGACGGTAACCTCTTCTAGTTTGATGAGTTTCGTTTGCACGGTATCCGGATTATTTTCCAGAGCAGGTCCAGGCGATGAAAAAAGAGGGAGCAGACAGAGTAATTTGATCATAAGTGTTTTTTTCTATTCTTTTTTTGACGGCACAAAAGTAGTTTAATATTCTGCGGCATTCAATCCTCATTTCTTATGATTTTGAAGAACGTTTATGATCCATAGAATGAAAAAAACCTCCTCCTTCATTGATATTCAAAAAATAACGCCTATTTTTGGTGTAGTAAACACAACGTTATGAGAACACTTCTTTACATCTGTCTGGCTGTCATCTTCTGCTCGTGTGCAGAGACCGCCCATCACCGTTTGAGTACCCTTCAGAGAGAGTGGACTGGGAAAACCGTCTACTTTCCGGCAGATACCCTTTTTGAGTCTTTTCGGACCGATTCCATTCGGTCCTACACCTTAAAGCGCACCACCTATACCGTGGTGACCTATTTGGATTCGGTTGCTTGTACAGAGAGCGATTTAAAGTTGCCGGCTTGGAACCGTTTCCTGAGTGAATTACGCCAATTTCCCCAAGGACATGTTACTTGTCTTTTCTTTTTCCATCCGGAAAAACGTTCCACTTTGGTTGAGCAACTCCGGAGTAGGCAGTTTGATTATCCCGTCTGTATAGATGAAGACGACTGTTTTAATCAGCTTAATCACTTTCCTGTAGAAGAACCGTTTCGCACCTTCTTGTTAAATGCTGATCGGGAAGTCGTGGCTTTTGGTAACCCCATTACCGACCAAGCAGTGAGAGAACGCTATCTGAAGATTATCGGGCAAGGTGACGTAGCAGTGGGGTGAGAAGGTTATACAAACCTACCGTCGTTTTGAGTTCTATCATCCGACGGTAAGTGTTTGGTATGCTGATATTTTAAAAAGAATTCAGGCTTTTATTAACCTCAACGTATGAATTATAGAACTTCCGCGGTGAGTAGATTCTGAAAATAGATCTTTTCGTTGCCATATCTCTCTCACACTCTTTGTATATCACTATTTCACAAGCCTCTTTCTTTGAATAATTGATAAATTCTGATACCCAGAATTTATTAACGATGTAGTTTAGACCATCTCCTTTTTCGTTAAAGGCATAAGCCATACGGTTCGAGAATACCAATGGAGAGCTTAATTCTGTATATTTAATAGGAGTTGACTTTCTTTTCGGATAAGCTTGTTCCTTATCGCAATTTCTTATTAATCTATCCCAAAGACTGAATTTAGAAAAAGATTTTTGACTGTGTGGTGGAATACAAACAGTTTCACGCTCTTTTTCGACGAGTGTGTAAACCGTTCCCCGAGTGTTTTTCTTGTTTTGAATGGCTGAAATCGCTCCATCATAGTATGATCCTAAATGAAGCATTGTACCGTAAATGGATGAAGAAGTCGATCTCTCTGAAGAGGTCGATAAAGAAACTGTGCGTCTATACTCTTTGTTTTCGAAATAGTCATAGGCCGTACCGTTTTTGATAAAAAAACTTTGTGGGAGGAAGATGAATAAATCTTGTTCCGTTTTGTTGTAAACGGTATATCCCAATGTTCCGTCTTCAGCCCATAGGTTGTATTTAACAATGCAATCTTTGTTTTCGTAAATCAAGGCATTATCCTTTTCAACCAATTCTGGAGCTTCGGTTGTATAAACTTGATAAAACTGTTTGGAACAAGATGTTAGAGCCAGTGCAGCAGCCATGATAGGCAATAAGAGTGTTTTTCTTATAAAAAATTAAACTAAAGTTATAAAAAAAGCACTTACATTGATTGTAAGTGCTTGATTATCTGTTGAGCGGGAAACGAGACTCGAACTCGCGACCCCCAGCTTGGGAAGCTAGTGCTCTACCAACTGAGCTATTACCGCATTTTGTTTAAGACCGATGCTTCTCTTAAAGCATTGCAAAGGTAACGATTAATTTATTACGTTGTTACTCTTCGACGCATTTTTTTTTTGAAAAAAAACTTTTTGTGTGCGCTTATCTTTAGGTTCCATTTAACCGTTATCTTTGGAGTGTAATTATTCGGCGAGACAAATCCCCTCGTCGTTTTATAATCCATAAACCAATGTCTAAGATGAAACAGACTATTCTATTAGTTTTGCTGAATGAATTTGCCGATTGGGAAGGAGCTTTTATTGCGCCCAGCCTCAATCAAAGTGTTGAACCAGGTACGCCTATGAAGTACCGTGTTAAAACGCTGTCGGTCACCAAAGACCCAGTGATCTCTATCGGTGGGATGCGTGTGTTGCCCGATTATGACCTGCATTCTCTACCGGAGGATTATGTCGGATTGATTTTAGTGGGCGGGATGCAGTGGTTTTCACCCGAAGCAGAGCTGTTAGTGCCGTTAGTGGAACAAGCCATAAAGGAGCACAAATTGGTTGCCGGTATTTGTAACGCATCGGTTTTCTTGGGAAAGTACGGTTTCCTGAACAAAGTAAAACATACCAGTAACACCTTGGAATACCTGAAACAGTTTGCCGGTGAAAAATACCATGGAGAGTTGCACTACATCAACAAACAAGCCGTTAGAGATGGGTTAATCGTCACTGCCAATGGTTCTGGTTATTTAGAATTTTGTCGAGAGATTCTTTATGCCTTAGAAGCCGATTCGGATGAAAAGATCGAAAGTAACTACCTTTTCATGAAGAACGGTTATTTTCCCAACTAAAATGGACTTAAAAGATGGTTGGCTGCCACCTGCCACCTTTTAAGAAATAATGCCAACTGAATCACTGACTTAAATCTGTTGCAGAGACTTGATTTGCAACAGATTTGCTATGCCGGTTTGGTAAACGTTAATCATGACTTAACTTGATTCTCCTCTGATTTAAACTCTTTAATGCCTTCTTATCCACTCGTTTATGCGTGTTGTTAAGGTGAAATTGAATCGACATTATTTGCGTAACCTCTACTGTTAAGTCATTTTATGCGCTCTATTTCTATACTTCACCTAGGTGAAGTATACACGTCACCTAGGTGAAGTGTACACTTCATGCAGGTGAAGTGTAGAAGGTCACGGCTCTTTGACAGTTATCCGAGCAGTGGTAGGGACTAACAAAGGCGTAGACGCAGTTAAAACTGCCCGAGGAAGAGGAGGAAGTCAGAAAAAGAGCAAAGAGACGCTTATAGAGATGGAGCGTAAGCTTTTATAGTTGCGCATTTAGCGGATGAACAAAAAAAAAGGAGTACCGCTGTACTCCAACCTTTGTTAACCTTAAAATCTAATACTATGAAAAACACAGTACAAAGATACAGCTATTTGCCTCAAATGCAAGACTTAGCCCCCTTAACCCCCTGTTTTATAATGTATATTAACAGTATAGCTATTCTATTGCAGGTTTTTTAAGAAAGAGGAGATGCGAAAAGATTCTATCCCCACTTTTCTTTAAACAACTCTTCCATCTTTAACAATTCGTCTCTATACTGAGCCGCCTCGATGAACTCCAGTTTCTTTGCAGCCTCCCGCATCTGTTTGCGGGTACGTTCCATGGTCTTTTCCATTTGCGCTTTAGTCATGTACTGCACGATTGGATCGGCTGCAATGGTTGAGTTAGTCGGTTCCACATAAGCACTGCCCGATTTAAATTCCTCTTCATTAGGCGTGTTATGCCCGAAGACCGATAAGTTTCGCGCCTTTTTAATCTGCTGCGGGGTGATGCCGTGCGCTTCATTGTAAGCCAGCTGCTTCTCTCTTCTTCGGTTGGTCTCCTCGATGGTGATTTTCATGCTGTTCGTCATCTTATCGGCATACATAATCACCTTCCCATTGACATTTCTTGCTGCACGTCCGGCCGTCTGTGTGAGTGAGCGATGTGAGCGTAAGAATCCCTCTTTATCGGCATCTAAGATAGCCACGAGCGATACTTCAGGTAAGTCTAGTCCTTCGCGAAGAAGATTTACCCCAATGAGAACATCGTAAATCCCTTGTCGCAAGTCGTCCATGATTTTAATACGATCCAACGTGTCGACATCACTGTGGATGTAATTACAGCGTACCTGGTTGTTGAGTAGATACTCCGACAACTCTTCCGCCATGCGTTTAGTCAGCGTGGTAATCAGCGTGCGTTCTTCCTTTTCGATACGGAGTTGTATCTCCTCCATTAAATCATCAATCTGATTCAGACTTGGGCGAACCTCAATCACCGGATCAAGCAGTCCCGTAGGTCGGATCACCTGATCCACGACCACACCTTCCGATTTTATCAGTTCATAATCGGCTGGAGTGGCACTGACATAAATCACCTGCTTGGCCAGTTCTTCGAACTCTTCAAACCGAAGCGGACGGTTGTCCATTGCTGCCGGCAATCGGAATCCATACTCCACCAAGTTAATTTTACGAGCCCGGTCGCCTCCATACATGGCGCGGATTTGCGGTACACTTACGTGACTCTCATCAATCACAATCAGGAAATCCTCTGGGAAAAAGTCGAGTAGACAGTAAGGACGCGTCCCTGCTTCCCGCCCATCGAAATACCTTGAATAATTCTCAATGCCCGAACAATGCCCCAACTCCCGAATCATCTCCATGTCATAAGTCACCCGCTCGTACAGCCGTTTGGCTTCATACGGCTTACCGATCGATTCAAAGTAAGCCACCTGCTTCGTTAGGTCGTCTTCAATCTGATGAATAGCCCGCAACGTAGCCTCTTTCGTTGTCATAAAGAGGTTGGCCGGGTAAATCTTATACTCCTCGAATTTAGCGAGAGAGACTCCGCTTATCGGGTCAACCTCCTCGATTGAATCAATCTCGTCGCCCCAGAAACTCACGCGCAACAGATGATCCGTGTAAGCCAAGTAGATATCCACCGTATCTCCCTTGACCCGGAAATGGCCTCGGTTCAGATCGATGTCATTGCGCACATACAAGCTATCTACTAATCGGCGAAGAAAGACATTCCGGTCGAGCATCCGTCCGCAAACGATCTCGATCACATTGCTGTAGAAATCGGATGGATTCCCCATACCGTAGATGCACGAAACAGACGAAACCACGATCACATCTTTCCGTCCCGAGAGGAGTGAAGAGGTAGCGGCCAACCGGAGTTTATCGATCTCGTCATTGATAGCCAAATCCTTTTCGATATACGTATCGGAGTTGGGCAGATAAGCCTCCGGTTGGTAGTAGTCATAATACGATACGTAATATTCTACCGCATTATTGGGAAAGAAACCTTTGAACTCACTATACAACTGTGCCGCCAACGTCTTATTGTGACTTAAGATCAGCGTTGGTTTATTCATCTGAGCAATCACATTGGCAATGGTAAAAGTCTTACCCGATCCAGTTACTCCCAAGAGCGTTTGTGCAGGTATTCCCTGACGCAACCCCTCGGTGAGTTGCGCAATCGCCTCCGGTTGGTCGCCCGTAGGCTTATAAGTTGAAGTCAGTTCAAAGTTCGTCATCTCTTTTTCTTTATCCGATAATTAATTTCAGTATAAACAAGACCGATAAAATATACATGGTCAGTGAAACCTCTTTGTAGCGGCCGGTAAACACCCGGATAATCACATAACTCAGCATACCCAAGATAATTCCATCGGCAATGGAGTAAGTGAGCACCATCATCAGCATGGTCACAAAAGCCGGCAGAGCCTCTGAGATATCGTCCAGTTTAACGTTTGGTATGTTGCTAATCATCAAAACACCAACAATAAATAGAGCTCCCGTTGTAGCCGCACTTGGAATAACCAAGAAGATGGGCGCAAAGAAGAGCGACAAGAGGAAGAGTCCTGCTACTACCAGTGATGTCAGTCCCGTTCGTCCACCTTCACTGATGCCCGATGCACTCTCTACATAAGAACCAACAGTCGACGTGCCCACCATCGCACCAAACGTGGTGCCGATGGCATCGGCCAATAACGCTTGTTTGATACGCGGCACGTTTCCTTTTTCGTCCATTAGTCCCCCTTTGGCTGTGACACCGATCAAGGTACCTATGGTATCGAACAGATCCATGAAGATGAGGGCAAAGATAACAATTGCCATATCAAGAGAAAAGATTTGGTCGAAATTAAATTTCAAAAAAGTGGGCTCGATAGAGTGAGGCAACGAGATTGGAGAGAAGTTGTCCGGAAGTTGGGTAACCCCCATTGGGATGCCCACAATGGCGCAGATGATTATGCTGTAAAAGAGCGCTCCACGTACTCGAAGAATCATGAGAATACCACTCAACATGATGCTTCCTACTGCTAAGAGTGATACGGCATTGAACTTGCCCAACATCACAAAGGTTGCTTCGTTTGAGACAATAATCCCAGCGTTCTTGAGTCCGATGAAGGAGATGAACATGCCGATACCGGCAGAGATCGCATACCTTAAACTCAGCGGAATACTGTTGACGATGGCTTCGCGGATATTGAATGCGGTGATTAAGATAAAGACTAATCCTTCGATGAAGACAGCAGTTAGCGCTGTTTCCCAGCTTACCCCCATGCTCTGTACGATGGTGAATGTGAAAAACGCATTGACTCCCATAGCTGGTGCTAGTGCAATAGGCAGCTTGGCTAATACAGCCATCAGAAAGGTAGCCAAAGCCGCCGATAGGGCGGTTGCCGTAAAGACAGCCTCTTTATTCATACCGGTTTGTGCAAGAATATCGGGGTTGACCGCAAGGATATAAGACATGGTTAGGAAGGTGGTCAGCCCAGCAATACATTCGGTGCGGATACTGGTTTGTCCCCGGTACCCAACAAGTTCAAGTAGTTTCATAAAAGTTAGTTTGATTAGGATGTTTTAAAAAAAAGATGCAATATTCGTTAAAATAGTTGAGATATACAAATAGTTGGGCTATTTGTTTTATTAGGAATCGATAAGATATCTTATGAGAAAGTTAAATTGCATAACATTATAATTATATAGATAATATTATAAAAATGATAAGTTGTTTTAGACGTAATTAATAGATATATTTGCATACATTTTACCTCTTTTTTATAAAAAATGAAAACACGACAAGTTGTATTATCTTTTATTTGCTCTCTGTTCTGTCTCTCTTTGCATGCCGAATACTTTAAACATATCGGACAGGAGGACGGACTCTCTCAGTCGTCTGTGATGGCGATTTACCAAGATGTGCTCGGACGTATGTGGTTCGGTACACGTGAGGGTATTAACGTTTACGACAAAGAGAAGATTACGGTTTATCGAGGTGTCATCGGCAACGGTCCTCAGAAAAGCGACCGATTTGTGATCGGCAATGAAGTTTCTGCCATAACTGGCCATCGGTGCGGGGATGTTTTCATGATAATAGATTACTCCTTAATTAAATATGATATTCATCAAGACTCTTTTCAGAGAAAGAAAGAGGGGGCTGTTTATGCCTTGACTGCCGATGATGAAACCGTCTGGGCGGCCTTTCACGATTCGATCTTTAGATACGACCACTCGACGGATGAACTTGTTTTCTCTTATAAGACTGGGCTCTCTTCTATCAATTACATGAAACGGGTAGGGGCTTCTTTTTATATTGGTACGAAAACTGGATTATACCTCCTTACTAGCGGGGGCAAAGTGAAGTGCTTGATTCCTAAAATAGATGTCTATCGCATTTTCGAAAGTTCACAGAAAGAACTTTGGGTGGGCTGTCGTACACAAGGCCTTTATCGCATAGATAGAGCTGGGCGAATAACTCAAGTGCCTTATTCTCCTTTGAACAACGAGGGACTTTCGAGTTTACAGATACGGGATTTTGTAGAAGATTGGAATGGCAACATTTGGTTTGGCACTTTTGATGGGTTACAGAAATATAACCCTCGAACTAAGCGTTATAGCCTTATCAACCAGACTCATAACTGGGGGCAGCTAGCTCATAAATCAATCTTTTCACTGTATCAGGATGCACAAGGAACCATCTGGGTGGGGAGCTATTACGGTGGGGTGAACTATTTTAACCCTCAGAACAACTCGTTTACTTATTACCCTTATAACCCCAATAAGAAGGATGGACTGACCTATCCTTTTGCTGGTGAGATGGTAGAGGATAAACGGGGTGATCTTTGGGTTTGTACGGATGGTGGCGGATTGGCTTGTTTAGATCGGTCGACCGGTAAGTTCGAGACACAAGTCAGCGGTGGTGAAAATTCATTGCCACATAATAACTTAAAAGGGATTTGTTATGATCCTGATCGAGATGTGCTTTATATTGGTACGCACATGGGAGGGCTTTCGCGGTATGATCTTCAAACCAAGCGTTTTTATAACTACATGAGTGACTATCGGCGGACAGGGAAAGGGCCTAGTGATGTTATTTTTCAGGTGACTTATGAGAAAGGAGCGTTGTATGTGTCGGCGCGTAACGGGCTTTTCAGGTTGAATCCCGATACGCATGAATTTGAATTACTGAAAGGCGGAGCTTATTTTATCTCTTTTGCTGTGGCATCCAATAGAACGGTTTGGCTAGCAACAGGTACCACGCTCTCTTGTATAGCCGAAGGGAGCAAAAAGCTCATAACGAGTGTTGATTTAAGGAAATTTGGTTGTCAGTTTCCTATTGGTAAACTCTTGCTTTCAGAGGATGGGTTGTTATATGCCGCAACCCTTGGATCGGGTCTCTTTTGTTTGAATACGCAGACGAAAATGTGCACCAAGTACTCTTTGGAACAGAAGCAGTTGTTGAGTAATTACTGTTATAATTTGGTTCAAACGGATAGGCATCAAGTATTAGTCACCACCGATAATGGCATTACTTTCTTAAACTCTAGTCGTCAAACGGAGCGGTCTATCGAACTTCAAAACGGGTTATTGCTCTCTTCGATAATTAACGGATGTGGGGCGTATATGGCTAAGGATCGGACCATCTTTATCGGTGGGACAAGTGGAATTATTGCGTTTAAGGAGAAAAATCTGACGCTTAATAATAAAGATCCGAAGCTGTATTTCTCTAAATTATGGGTCAACAATGCCGAAGTTTGTCCCGGTGATGAGACGCAAATACTCAGTGCATCGTTGCCTTTTCTTGATAAACTAAATCTGAATGCTTCACAGAACAATATAACGATTGAGTTTGCTAGTTCCAATTACATGGACATCCTGAATGGCAGTTGGTATGAGTATAAGTTGGAGGGGTTTGATACGCAATGGATCAGTACGTCTCAAACGCGTTTGAGTTATACCAATTTAGATCCGGGTACTTATGTGCTACACCTACGCAACAGAACGAATCCGTTGCGCAACCAAATGAGGCAGGAGATCGCTTTGCGCCTAGTGGTACATCCGTATTGGTATAACACGTGGTGGGCTTTGTTGCTTTTTGCTCTTCTGCTTTTTGGCTCTACGTGGTGGGTCTATCGGATGCTGATGGCTCGAAAAAAGCTTGCTTTGTCTTTGGAAGAGGAGCGGTTGGAGAAGCAAAGAACGGAGGAGATGAACCAAGCTAAGCTGCTTTTCTTCACCAATGTGAGTCATGAATTTCGCACCCCGTTGACGCTGATTATAGCCCAGATAGAGGCGTTGCTTCAGCATAGAGCGATGGCCGAGGAGTTGCGTCAGGCGGTGTCGAAGATTAATAAGCAAGCTAAACAGATGAAAAACTTGGTATCGGAATTGCTCGATTTCCGGAAGTTCGATCAGGAGCACATGGTACTGAATATCTCTGAAGTCGATTTAGGCCCTTTCGTGAAGGAGGTCTATGAGGCTTTTAGGGAGTATGCAGCGAACCGTCATTTGGTCTTTACGTTAGAAAGCCCATCGGAACCGGTTCGAGTTTGGGTTGATCAGCGTCAGTTGAGAAAGGTGCTGTATAACCTGTTGTCTAATGCGTTTAAATATACTTCTGATAATGGAGAAATAGGTTTGCATCTGGCATGTGCCGAGGAAGGAGTTGTTATTCGGGTAACGGATAATGGTGCCGGTATTGCTGCGGATGAGATAGGGCGAGTGTTTGACTGCTTTTATCAGGCCACCAATAAGCAGCGAGCTTTGGAAGAGCACCCTGGAACGGGACTTGGATTGGCGTTGAGTAAGAGCATTGTCGAGAAGCATGGCGGTTCTCTTTCGGTGGAGAGTGCACTGGGGTGCGGCAGTTGCTTTACGGTGCAGCTAAAAAGGGATCGGTCGCATTTTGAAAATCGCTCGGATGTAGCATGGGTCGATGGGGATTCGGAACCTCTGTATCTGTTGGACGTGACTACCGAATGCCAGAAGGGTCCGCAGCTGATTCCTGACGAGTTGATGGTTCAGGGCTTGAAAAACTACACGGTGCTGATTGTGGAAGATCATGCGGAACTTTTGGAGACATTGTATGCGCTCTTTATACCGTTTTATAATGTGGTGTTAGCTAAAAATGGCGAAGATGGTTTGCAAAAGATGATGGAGCATCAGATCGATTTGGTGATTAGTGATGTGATGATGCCGGTGATGAGTGGCACGGAGATGTGTTTGCAGATTAAAACAAATCTTGATTTGTGTCATGTTCCGGTGGTGCTACTGACGGCTCTTGATCTGGTGGAGCAGAACATAGAGGGACTAGGTAGAGGGGCCGATGATTATATTACTAAACCGTTTGAACCTCGGTTGTTGCTTGCGCGTTGCAATAGTTTGATTCGCAACAGGGTCTTGCTCAAAAATCAATTTGCTAAGAGGCCGATCGAAGATATCGATCTTGTTGCCGTGAATGCACTCGATAAGGAGTTCTTGGAACGTGTTGTTGCCATCATTGATACGCATATCGCCGATGAGAAATTTGATATTGGTGTGTTGTGCAAAGAGATCGGCATGGGACGCACCTTGCTTTACTCTAAATTTAAGGCATTGACTGGCATGACACCGAATAATTTTATCTTGAATCATAAGCTTAAACGTGCTGCTGCTCTGTTGAAAAACGACTTGTCGCTTCAGGTGGCCGATATTGCTTTCAGCCTAGGGTTTGGCTCGCCAGTTTACTTTAGCCGCTGTTTCAAAGCGCAGTTTAAGGTGGCTCCCATAGAGTATCGAAAGCAGTCAATGACTTGATTATGACTTATTTGTTTTAGACCTGCACTTATTCTCCGTACAATTTTATCTGTTCTACCTGTACAATTCATGCCTCTTTTGAGTAGGAATCTAACGGGTGGGGTTTGTCTATTTTTCACTCCTTTGTCGAGCTTTTAAATGCTTTTAAATTTAAAGTCTTGTTATTATGAAAAATTACAAACGAACAGTTAAGACCTTTCTCAGAAGGTCGTTTGCCGGATTCACTTTGCTGATGACGGTGGTGGAGAGTAGTGGGGGGACTACTCCGGTCTCTAACTTGAATCTCTCTCCTTCTCCAAACGCTAGTGTGACGCAACAACAGAAAACGATCAAAGGGGTGGTTCGGGATGCTAAAGGGGAACCGATCATCGGAGCTAATGTGATGGTGAAAGGAACCACTAATGGGGTGATTACCGATCTGGATGGAGCGTTTACGCTGATGCGTGTGCCTGCGGGAGCTATTATCCAGGTTTCATATATCGGCTATCAGCCTAAAGAACTCAAAGTTGGTGCGCAGTCGAAAATTGAGTTTTTACTCGAAGAGGATGCGCAGGCACTGGATGAGGTGGTTGTGGTGGGGTATGGCACGCAAAAGAAGGCCAACCTGACGGGGGCTGTCTCTTCTGTGGACTTTGAGGAACAGGCTAAGTCGCGCCCTATAACGACTGTCTCTGCAGCATTGGCTGGTATGAGTGCGGGGGTACAGGTGATGCAGAACTCGGGACAGCCAGGGAGCGACGGAGCGACTATCCGTATCCGAGGTGTCGGTACGTTGAATAATTCGGCTCCACTCGTTATTGTTGATGGCATGGAGGGGTCTATGGACAACTTGAATCCGCAGGATATCCAGTCTATGTCTATCTTGAAAGATGCTGCAGCTTGTGCCATCTATGGGGTGCGTGCAGCCAATGGGGTGATTCTGATCACAACTAAAAAGGGAAAAGGACGGATTAATGTGAGTTACAGTGGTAGGGTCTCTTATGCGCAGCCGACTCGCATCATCGATCTGGTTTCAAATTATGCGGATTATATGGAACTGATTAATGAGTCTTGTGCCAATATCGGGGTTAAAAGTAATTTTGACCAGTCGACGATTGATTTATGGCGCGAGAAGTCTAAAGATCCGAATGCTGTGAATGAGCTTGGGGTGCCTAATTATGTGGCGTTCCCGAATACGGATTGGCAGGATGTGATCTTTAAACATGGTATTGTTAATGACCATTCGGTGTCTGTGAATGGAGGTACGGAGAATACGCGATTCTTGCTTTCGGCAGGGTATTTGGATAATCCGGGGTTAGTGGATCTTACTGGTATTAAGAAGTATAATATCCGTGCCAACATTGAGACGGATGTTACTCATTGGCTTACTGTGGGAACACGTATCTATGGGTATATGCAGGATAAAGAGGTAGGCGACTTCAGTAATGCAAATAATTACTTGAGACAGACTACACCTGGACTTTACCCGGAATGGAAAGGACAATATGGTTTCCCGGAGGCGAATGGCGAGAGTGCTACGGCTAATAATTTATTGCTTAAACTGAATAGTAATAATGGGTATCAGAAGAAGACGAATGTGAACACAACCTTGTATAGCAAGGTCTCTTTTATGAAGAATTTTACTTGGAGTTTTAATTTTGATTATAAGCGGTATTGGTATGAAGCGAGATCGTGGACGCATGCTATGGAGCAGGTGAAGTTTAGTACAGGTGAGGTGAAAAGCCCAGCTACAAGCCCAGATAAGATGACTACTTCATTTAGTAATAATGGCGATTGGGCGTATACTCTCGAGAACTTATTGAACTATCATACGGTAATTGCGAAGGATCATGACCTTTCTGTGATGGCGGGTTACCAAGAATGGTATAAGTTCTGGAACTCTTCATCGGCTAGCTTGCAAGGATTGATTGATGAATCGATTAATGTGCCTGGTTCGGCTACGGAGATGAAAAGCATTGGTGGTACTGAACAGGAACGGGCTACGCGTTCATTCTTCGGACGGGTGAATTATTCGTACTTGGATCGCTATTTGTTTGAAGCTAATTTGCGTTATGACGGAAATTCTCGTTATCATAAGGATCACCGTTGGGGGGCTTTCCCATCGTTCTCATTTGGCTGGCGTTTGTCGGAAGAGCCGTTTATGAAAAGCTATCGTTCATGGTTGGACAACTTGAAGGTGCGTTTGTCGTGGGGTAAATTGGGTAATGATGGCGGAAATGATGTAAGCAACTATCCTTATCAGTCGACCTATGGCATCACGGATTATTCGTTTAATAATTTGCAAATCAGCGGACTGGCTCAGCTTGGTATCGCCAATAGCATCCTTTCTTGGGAGAAGTCTCAAAGTACAAACATCGGATTTGATGTGAGCGTGCTCAGTAATCGTTTGAATCTAGAATTTGATATTTACCAAAAGAAGACTACCGGTATTTTATATACTCCTTCTATTCCTATTACAATGGGGGGATTGAATCCACCGTTGATGAATATTGCAGCGATGAATAATAAGGGGGTTGAGTTCAATTTGGGCTGGAGAGATAAATGGGGTAAACTGAATTATTCGGTATCGGCCAACTTTGGGTATAACATGAATGAGGTAACGAAGTATAAGGGGGCGTATGAGGCCGGATGGACTGAAGACGCTAATGGTAATAAGGTCTATTCTAATAATTTAGGTCTTGTGGGGAGTGATACCGGTATCGCCCCAATTGTAGAAGGAAATAGAAAGAATGAGTATTACCTTCGTAGCCCGTATCATGGCAACCAGAACTATTTTAATGGCGATGGTACGGTGAATATTCATGGTGGACCGAAGGATGGTATTATTCGGACTGAGAAAGATATGGATTGGGTGAAGGCGATGATGGCTGCTGGTTACGAGTTCCAACCTAATAAAACGATCGGAAAGAATAAAATTTGGTATGGTGATATGATTTATGCCGATACGAATGGTGATGGAAAGTATGGAAACTCTTATGATGCTGAATTTCAAGGAGTCTCTTCTGATCCTAAGTATGTGTTTGGGTTGCAGGCTTCTGTTGCTTGGAAAGGATTCGATTTCTCTATGTCTTGGGCCGGAGCGGCTGGACGTAAGTTGTATTGGGGAGCTACCAGTGGGTATAACGGTACTGGTACACGTGTTGGCATTGGCTTGAGTAAGGAGGTGGCTAATAACCACTATTTCTATGATCCTGAAAATCCAACTGATGCGCGTACAAATATTCATGCGAAATATCCGCGTCTGACGTTGGGAGAGTCTGGTTCGCAGAATGTGGCGTCTAGTACTAATTTCTTGTATAATGGTAATTATATGAAGCTGAAGAATCTGACGATCGGATATACGTTGCCTGCTAGAATTGCCAAGAAGATGTTTACGCAGAATGTTCGATTTTATGTCTCTGGCGAGAATTTGTTGAGTATCGATAAGTTCCCTGGTCAAGATCCGGAGATTGGATCTACTCCGAAATACACCTCTGTGAGATCGTTTGCTTTTGGTACAAATATTACATTTTAAATTTGAGTGCTATGAAACTATATAAAAAAGTCATTTTATTATCAACGGTTGTTGCCGGGTTGGCTGCTTGTCGAGGCGATTTGATGGATTTATCCTCGCGAACGGCTATCGGATCAAATACCATGTGGACTACAGAAAACTTGGCCGATAAAGGGGTCAATGCTATTTATTCAACCTTGTTTAAGGATTATGTGGGCATTGGTTTGTATAAGTTGGATTGTTTCGGGG
This sequence comes from Bacteroidia bacterium, assembly GCA_009929715.1. Lineage (GTDB taxonomy): Bacteria > Bacteroidota > Bacteroidia > Bacteroidales > Bacteroidaceae > Bacteroides. The sequence continues at coordinate 23,855 of RZZX01000002.1, forward strand.
TCTCTTCGGACTGTCGCGACGCCGATTATCCGCTGCTGACAGCAAAAATAGAAACCGGGAATTCTCTTTTTTCAGGTTATTGGATGCAGCATTATGCTGGTGTTCATCGGGCTAATGATGCGATTGCGCATTTGCCTGGTGTGGCTATGGCCGATGGGAAAAAGAACCGTCTTGTGGCTGAGGCTAAGATTCTACGGGCTTATTTCTACTATAAATTGAATGGTGTCTTTAAGGGAGTGCCTGTTTATTTAGAACCGATCGAACTTGCGGAATGTACCAAGGGAAGAGCGACGGAGGCTGAGGTTTGGACGGTTGTTTTGGCCGATCTGACGGATGCTATTAATACAACTGATTTGCCTGATCGTTACCAAGCAAAGGATGCAAACTACGGTAGAGTGACTAAGTCTTTGGCTTATGCGTTGCGTGGAAAGGTTTACTTGTACCAGAAGGAGTGGGCGAAAGCGGCTTTAGATTTTGAACAAGTGGGCCAAATGGGACACTCTTTATTCCAAGGTGGATATAAGCAGTTGTTTAAAGAGGCTAACGAGCAAAGTCCTGAGATGATTTTCTCGGTACAATGTATCGGGCTAAGTGGCTTTGGCAATGATATCAGTTTCCGTTATGGTGGTCGTAATGCGTTTGGGTCTTGCTGGAATAGCTATTTGGTGAATACAGACTTTGTTGACTCGTATCAGAATCTGGATGGTAGTTCTTTTAACTGGGATGAGGTGATTCCGGGATATAGTGCCATGACGCCTAAAGCGCGTGCGGTCTATTTCTTCCGTGATGGACTGACGGCTAAGGAGATTGAGTCTCTTTCTAGTAAGGGAGCGGATATGACGAAGTATCTGCCAACGGGGAATGAGGAGCGTATTAGAAAAGTGTATGAGAGTCGTGACCCGCGGTTGGCTGCTTCTATTATTACACCGTATTCCACATATCTGGGGGCAGTGAGCTCGACGTCGTACACGTATACCTTGCGTTGGCCATATCGGGGTAGTGATGCGGCTGAACCGTTCGATTTAAGAACGGATACCAATAATCGTTTTTACTATTTGTTCCGCAAGTTTGTGGCCGAAGGGGCGTTTGAAATTCCTAATCGCTCTTATTCTCCGATCGATGTTCCACTCATTCGGTATGCTGATGTGCTTCTTAATTTGGCAGAGGCGTATAATGAAATGGGGGAGACTGGAAAGGCTGTTGAGTGTGTGAACCTTGTTCGCTTGCGTGCTGGTGTGGCTGCATTGAACTCTAATGCCAAGACGCAGGTAGCCGGACAGGATGATTTGCGTGCCCGTATCCGGAATGAACGTCGGTGGGAGTTTAATGGTGAAGGGGTTAATTTCTTCGATGAAATGCGCTGGAAAACCTGGCATGAAAGTAAATTCTTCGAAAATGCAGGTCTGAAAGAGATCTGGGGAGAATTGATTTATGGGTATGATTGGGATGGCGATTTCTTATATACTTGGCCAGTGCCACTGGCTGAACGTCAGAAGAATCCGAACTTGTCTCTCGAACCTGGATGGGATGATTAATGGATGAGGCTTTTTATTGTTACAGCAGTTCCTTGACTCATTTCAAAGGAACTGTTGTAATAATAAAATAAACGTTATTTATTGGTCTGATGGTAGGCGTTTCTTTGGAAAAACGGATTATTATATGGATCTTTTCACCAGAATCGTCTGAATGAATCAATGTGCAACAAATGGGAGCTTGTCTGAAATGGGGCTCTTAATCGAATACAAATTAAAGCAGATAAAACGATGAATTTTAAATGGAGTCTTACAATAATGGGTTTTATTGTATGTGTGATGTGCGGGGGGGGAGACCTTTATGGGCAGGTGTCAACTGATGTTGTACAAGCTCGCCAACAGTTGGATTTGGCTATTGGGGCCATTGAAAAAAGTGGTAAATGTTTAAACCCGGTGACGTTGAAACCGGATAAATCGGTCTATTATTGTGGATATGCTGATTGGCGAAGTGGCTTTTTCCCAGGGAGTGTGTGGTATTTGTATGAGCTGACTGGTGATGAACGGTATTTACCGCTTGCTGAGAAATATACGGAAGCTATTCAGAAAGCTCAGTACCTTACTTGGCATCATGATATCGGCTTTATTATTAATTGTAGCTTCGGCAATGGTTTGAGACTGACGGGCAACAAGGGGTATGAGTCGGTGATGGTGCAAGCAGCGAAATCGTTGGTTACACGTTTCAGACCGGCTGCTAAGGTTATCCAAAGCTGGGATGTGAATGGCAATAGCTGGCAGAGCCAGCGTGGGTGGCAATGTCCGGTGATCATTGATAACATGATGAATCTGGAATTGCTCTTTGAGGCAACGAAGTTGTCGGGCGATTCAACCTATTATAGGGTGGCTGTGGAGCATGCCGACAGAACACTGGCTGAGCATTTTCGCTCAGATGGGAGTTGTTACCATGTGGTCGATTATGATTTAAAGGATGGGCGGGTCCGATACAAACAAACGGCACAGGGATTTTCGGATGAATCGATTTGGTCGCGTGGACAGGCATGGGCTATTTATGGATTTACTGTTTGTTACCGTGAAACTAAGCAACGGAAGTATTTGGATCAGGCGTTGAAGACGTTGGTGATGATGAGGGATCATCCGCGACTGCCTAAGGATTTGATTCCGTATTGGGATATGGATGCGCCACAAATACCTAATGAGCCTCGTGATGTCTCTTCGGCTTCGTGTATTGCTTCGGCACTTTATGAACTCGCTACGTTCGATATCCCGGAAGCAAAACAGTGTAAGGAGTATGCCGATCGGATCTTAACGTCACTTGCTACAAGTCAATACCGGGCTGCTTTGGGAACCAACGGAAACTTTATCTTGATGCATAGTGTGGGGAGTATTCCACACAAGAGCGAGATTGATGTTCCACTCAATTATGCCGATTATTATTATTTAGAAGCACTCAAACGCAAAAAAGAGATAGAATGTCAGTGATCTCACTGACGCCTGATAACTTATAAGTCCGGTTATGCCGGACTTTCTTTTAACTTATTTATGATAACCATGAAAAGAAAAGCGTTGTTTTTTTGTTTGTGTCATGTGCTGACTGTTGTGTTTGCTCAGCGTCAGGATATTCTTTTAAATCATCAGTGGATGTTCCGGTTCTCACATCAGGTGGATGGGGCAACGAAGCGGGTGGATTTGCCTCATACGTGGAATGCAACCGATGCTCTTTCCGGTAAGTTGGATTACAAACGGGGTATCGGTAATTATGAAAAGGAGTTGTTCGTTGCTCCCGAATGGAGGGGAAAAAGACTTTTTCTTCGTTTTGAAGGGGCAAATAGTGTCACGAATGTTTTTGTCAACCGTAAGCATGTTGGGGAACATCGTGGGGGGTATGCTGCTTTTGTCTTTGAAATCACGGACTTAGTGGAGTATGGAGCAAAGAATAAAGTACTGGTTCGAGTGAACAATGGCGAACAGCTTGATGTCATGCCTCTAGTGGGCGATTTTAATTTTTATGGTGGTATTTATCGCGATGTACATTTGTTGGTCACTGATCGGACGTGTATTTCACCTCTTGATTATGCCTCTCCGGGTGTTTATTTAACTCAGCAGCAGGTTAATGAAGATCAAGCCACAGTTGGGGTGGAGGTGGTTCTTTCTCATCACTCCAAAACCGAGGAGGTTGAACTTTCGGTCGATGTGTTTGAGGGGGTAAAGCGTGTTTGTAGCCAAGTAAAGATGGTGCAGTTGGCTCAAGAGGGTGAGGTGCGTGAAAAGTTAGTGCTTCATCTCTTGAAGCCACGCTTGTGGAACGGGCGTGAGGATCCGTTTTGCTATCGGACGGTTGTTTCAGTAAAACAGGCGGGAAAGGTGATTGATGTGGTGGAACAACCTTTGGGACTTCGGTGGTTTGCGGTTGATCCAGAAAAGGGTTTTTTCTTGAATGGTAATCATTTGCCACTGCATGGAGTTTGTCGGCATCAAGATAGAGCGGAGCTTGGAAATGCTTTGCGACCGCAACACCATGTTGAGGATGTGGCACTGATTATGGAGATGGGGGCTAATGCTATCCGCTTGGCACACTATCCACAAGCAGCGTTGATGTACGATGAGATGGACCGACGGGGAATTATCACTTGGGCGGAGATTCCGTTTGTTGGCCCGGGTGGGTATGCCGATAAGGGGTTTATTGACCAACCATCTTTCAGAGAGAATGGTCAATTGCAACTGATTGAGTTGATTCGTCAGAATTACAACCATCCTTCTATTCTCTTTTGGGGGTTGTTTAATGAGCTGAAAGAGGTGGGCGATAACCCTATCGACTTTGTGAAGGAGCTGAATGCTCTGGCTAAAAAGGAGGACCCTTATCGGCTAACTACAGCCGCTAGTAATCAGAGTGGTGAGCTTAACCGGATAACTGAGTGTATCGCTTGGAACCGTTACGACGGTTGGTACGGAAGTACGGTGAAGAGTTTGGCTGATTTTTTAGACGAGACGCATCGGACTTATCCGTCGCTGAATATCGGGATTAGTGAGTATGGGGCAGGTGCAAGCATTTATCATCAGCAAGATTCTTTGAAACAACCGGTACCTAATAGCTGGTGGCATCCTGAGAATTGGCAGACCTATTATCACATGGAGAATTGGAAAATAGTGCATGATCGCCCGTTTGTTTGGGGAAGTTTTATCTGGAACATGTTCGATTTTGGTGCAGCTCATCGGACGGAAGGAGATCGACCTGGAATAAATGACAAAGGGTTGGTAACGTTCGATCGAAAGATTAAGAAAGATGCATTCTATTTTTATAAAGCAAACTGGAATAAGAGGCATCCGATGGTCTATTTAGCCCAGAAACGGTGTGATAAGCGTTCAAAACCGCTTCAGGAGTTTATGGCGTTTAGTACCGAAAAAGAGTTGGAGTTGATCGTGAATGGGGTGAACTATGGAAAATGCTCAACGGATAGGTATGCGACGGCATTATGGCGTGAGGTGCCTTTGAAAAAAGGGGCTAATCAGGTGTTGGTAGTTGCTACAAAAAATAGAAGTTTAACAGATCAAATGGTTGTTTATTATGACTAAGAGAGTTTATTTAGGATTATGGTTGGTTTGTAGTTTGGTGTGGAGCGGGATTTGCCGTGCCGAGACCGCTGTGGTGAAACGAACAGATCGGGCTGTTTGGGTGGAAACACTGGTGCGCATCGCTGATCCGGTGTTGACTCATTTGGCTCAAGAAACGTTGAAGGCCGAGATGCCCTATGAGTCGTTATCCACAAGTCGCAAACATTTTTCTTATCTGGAGGCGTTTGGACGGACTGTCTGTGGTATCGCACCCTGGCTTGAACTAGGTGCTGATGAGACTTGGGAAGGGCAGCTGCGCCGGAAGTATATTGAGCTAACAGTGAAGGGAATATCGAATGCTGTTAACCCGGATTCGCCCGATTACCTTGCCTTCGATGCCAAAACTCAGGCGCTGGTCGATGCAGCTTTTTTAGCAGAAGGATTGTTGCGTGCTCCTGTACAGCTTTGGGGGCGGTTGAACGAGCAAACGCAGTTGCGAGTCATTAAGGAGCTGAAACGAACTCGCACTATTAAGCCGAATGAGAGCAACTGGTTGTTGTTTACCTCGACTATCGAAGCGGCTTTGTTGGAATTTACAGGAACGTGTGATAAAGAACGCTTGCTTTATGGCGTGAAACGATTCCGTGACGATTGGTATTGTGGTGATGCGCAATATAGTGATGGTGAGAAGTTTCATGTGGATTATTATAATAGCTTTGTGATTCATCCGATGCTGACTGACGTGTTGCGAGTGATGCAAAAACACGGGATGGATGAAACCAACTTCCTGACAATTCAAAATAAGCGGTTGGGACGTCTAGCAGAACAGTTGGAACGCCTCATCTCTCCGGAAGGAACCTACCCAGTAGTGGGGCGATCGATCGTTTATCGCACAGGTGTTTTTCATGCTCTCGGACAAGCTGCTTTGTTGCACCAATTGCCCTCTGATATTGCGCCTTCACAAGTTCGTTCTGCGCTGACAAGCGTCATAAAGAGGCAGTTCGGAGGAAAACGCAATGCCAACTTTGATGCCAAAGGGTGGCTTACGGTTGGCTTCAATGGACATCAGTTGGGCTTATCTGAAGCTTATATTAATACCGGAAGTACTTATCTCTGCTTGGCGGTCTTTTTACCTCTAGGCTTACCGGAAGAAGATCTTTTCTGGAAAGCCCCTTTTACACCTTGGACCACGTTGAAGGCTTGGGAGGGTGGAACGGTTAAAGCCGATCGAGCACTGTCGGATTAATTGATATGACGCTTTTTTAGAACAGACAGATCGACTCCTATTTGCCTGGATCAGCAGTTTGTCGTTGGTTGGAATAAACACTTTTTTGCTTTTTCCTTCATCAATCTCTCTCTTTTTTGTATAAAAAAACATTGATTAATTGGTTAATTCCATACGAATAAGTAACTTTGCGCATTATTTAAAGAAGAATGAAGAAAAACATCGTTATAACATTGCTTTTTGCTGCGACTTTATCCTCTTGTGGAGAGTATAATAAATTGTTGAAGAGCACCGATTATGAATACAAGTACGAAGCTGCGAAGAACTACTTTGCTAAAGGGCAGTATACCAAGGCTTCTACGTTGCTGAATGATCTGATAACTATTTTAAAAGGTACTGATAAAGCGGAGGAATCGCTTTATATGTTAGGAATGAGCTATTATAATCAGAAGGATTATACCACTGCTGCTCAAACCTTTATGACCTATTATAATACTTATCCACGAGGTACTTTCTCTGAATTGGCACGTTTCCATGCAGGAAAAGCGCTCTATTTAGATACGCCTGAGCCACGTTTGGATCAGACGAGCACGTACCAAGCGATACAACAGCTGCAAATGTTTATGGAGTATTGTCCTACTAGCTCTAAAAAGCAGGAAGCACAAAAGATGATTTTCGATTTGCAGGATAAACTGGTATTGAAAGAACTTTATTCGGCGCGGTTATATTATAATTTAGGAAATTATATGGGTAATAACTTTGAGTCTTGTGTGATAACAGCTCAGAATGCTTTGAAGGATTACCCTTATACCGAATACCGCGAAGAGCTCTCTATCTTGATTCTACGTGCTAAGTACAGCATGGCTGTTTATAGTGTGGTAGATAAAAAGGCAGAGCGTTATCGCGATACGATTGATGAGTTTTATGCTTTTAAAAATGAGTTTCCTGAAAGTAAATACTTAAGAGAAGCCGAAAAATTATTCAATCAATCAAAGAGTGTCATTAAAGATTAAATTTAAATAGATTTATGGATTACAAAAAAACAAATGCTCCTACTACTACTGTAACGCGTGACATGATGGAATTGTGTTCTGATACAGGTAATGTTTATGAAACAATTTCCATTATCGGTAAACGTGCCAATCAGATCAGTGTGGAAATCAAAAGTGACTTGTCAAAGAAGTTGGCAGAGTTTGCTTCTTATAACGATAACTTAGAAGAAGTGTTTGAAAATAGAGAGCAAATAGAGATTTCTCGCTATTATGAAAAATTGCCTAAACCTGATTTGATCGCTACACAAGAATATCTTGAGGGTAAGGTTTATTACAGAAATCCTGCTAAAGAAAAAGAAAAATTGCAGTAATATTACTGCTGCAAAAGATAGGTAGATAGTCAAGTGATATGTCGGGAGAGTATACTGCCGAATCTTATTACTTGACTATTATTGTTTAACTAAATGACTATTTAAAACAACTATGATTCAACGTATTCAATCCGTTTATTTACTTTTAGTGACTGCTTTGCTTATTGTTGCCGTGTGTTTACCTATGGGAACATTTATGGATGCTATGGGACCACACGCGTTTAAGGCAAGTGGAGTTGATGTGAACGGAACTTTTCAGTCCACTTGGGGATTGTTAGGATTGCTTTTATTGAGTGCTATGGTGGCATTTGCTACTATTTTCCTTTTTAAAAATCGCATACTTCAAATTCGTCTGTCAGTTTTCAATTCTTTGGTGTTGATAGGCTTTTATCTGGCTTTTGTGGTCTTTTATTTTAAATTAAAGACCGATGTCAACACGTTTAAAATGAATTGGTCGCTTTGTTTGCCTTTGATTGCTGTTATTTTAAACTATCTTGCTATTCGTGCTATCGGACGGGATGAGGTGATGGTAAAGGCAACTGATCGATTAAGATAAAATTGTAATGGTCTAGAAGCAGCTTTTCTTGAGCTGTTTGGGCTTGAATATAGGTCGTTTACTTATGGTGTTACAGCTGTTTCCCATAAGTAAACGATTTTTTTTGGGCTTTAATGACTTCTTTCTTGCAAATAAATGAGAAAGACTTCGCTTGTTTTGGTTTGACTTTCCTGAAGTTTCTTTGAAAATCCGTATCTTTGCACGTATGAGTGAAGAAGATAGTTATAAAACCATTGCCGAACCGGCTGAAGCCATTTATACGGAGAAGCGGAGTAAGTTTTTGGCTTTTGCTTTGCCTGTACGCTCTGTCGAGGAGATTAAGGGACACTTGGATACTTTTCAGAAGAAGTATTACGATGCTCGTCACGTTTGTTATGCTTATATGCTTGGAGCCGAGCGAACAGATTTTCGGGCAAATGATAATGGAGAGCCTTCTGGAACAGCCGGACGTCCTATTTTGGGTCAGATTAACTCGAATGAGCTAACGGATATTTTGGTCATTGTGGTGCGTTATTTTGGTGGAATCAAATTAGGAACGAGTGGTTTGATTGTAGCCTATAAAGCAGCAGCGGCTGAAGCACTTGCTGCTGCTCAAGTCATAGAGAAGACTGTAGATGATGAACTCTCTATCATGTTTGAATACCCTTTTATGAACGATGTTATGCGCATCGTCAAAGAGGAAGAACCTGAAATAGTCTCTCAATCGTATGAGACGAATTGCTGCATGACTTTACGGATTCGGCGGATGCTTATGCCTAAACTTCGTGCACGTTTAGAGAAGGTAGAGACTATTCAGTTTGTAGAAGATTAATTTCGTATAAAACCTAATATATTATTTTATGGCATTTGAAGCTACTAAAAGAGAATGGAGTGAAATTTATTGCTTTTTTCGTTTGTTGTCCGAGGGGAGAGTGGTTATGGGAACCACCAAAGGAGGAAAAGGTGAGAGCTATCGACCGATAGCGATGATTCAACGGGAGGAACATGACGGAACTCGTTGCTATTATATTGAAGAGGATTCTATCCGCATTGAAGGAGAGCAAATCAGCAAACAAGTTTTACGTGAAGATTTTGCTGTGGTAGCCGATTTGATTCTGGAAGCTGTTAAAAACTCTTCAGAATATGAGGTGACTTCACCGGAGGCTGTAGAGGCTTTCTTGGATGAGATTGCTATTTTTGATTTGGAAGCTAAAACAACTGATCGAACAGACTTTTCGGTTGCTTTTTATCATTCTCAAGCACCGCTTCAAGGACTTTGTGTCCGGTCGCGTTTGGCTGCTATGAATCCACTGCTTGATGGTGGTCGTGCAGCTAATATTAAGTTGGAACAGACTGGAGTGAAGTTTGCTGTACCCACAGTGAATAAAGTTAATGCTTTGCCGGAGTCGGCCGAAGAGGTTGCTGAACGTATGTTGATGATCGAACGTTTGGGTGGCGTTTTGAAATATTCGGATGTAGCCGACCGTGTGTTTCGCTCTAATCTATTGATGATTGATTTACATTTTCCTCGTCTGCTGACGGAGATGGTGCGTACGATGCACTTAGATGGTCTTTCGCGTGTCAGTGAGCTGACTGAATTGATGAAGCAGGTTAATCCTTTAAAGATCAAAGATGAGCTAATAACAAAACATGGTTATTATGAGTTTAAGATGAAGCAGTTTCTGATGGCATTGGCTTTAGGAATGCGTCCTGCTAAAATCTATAATGGCACTGATTCCGCTATCACTGGGCTGTTGTTGGTCGATGGGAGTGGGGATGTCTATTGCTACCATGTTTCTGAAAGAGAGGTCTTTGAGAATTTCTTATATCTAAATACGCGTTTTGAAAAAGGGTCTGTCGATAAAGATAAGTATGGCTTTTTGGAAAGAGAGAACGGCGTGTATTATTTTAAATTGAATATTAAAATCGGGCTACTAAAGCGCTAAATACTGCTGGATTATGACTGAATTGCTACATCTAATTAAATCGCGTCGGAGTGTGCGGAAATATACCGGGCAACAAATTAGTGAGAAGGATTTATTGGCTATTCTTGAAGCAGCAACACAAGCTCCTAGTGGTATGAATTATCAGACGTGGCATTTTACTGCGATTCAGAATCCGGATATTTTGGTGGAACTCAATAATCGGATTAAACAAGCGTTTGGACGAACGGATCAGCCGCAACTTCAGGAACGTTCGAAAAGTACAACTTATTGTTGTTACTACCATGCACCAACGTTGGTGATTGTGTCGAATGAGCCGACGCAATGGTGGGCAGGGATGGATTGTGCTTGTGCCATCGAAAACATGTTTTTGGCTGCACAGGCATTAGGTTTGGGGTCTTGCTGGGTCAATCAGCTTGGTACCACGCATCAAGATCCCGAAGTTAGAGCCTTGCTCAATTCGCTTGGAGTTCCTCCCAGTCATCATGTTTATGGCTGTGTAGCATTGGGTTATCCGGACTTGTCTGTTCCTATGAAAGAAAAGGCGTTGAACCCTAACACTTATACCATTATCAAATAAGATAAAAAGTACTTTTCTAAAAATAAAGGCAACTTATTCCAAGTGGATTAGTTGCCTTTATTTTTAGTTATGAATGTCAAACACGTTTTTAAGTCAGCGTGTCCTTCATTTAAATCTCAGATTCACCATAAAGTGTTGCTTGAAGATTGCGGTCGCCCAAGGTGTTATCTACACGAGCCACATTAACCCAGAACTTATTCTCGCGTACACTATCGATAGGATACGCTGCTTTCTGACGCGAGTAGGCATGATTCCACTCATCAGCAACCACCTCATATTCAGGGTGTGGTGCATTAATCAGAACATTATCATCTTTGTTGGCTTCACCACTCTTAACTTCCTGTATTTCTTTCCAGATTTGAAGCATGGTGTCGACGAAATTATTGAGTTCAGCTAAGCTTTCACTTTCAGTAGGCTCAATCATTAAAGTACCATGTACAGGGAAAGAGAGAGTAGGAGCGTGGTAACCATAATCCATGAGTCGTTTAGCGATGTCATTTTCACTGATGCCCGTTTCTTGATGAACATTACGACATTCTAGAATCATTTCATGACCTACAAAGCCTGTTTTTCCTCGATAAACAATGCCATACGTCTCATTTAAACAAGCAGCCAAGTAGTTGGCATTAAGAATTGCAGTCCGTGTGGCTCTAGTCAATCCCTCGGTACCCATCATACGGATATAACCGTACGTGATAGGTAAGATACCGGCGCTACCAAAAGGAGCAGCCGAAACTTGATTTTGTGAGTTGCCAAAGCAAACATGTCCGGGTAAGAATGGAACCAAATGAGCAGCCACGCCAATAGGGCCTGCACCAGGACCACCTCCACCGTGAGGAATTGCAAACGTTTTATGCAGATTTAAGTGACACACATCTGCCCCGATAAAGCCCGGATTAGTCAGCCCCACTTGCGCATTCATGTTCGCGCCATCCATATAAACTTGTGCGCCACAAGCATGGATAATGTTACAAATCTCTTTTATTTCAGTTTCAAAGATACCGTGAGTCGAAGGGTAAGTTATCATCAGCGCAGCTAAATCCCCCTTGTTCGCCTCTGCTTTAGCGCGAAGATCGTCGACATCCACATTTCCCTTTTCATCACAAGCACACGTAATTGTTTCAAAGCCAGTTTGTATAGCCGATGCCGGATTCGTTCCGTGTGCCGATGCCGGGATCAAGACCTTATTACGATGTCCCTCACCAATACTTTCCAGATAAGCTCGGATCACACGAAGTCCTGCATATTCACCAGCAGCCCCAGAATTCGGTTGCATACTAATACCCGCAAACCCTGTAATTGTTTTAAGTTCTTCGCTTAGGTTCTGAATCAATTCACGGTAACCTTCAGTTTGTTCTTCCGGTGCAAGCGGATGGATGCCCATCCATTGTGCCGAGCTGAGCGGTAACATTTCAGAAGCAGCATTTAGCTTCATGGTACAAGAACCCAGAGAAATCATGGAGTGTGCCAATGAGATATCTTTGCGATCAAGTCGTTTCATGTAGCGCATCATCTCCGTTTCCGTGTGGTATTTAGAGAAAACCTCATGAGTCAAGAATGTGCTAGTACGTTTAAAAGGTTCCGTGATGATTGACAGTTCAGTGAACTCTTCTTTCTTGGGGCAATCTTTTTCTGCAGCAATGCTAAAGATAGACAATAACACGTTCACTTCATGCAAAGTCGTTGTCTCATCAATGCTAAAACCTACATCACCGTTGTCGAAATAACGTAAATTCACCTCTTTGCTTAGTGCAATCGTCCGGATCTGTTGAGCAGAAATTGATTCCGGCAGCACAAAACGCAGCGTATCAAAATACTCTTTGTTGAGCTGTGTATACCCCAACTTCTGCAGTTCCTTATCGAGTAGAACAGCAAGGCTATGTATGCGTGATGCAATCGCCTTTAGCCCTTCTTGCCCATGGTATACGGCATAAAATCCAGCCATTGTAGCCAGCAGAGCCTGTGAAGTACAAATATTCGATGTTGCTTTTTCACGCTTAATATGTTGTTCACGTGTTTGCAAAGCCATGCGGTAACAACGTTTACCATATTTATCTTTCGACCAACCGATGATGCGCCCCGGCATGTAACGTTTAGACTCTTCGCGAACCGCAAAGAATGCCGCCGACGGGCCACCAAAGAACATCGGGATACCCAAGCGCTGTGTACTCCCAAAGACAATATCAGCCCCCCATTCTCCCGGAGGAGTCAGTAAAGTCAAACTCAAAATATCGGCAGCAACAGCCACCTTACATCCAGCTTGATGTGCCTTTTCTGTCAATGCGCGGTAATCTTCGATGCTACCGCTTGCATTAGGATATTGCACGATACAGCCAAAGACATCCGGTGTCAATTCGAATTCGCTATATTTTCCAAGGCGGATGCTAATACCTTGCGGTACAGCTCTAGTGGTCATAACAGCCAACGTTTGAGGAAAGACTTGTTCATCGACCAACACAACGTTGGCACCCGTTTTTTGTTGGGTGCGTGAACGCATTGCATACATCATAGCCACTGCTTCGGCAGCAGCTGTTGCCTCATCGAGAAGCGAACAGTTGGCCAGTGGCATGCTAGTTAAGTCAGACACCACCGTTTGAAAGTTCATCAGCGCCTCTAAGCGTCCTTGAGAAACCTCTGTTTGATATGGGGTATAAGACGTATACCACACCGGGTTCTCAAACACATTACGTTGGATAACAGCCGGTGTGACTGTATTATACCATCCCATGCCAATAAAGGTATGGAACAATTTATTCTTATCCCCCAATTGGGCGACATGTTTGGCATATTCATATTCCGTCATTGGTTTTGGAAGATCCAAAGGCTCTTTCAGGCGAATGTTAGTCGGAATAGTTTTGTCAATCAACTCATCGAGTGAGCCTACGCCAATTTTGCGAAGCATCACCTCAGTGTCTTTTTCATTGATGCCGTTGTGACGGCAAGTTAACAAATCGGTTTTCATGTTTATAGTGGTTAAATTTATCTGAAAAAAGGATTTTCTGATTTTTCGTTGCCAATGGTTGTCGGTGCACCATGCCCCGGGTAAACCACGGTTTCATTAGGCAAAGTAAACAGTCTGTTTCGGATATGGTCAATCAACTCATTAAAGTTGCCTCCTTCTAAATCTGCTCGTCCGATACTTCCTTGAAAAAGGACATCGCCCGAAAACATGCAATGGTCTGCTTCACAATAATAAACCAGACTTCCCGGTGAGTGTCCCGGTACGTGTATTGCTTCAAAGGTAGTCTGTCCAAAAGTAATGCGGTCGCCATCATTGATATAATGGCCTAACGGCACCGGTGCTTCCTGTAAGCGAAATCCGAACATGCGGCTCTGTCTAGGTGCCTCATCGATCCAAAACTCATCCGCCTGATTGGCTGATGCTGATAGACCGAACTCCTGAAGCATAAATGGATTACCAAAGATATGATCCAGATGTAAATGTGTATTAAGCAAGTGTTTCACTTGAAGCCCGTTTGATAGAATAAAGTTCTTCAACGTCTGTTTCTCTTCGTCATAGAAACATCCCGGGTCAATCACTACTGCTTCCTTTGTCTCGTCCCATAACACATAACAGTTTACGGGAAACATATTAAATTCAAATCGTTTAATTTTCATAAATGAGAGTCTACATGGTCAGATTACTTTTTAAAGCGGTACATAGACCACTTTTTTTGTTTCAAAGAACGGTTCTTTGAACTCATCGCTTAAATTGTAAATCATTGTTTTATGTTTGAAAGGCATCGTTTCATGTTCCAATTCACCGCCTTTCAAGCAAATAAGGCCATTGGGTAGGCTATTTGATTGTTTAGATACAATATTCTTTTTAATGATTTTAATTAAATCGGCTAATGGCATCACCGCCCGGCTCACCACAAAGTCGAACAGCTGTTTTTCCTCCTCTGCGCGTGCATGTCTAAACGTGACATTAGTCAGTCCGATAGCATCTGCGATCTCTTTAGCTACCCGTACCTTTTTGCCGATACTATCCACCAAGTGAAACTTCACCTCAGGAAATAAAATAGCCAATGGTATGCCTGGGAATCCCCCTCCAGTACCTAAATCCATGACAGATGATCCAGGGCGGAATTGGATGATTCGAGCTATTCCAAGAGAGTGTAAGACATGATGTTCATACAAATTCTCAATATCTTTTCTGGAAATAACATTAATTTTAGCGTTCCAATCGAGATATAGATCATATAGAGCAGCAAATTGCCGCTGTTGTTCCGCTGTTATAGTTGGAAAATAGTGGAGTATAATCTCCTTGTTGTTTGATGATAAATCAGTCATTTAAGCTTTTAATTCTTTTAATGTTAAGTTTTCCCCCAATAAGTGTTCAAGCATTGTAAAGGGAATCGTTACTTTTACCGGCCCCATTGAGTAAGGGGTAATGTCATATACATTATAATAAAAAGTAATCTCTGTTGGGCTTAGATAAAAGTTTTCTGTCGGGGCGATATCGCCGGTTGAACCATACCCTAAATCTTCCAGAGTCTCATGAGTGGTGACTTTGTTATCGGCCATCAGCTGATTCCATATTAAATCAGTCAAGGCTTCTTTGTAATCGCCTGCAAAAATGTCATCTAAATGTAGTATTCGTTTTTGCTTCAAATCAACATTAAGGTAATTAGTGGTATATATTCCGTGGGCTCCTCCCGTATATTCATTGTAGTCGATGCGGTATACCAAAAGTGATTTGGTATAAAGCTGCACATGGCTTTCAATGTTTTTGTAATAAGAGTACCATCCCCCTATGAATCCGCTATTCTCTTTGTTCTTAGCATCTTCCGCATACATTGGTTCTAAGTCTCGTAAATAATCATTAACATAACTATCCGAAACCAGTTTGACAACATCCGTTGTTTTCTCACCCATGTACTTTTCACCAAAGCAAGCTGAAATAAAGTGTGCTTCCAGGCTATCTTTTAGAACCGGGTCTGTCGATTTAACTGGAAAAGCAAAGTTGATCGTCAAGTTACAAGCAGGTTTGGCCGTATCGTTGAAGAGATGAACGGTCTTATTGACTTGTATACTATCGAACGTTAATTCGCCCGTATTCTTATTCATTTTGCTATGACATGAAAATAAAAAGCTGCTTGCCGAAACAAGAATTATAAGCAGGCTTACATATTGTTTTTTCATAAGTTTTTCTTCTTTAAATTCAACATATGATTTTATCTTCTTATACGGCAAATATAGACGAAATAAGTGAATCGGCGAATAAAAAAGGAAAATTAATTTGCCCTAAGCCAAAAACCTGACCGATTGAATCAGTTTCTGCTGAATAGATAAAAAAAGGTTTGGTTATAATTCTTTTTTTCTTACTGTATTTTTTGTATATTTGCGAAAACGCATAAGGAGATTATTAGTTTTAACTTAAACCCAAGTAAATATATGAGTGAAGTGATCAAGAAGGCTTATCCGGTGCTTCATATGCATTGTGCTGGATGTGCTGCTAATGTTGAAAAAACGGTGAGGAAATTACCCGGAGTGACAGATGCTTCGGTTAATTTGGCTACAAAGACCTTATTTGTTTCTTATTTTGATGAGAAACTCTCTTCTGGTGAACTTCGTGTGGCGATATTGGCTGCCGGGTATGATTTGATTATTTCTGAAGAAGGTCAAGAGGAACAGAATACAGAAGAAAAAGCTTATTATAAAAGCTTGAAAAAGAGAGTTATCGGCGCATGGCTCGTTGCGCTCCCGATGCTTTTTCTTTCCATGGTCGTTGAGAATACCTTTTTTTCTCAACTAGCCCAATTCTTATTAGCGATGCCGGTGCTGCTCTATTTTGGCAACTCTTTTTATGTTGGTGCATGGAAGCAAGCTAAGCTGGGGCGGACCAATATGGATACGTTGGTGGCTTTAAGTACTTCTATCGCTTTTCTTTTTAGTGCTTTTAATACCTTTTTCCCGAATTTCTGGATTCAAAGAGGGTTGGAACCTCATGTCTATTACGAGGCTTCGGTTGTTATTATTGCCTTTGTGCTGACAGGTAAGTTAATGGAAGAACGTGCCAAAGGTAATACCTCTGAAGCCATCAAAAAACTGATGGGGATGCAACCGAAAACGGCGCGTGTGGTACGTGGTGATAGTGAAGTCGACATCCTTGTTGGCCAACTACAAATAGACGATTCGGTTGTCGTTCGCCCTGGCGAACAGATACCAGTGGATGGCTATCTTTCTAAAGGAACCTCTTATGTTGATGAAAGCATGATTAGTGGTGAGCCCTTGCCGGTAGAAAAAAAGATTGGCGACAAAGTATTGGCAGGCACTATTAATCAGCGTGGCTCCTTCGTTGTTCAAGCCAAAGAAGTTGGTTCCGCTACTGTCTTGGCGCGTATCATTCAGATGGTTCAGGAGGCGCAAGGCAGTAAAGCACCGGTTCAGCGTATTGTAGACCGTATAACCTCTTTCTTTATTCCGGTGGTACTCGGCTTTTCCGTGTTGACACTCTTTTTATGGGTGACTATCGGTGGTACTGATTATCTCTCTTATGGTATGCTTTCTGCTGTTTCTGTTTTGGTTATTGCCTGTCCATGTGCTTTGGGGTTAGCAACTCCAACCGCTTTAATGGTCGGCATCGGTAAGGCTGCTAGTCATCATATCCTGATAAAAGATGCTGTTGCCTTGGAACAAATGCGTCAAATAAACGTTGTGGTTTTAGACAAGACCGGAACGTTGACCGAAGGCCATCCAGCAGTGTCGGGCTGGCTGTGGGCATGCTTTCAAGATCCTCTTTATAAAAGTGTACTACTATCGGCCGAGATGCACTCTGAACATCCGTTTGCCGGAGCGATTGTTTCTGCTTTAGTCGAAGATGAAAAAGTCACAGCAGTAGAGCTTGATTCTTTTGAAAGCCTTACCGGGAAGGGCGTTCTTGTCTCTTATCAGCAGAAATCCTATTGGGTAGGCAGTCATAAGTTATTGAAAGACTTCAACGCCAATTTGCCAGATGTGATGACTGCGATGATTATCCAATATGAATCCGAAGGGAATGGCATCATCTATTTCGGCTGTGGAAAAGAGCTATTAGGTGTTATTGCTGTTTCCGACCGCATTAAATCAACTTCGGCAGAAGCGGTGAAAGAGCTAAAACGTCAAGGAGTTGAACTCTACATGTTGACTGGTGATAGCGAACGTACCGCCCGATCGGTCTCTAATCTAGTTGGCATCGATCATTTTATAGCCGATGCTTTGCCTGATGATAAAGAGAATTTTATACGCGAGTTACAGATGCAAGGTAAGCGCGTAGCCATGGTAGGTGATGGCATTAATGACTCTCAAGCTTTGGCTTTGGCCGATGTCAGCATCGCTATGGGTAAAGGCACAGACATTGCGATGGATGTGGCCATGGTCACACTGATGACCTCCGATTTATTGCTACTGCCGCAAGCCTTCGAGATCTCTAGGCAGACCGTCAAACTGATTCATCAAAATCTATTTTGGGCTTTCATATACAACCTAATAGGTATTCCTATTGCCGCTGGTATTTTGTATCCCCTTAATGGTTTATTATTAAATCCCATGCTTGCGAGTGCAGCGATGGCTTTTTCGAGTGTGAGTGTCGTACTTAACTCCTTAAGCTTAGGTCGCAAGAAATAGCCCGGTCTTTTTGGCTCAGAATGTTTTAAAGCCTGCTTCTGCTGTTATATCACAGCATCGAAGCAGGCTTTTAATCGTTTAGCTTGGTTCGTGTCTATTTGGAACGTTTCTTATAAAACCTCACCCAATCGATCCGCATTTCGGCGGGTAGTTCCGCTGGGTTGACAGCGCCGACCCAGCTGCCTCCGAGCTGAGAATCGAGGTATAAGAAAAACGGATCATACGCAAACGGGAATTGTCCGTCTTTGCCACCGTTGATTTTAGGATAACAAAGCGTCTTCTCCCCATTGGTATAATAGACTACACTGTCTTTATACAACTCTACTGCATAGGTATTATATTCATTCGGGTTGATAGGTGTTGTGGCATACCGCTTCGGTTCCTCTTTCTTTAAGTTGATCGTGTAGTGGCTGTGCACCGTTTGGTAAACCACATTGTCATGATTCAGGTGCTCCATGATGTCGATTTCGCCACCGTAAGGATAGGGGATAGGTCCGGGAACCATCCAAATGGCCGGCCAATACCCTTGTGCACTTGTAAACTTCGCCCTCACCTCTAGTCGCCCATTCTCAAAAGCTTTTTTATCCTTTGTCCATATACCGCCCGTAAGATACGTTGCCGTATCTTGTGGAAAAGTCTCATTTTCGATGGCTTTGAGTATCACATTCCCATCTTTTACTTCCACCAGCCCCTCATGTAGAGCCATGTAATTGTTCCAATCCGATCCTCCCCGTGGGATACGCGACCAATGAGCCGTATCGAGTTCAGATCCATTGAACTCCTCTTGCCACACCAGTGTCCATTGCTTTTGCTCCTTTTTAGGACGCTCAATACTAAATAGGTAAGCCGAACAAAGGAGTGTTGTGGCTAAAATAAAAGTTATTTTCATCTGTCTTATTTTCAAATTAAGAGAGTTATTTTCCAGCTTTAAAACCATAAACATTGCCCGAGAAATCGGCTGCATAGAGCGCTTGCCCGGAGATCAGGACTGTAGAGAAAAAGGGCGCTCCTGTAGTCTGTTTCCAAAGTAATTTGCCGGTAGATCGGTTTAAGCCGTAAATAACCCCATCGGAAGCAGCAAAGAAGACCCCATCTCCCGATAATACCGGGCTCGTTTCGACCGTTGCTGATGGATTTCGGACATATGGTGCCGAATAGATCAGCGCTGGTCCGGTTTGAAACGCCCATTTTTCAACGAGTGTCTCTTTATCCAAAGCAACCACCCCTCTGGCTGCAGTTCCGAAAATAATCTCTTTATCGGTCACTAGTGGTACCGAGCTAACATTCACATTGTAACCCAAAGGTTTTCTTACCAGCACATTTCCGGTTTGCGTTTCGATGATAAAGAGCGATTCATCGGACAACATGTAAAGTACCTGGCCTACCATCGCTCCGGGAGAAGCCCGATGTCGGAGTCCATTCTCGGCATGTTGCCACAACAGCCGCCCCGTTGTAGCATCGTTAGCGTAGAGCGCTTGCCAGTGAGCATGCCCGATCAAGACATTTTTATTCAATGACAGTGTGGCGGTGCATCCCTCTCGTCGTTGCCACTCTTTGTTGGTCCATACCGTTTCACCGCTATCTGCTTTCAAAGCACATAACCCCAAGCCTGTGCCCGCATAAACCACGCCGTCCGTTGCTATCAACCCTTCGTTGAGTGCCGGGATAGCACTGAGGTCCAACTTCTTTTCCCAAGCCAATGCTCCGGTGGTAGCATTAAGTGCATAGAGATAACCGTAGCTATCTTGTGCGAAAAGTATTCCCGCTGTAATAGCCATGCTGTTTTTGATAGAACCACGAACTTTATAGCTCCAGCGTATCTTGCCATTTATTCCATCCATACAAGCAATACCTGCTTTTTCGGTACAGTTCTCATCGATAGAAGCTACATAGACCGCTTTATTATAAAATAGTGGAGAGCACATATAAATATTCGAACCGATGTTCTTCACCCATTCCAACTGAAGTGGGAGAGCCAACGTGTCATTTTGAGCACCCGCATGTGTCGGATTTCCTAAAAGATTCAGAGAGTTTTGGTGCGGGTTGATTGCAGCGTCTGGTGTGCGGTGATAAAAGAATGTCTTTTCGCTTTTAATTCTTTCGCCGTTGCTCAGTAGTGCCGTTGCGCAGACCGTTACCAACTTCTTATCCCACTGGCGAGGCAAGGCAATCTCTGTATACCAATTAAAATCAGTCAGCTTATTCAGTTGGCGGTGCGCACCTCCGCTCTCTCCTTCGCACGAATAGCTACAACTCACCTCTTTGGTTGGGGCACTTGTAGAATAGACATTGACTGAAAGTGGAATAGCTCCATCTTTTAAAACCGGACTTTGGTTATTATCAATAGACGCTATTTCGATTAGTCGATTAATATACGCATATCGAAGTTCCGAACTCAAATCACCTTTCTCGTTGACCTTCATCACCCTGAAGCCCGACGACGCATGATCAATGCCACCTCGTACTAAAGTCGACGTACAAATGCTATAAATACCCGATTGGGGGTATTGAATCATGTGATTGATATGCCAGTGACCATAAAGCCAAGCCTTCAGGTTATGTGCTTTCAAATCGATGACTTCGTTCTCCTTTAAAGTAAAACAAAAATTTCCCGTTTGATCCAATAAATCATGGTTAAAGACTACCACCGATTTAGACGGG
Source organism: Bacteroidia bacterium (assembly GCA_009929715.1). Taxonomy (GTDB): domain Bacteria; phylum Bacteroidota; class Bacteroidia; order Bacteroidales; family Bacteroidaceae; genus Bacteroides. The sequence continues at coordinate 44,809 of RZZX01000002.1, forward strand.
GCAACTTGTGCTAAATCATTCTTTAGCCATTGAAGAACCTCATTCATCTGGTAAGACGGTCGGTGGTCACCTCCCGGCATCGGCGTGACGATGTAGTGCGTATTTCCCGCATCAAACGAATAAAAGACCGGACCATAAAGTTGTTCGAACACCTCTTCGCCATACTTACCTTGAACAAGATCATGATTCCCGATACAATAGAACACCGGTGTGTTCATGTTCGCTGTATTCATCAGTTTAATATGACTCTTTAGTCCCGGTATGTAGCAAATATCGCCGGTGTGAATGATGAAAGCCGCTTTCTCATTCGAAGCATACCGTCGCAAGTCGGCTGTCCAATCCTCGTGCCCATTTAGTTCGCCAATCTCCGTATCCGAGATGTGAATAAAACGGTGTGCTCCGGTGCGTTGGATTCCCCCGTCATAAGGCACTACTCCAAAGTCATACGATTTTGTTTCGGGCAACAAAGGGCGGTAGTAAGCATTGTTCGTTTTGTAGCCCGAAGGCGTTGTGATAAAGATAAATTTAGCTTTCTGGTGCCCCATCAGTTGGAACGTACCGTTGCCTGTTGTTTTCGTTACATTTAAACCATCGGATACAACGATTCCCTTTAAAAGCTTTTCGCCGGCATCGAATTGGCCGTTTTGGTTAGAATCAACGAAGACCCTACCGTGATACTGTGCGTGGAGAGTCAGAAAAGAAAAAAGGAATAAACCGGATAGAATAACTCTTTTCATAATAGTTTATAATTTGTTTGTTAGGGTTAACGTATCTCACATCAATCATGATAAGCACCTATTTGTGTTTGCCTGACAAAGGTACACAAATAACTCTATAAGCCATTCCTCTAAAACGTGAAAAAATGGCGTTGCTTTTTATAAATCTGTTCATTTCCGCATGAAATCGGCAGATAATCTCTATTTTTGTAGCCGTTATATAAACCTAATGATCGATTAAAAAAGAGTGATGACCGATTTTACCCCATTCCCTTCTCCTTGTTACATCCTGGAAGAAGATCTCTTGAGAAAGAACCTCAGCTTAATTAAGCACGTAGCCGATGCGGCTGGAGTAGAAGTGATATTAGCCTTCAAATCGTTTGCTATGTGGCGTTCCTTTCCTATTTTCCGTGAATATATCACCCATTCTACAGCAAGCTCTCTTTATGAAGCCCGTTTAGCTTTAGAGGAATTCGGCAGTAAAGCACATACCTATTCTCCAGCCTATACCGAGCAAGAATTTACAGAAATTATGCGATGTAGTAGTCATATCACCTTTAACTCCTTGTCGCAGTTTGAGCGTTTTTATCCCTTGGTGAACACTTTTGAAGAGAAGCTGTCTTGCGGAATACGGGTTAATCCCGAATATTCGGAAGTTGAAACCGATCTCTATAATCCTTGTGCCCCCGGTACCCGTTTTGGTATCACAGCCGATCTTTTACCTGCTACACTGCCCGCAGGTATCGAAGGATTTCATTGTCACTGCCATTGTGAATCATCTTCTTATGAATTAGAACGCACGTTAGAGCATTTGGAGGCGAAGTTTGCTCCTTGGTTCGCTCAGATTAAATGGTTGAATCTTGGTGGTGGACACTTAATGACCCGTAAGGATTACGATGTAGAGCATCTGATAAAACTGTTGCTTGGGTTGAAAGAGCGATACCCTCACCTTCAATTGATACTAGAACCCGGTTCGGCCTTCACTTGGCAAACAGGTGTGCTAACCTCCGAGGTGGTCGATGTTGTTGAGAGCCGTGGTATTCGGACTGCCATTCTTAATGTTAGTTTTACTTGTCACATGCCCGATTGTTTAGAGATGCCTTATCAGCCAGTGGTTCGTGGAGCCAAGGTGGGCGAGGAGGGACCGTTTGTTTACCGATTAGGAGGCAACTCCTGTTTAAGTGGCGATTACATGGGTAGTTGGAGTTTCGATCACGAATTACAAATAGGCGAACGTCTTGTGTTTGAAGATATGATACATTATACCATGGTTAAGACCAACATGTTTAATGGTATTCATCATCCAGCTATCGGTTTGTGGAGCTCTGATGGTAAAGCAACGATCTTTAAAGAATTTGTTTACGAAGATTATCGCAATAGAATGAGCTGATAATCAAAAAGTTCGTTTTTTTTCTTGCTTTAGTTGAAATAAAAAGTCTCAAAAAACACGGTAGAATATTTGCAGGTTAATGAAAAATGTCTACCTTTGCAACCGCAAACGAAAAGTGCGGAAATAGCTCAGTTGGTAGAGCATAACCTTGCCAAGGTTAGGGTCGCGAGTTCGAGTCTCGTTTTCCGCTCTCTTCTTAGAATAAAGGTAGAGAGTTTATCTTTGACATGCTGCGGAAATAGCTCAGTTGGTAGAGCATAACCTTGCCAAGGTTAGGGTCGCGAGTTCGAGTCTCGTTTTCCGCTCTTTTTCTTTGAAATATTGGTTTATTATCTTGCCCAGGTGGCGGAATTGGTAGACGCGCACGTTTCAGGTGCGTGTGTCGCAAGGCATGCAGGTTCGAGTCCTGTTCTGGGCACTTGATAATATGAAAATCTGAATGGAGAGGTGGCGGAATTGGTAGACGCGCTACTTTGAGGGGGTAGTGACAGTTATGTCGTGGGAGTTCGAGTCTCCTTCTCTTCACATCAGTTTTGCGGAAATAGCTCAGTTGGTAGAGCATAACCTTGCCAAGGTTAGGGTCGCGAGTTCGAGTCTCGTTTTCCGCTCTAGAATTAGACGTAATGTTGTAATAAAAACAATGTTACGTCTTTTTTTTGTGTTGAGAATCAGCGTTTTGTATGTTTGCCTTTATGCTTTTAATGTATTGAGTGGTTTTCCGCATGAGCTAATTGAAGGGATCGGTCCGAAAACCGGGCGGATCTGTTCTATTTAAATGACTGGTTGGCCTCATCTAAAAAAGACCGAATCACCTGGAAAAGTGGCACTCTAATGGTCTAGAAATAAAAAGTCAGTCTGAAATAAAGCTGACTTTTCAACTTCATCTCGGCATTATTAAGCGGAGATAAAACTTTTATAAACAGATGTCTCACAGAGGTTAATTCATTTCTCACGATCTTTTCTACACTTCACCTGCATGAAGTATACACTTCACCTGCATGAAGTATACACTTCACCTGCATGAAGTGTACACTTCACCTGCGTGAAGTATAGAAAAGTCTGACCTTTTTTGACTTAATCTAACGGCGATCTGACTTAATTTAACGGCGATCGGCATGAAGTTGAAAATACTTTTGAAACTCTTTAAATCTGGCGGTTATTTAATAGCTTTATTTTGTTCTCGAACAGATTCATCATGTTTGGGTGAGATCGCATTTATTCTCTCCGAGAGGAAGTTATTTTTTGACTCTAGCATATCTTAGAGTCTCCTTTTTCAGGATGGCTTATTTCTTAAAATCTCTAAATAAACGTTCTGGATTTCAACGTCTTTTTGATTTTTTTTGGTTATCTTTGTGCTGTTTTAATCAATCAAACAATAAACATGATGACACGAAATTTAGTTCTTTATGCATGCATTTCTTGTATGCTTTACTGCCTTACGGCCTGTCAGCCTTCCCCGACGAAGATCTGTGTAACAACTTTCAATATTCGTTATGATAATCCGGCAGATAGTGCTAATAATTGGGCATTCAGAAAAGACTCTGTCTATGCTTTTATTCAAGCGTCTCACCCCGATGTGGTTGGCATGCAAGAGGTCTTGAACTCCCAATTGATCGATCTGCAGGCTGCTTTGCCAGATTATGCTTATGTGGGAGTAGGACGTGATGACGGTAAGACAGCAGGCGAGTATGCGCCTATATTTTACCGGAAAGATCGCTTTGAATTGAAAGATGGTTCAACCTTTTGGCTTTCGGAAACGCCCGATAGCGTAGGTTTAGGATGGGATGCCGCTTGTGTGCGAATAGCGACTTGGGTTAAACTCCAAGACAAACAGACAGGTAAGGAGTTTGTGATGCTGAATACACACTTTGATCATGTGGGAACGGAAGCCCGCCGCCAAAGTGCTTTGTTGATTATTCGCAAAATTAAAGAGATTGCAGGCGAAGAACCGGCCATTGTAACGGGCGATTTCAATGTTTCCGAAAAGTGGGAAGCGTATCAAACGATGACGACCAATACTTTTGTTTTGAAGGATGCTTGGAAGGTGGCGGCAAAGCACGAGGGAGTGGAGTATACTTTCCACGATTTTGGACGCTATCCGATGGAGAAGCGCGAAAAGATTGATTTTATCTTTGTAACGCCTAATGTTCAGGTGAAGGAAGCCGATATTAAGTCGGCCGCTTTAACTGATTCACTCTATTTGAGTGATCACAACCCACACTCTGCTTATTTGGAATTTTAAATCAATAAATTAGTCTATGAAGCATTTATTAATCTCTTTTTCTCTCATAGCACTGTTATTCGGATGGTCTGCTTGCGGAACGCCTAAAACAGAACTGACATCGCCCGATGGGCATCTTAAACTTGTTTTTGAAACCGATCAAGAGGGTCAACTTTTTTATCGGGCTTCGATGAACGACTCTCTTTTAATCGATCTTTCGCCCATGGGGCTTGAGGCCAAAGATGGGATCAACCTCTCTTCGGGCTTTAAGGTTAAAGAAACTACGTTCGATTCTAAAGATGAGACTTGGACGCAACCGTGGGGAGAGAATAAAACCAATCGCAACCATTATCGTGAGATGGCGGTCAGCTTGACCAATGCCGATCAGGTTCATTTGGTGGTACGTTTCCGATTATTCAATGACGGAATTGGTTTTCGGTATGAATATGATGTGCCACAAGCGGACTCTTTGTTGATTACTGATGAATTGACTGCTTTTAACTTTCATACCAGCGGTACGTCATGGTCTATTCCGGCCAGTGCCGATACCTATGAGCTGAAGTATGTGGAACAACCGATAGATAGTGTGAAAACAGCCAATACCCCGTTTACGTTTAAGACCACGTCGGGGGTTTATGGAAGTATTCATGAAGCGGCACTTTATGACTTTCCGGAGATGACGTTAAAGCAAGTTGGCCCGTTGGCTTTCAAAGCCGATTTAGCTGCATGGCCCGATGGGGTTAAGGCACGTAAAAGCAGCCAGTTTACTACGGCTTGGCGGACTATACAGTTAACTCCAGAGGCGATCGGATTGATCAACTCTGCATTGATCTTAAATTTAAATGATCCTTGTGTACTCAAAGAGACCGATTGGATTAAGCCGATGAAATATGTTGGCGTTTGGTGGGGTATGCACCTCGGTATCCAAACATGGAAAATGGATAGCCGTCACGGTGCTACAACCGTCAATGCGAAGAAGTACATTGATTTTGCAGCAGCCAACGGTCTTGGTGGAGTTCTTTTTGAGGGTTGGAATGAAGGTTGGGAAGACTGGGGTGTGAAGCAAGGCTTTAACTTTACCCGTCCGTATGCCGATTTCGACATGAAGGAGATTTCTGCTTATGCTGCTCAAAAAGGGATTCAGATCATCGGCCATCATGAAACGGGAGGGAACATCCCGAATTATGAACGTCAGATGGAGGAGGCCATGAAGTGGTATACCGATTATGGAGTCCGTAATTTGAAAACAGGCTATGCTGGTGGGTTCCCTGATGGACACTCTCATCATGGACAGTATGGGGTGCGTCACTATCAGAAAGTGGTGGAGACAGCTGCCCGTTACAAGATGACAATTGATGCGCATGAACCGATTAAAGATACCGGTATTCGTCGCACATGGCCTAACATGATGACCCGTGAAGGGGCTCGTGGCATGGAATGGAATGCTTGGAGCGAAGGCAATTCACCAGCGCATCATGAAGTGTTGCCTTTTACTCGTTTACTTGCTGGCCCGATGGATTACACGCCGGGTATTTTTGATATTTTGTTTCTTAAGTCGAAGGACTCTCCATTACGTCAGCCTTGGAATCCGCTTGATCAAGGTAACAGCCGGGTGAATACCACACTTGCTAAGCAGTTGGCCAATTGGGTGATTCTCTATTCTCCTTTGCAGATGGCGTCGGATTTAATAGAGCATTATGAAGGTCATCCAGCGTTTCAGTTCTTCCGTGATTTCGATCCAGACTGTGATTCTTCAAGAGCTTTGGCTGGCGAACCGGCAGAGTTTGTGGTGATTGAGCGGAAAGCGAAACAGAATTATTATCTGGGAGCATCGACCAATGAACAAGCTAGAACAGTTACTGTGAAGTTGGATTTTCTAGAACCCGGAAAGAGTTACAGAGCGGTGATTTATGCCGATGGCGAGAAAGCCGACTGGAAGACGAATCCTACCGATTATGTGATTACGGAGAAGCGTGTTTGTTCCACTGATAGTTTGACCATACGTATGGCAGCTGGTGGGGGACAAGCCATTTCATTTCGGCCAATAACCGAATAAGATAAGTAGAGGCATATAATCCTTGAGCGCTAGTCGGAGTTGCTTTAAGGCTTGTCCAATGCGATAATTGACAGTTTGCGGGGAAACGTTTAGTTTCTCCGCAATTTCTTTATGCGTCAGGTGTGCATTGCGGTTTAGTTCATACGCTTGTCTAAACTCCTGAGGGAGCTTTTCTATTGCTCTTTTGTAGAGGGCAAATAGTTCGTTTTGCAGATAGAAGTCGGGCGACGAGAACTCTTCTTGGTATTTATCGACAATCTCTTGGTGAACTTTTCGGCGCACCTCGAAATGCGTTATCCGATTGAGGGCTTTGTTTTTGACAATGGTAAACAACAAGGTGTGTAGCATAAGTTCCGGGATCAGGCTAGACCGGTTTTCCCAAAGCCAAATCATGGTTTCTTGTACAATCTCTTCAGATTCATCGAAGTCTACATATTGCGAGCAAAAGGCGCATAATCTCTTGAAATAGTGTCGGTAGATGGCATCAAACATCTTTTCATCATTTGCTTTTAGGGCTTGAATGATGTGCTTATTGTATTCTGGTTCTATCGATTGTGTTTGAATTTTCATTGAAATAAGTGCTTTTGCGTTAGGCAAATGTAAGCAATGTTATAGAAAAATAAAATAATAGAGACTTTTTTTGTTGTCTGGGTTTAGTATCTTTGTCGTAATAACTGTTTTATTTATAAAGCCTAGCTTGTGGAGTTTAAAAATATGGATGAATCACTCTTATTAAAGTATTTAAAGCATCAAGGAAGTGAAGAGGATTTTCAAAAGGTGGAAGCCTGGTGTGAGCAGTCGCCCGAAAACCGGAAGGTCCTTGAACAGCTTTATTATCTTCAGTTCGTCGGAACACGTGTGGAAGCGATGGAGCAGGCCGATACGGAGCAGTCGCTGTGTGACTTGAAAGCACGGATGCATAGGCGCGGCAACAGCCGTTCATCGGCGCCCTCTTCTTGGTGGAGTGGACGAAAAACATGGATGCCTCTTGCTGTGGCTTTTCTTGCTGGGCTTCTCTTTATGGGGGGGCTTGGTTGGGGTTGGTTTTCTGGCCGGATGGAACGTTATGCGGTGCTGACTGACCCTGGGCAGCGGGCGCAAGTGGTGCTGCCTGATGGTAGTAAGGTTTGGCTCAATTCATCGACCAAGCTAACTTATAAGCACTCTTTTTTTAGTCGGGAACGTTTAGTCGATCTTACCGGTGAGGCTTACTTCGAGGTGGCTCACGAGGATGCCCATCCGTTTATTGTTAACGCTCGGAATATTCAAACGCATGTGCTTGGTACGCACTTCAACGTACGCGCCAGACTGGATGAATCGACCGTGGTTACGACACTTTTCAAAGGAAAGGTTCGGGTAGACTCGCCGCTCAACAGTGAACAAGGAAAGGTGCTCAAACCTGGACAAACGCTCTTGGTGAATGCTCAGAATTATCAAACAGAGTTGTTGGAGTATCCGTGCCCTGACGAAGTGTTGCTCTGGATTAAAGGGACTCTTCATTTTGAGCAAAAGACTTTGAAAGAGATTACCGAAACACTTGAACGACTGTATGATGTTCAGTTCATCTTTAAAGAGACGTCCATCCAACAAGAACGTTTTACGTGCGATTTTTCGACCGATATGAAACCAGAGGTTATCTTGTCTATCTTGGCACAGACGAACCGGTTGAAGTATGTTGCCCAAGGGCGTATCATTACACTTTCTAAAGCTCAGTAGTGGCTACTTCTGATTGTTTGTGTTCGACTTTTTGCTTACCCCGAGAAGTGATTCGGCGGGAGAAGGTAGCTATTCTTCTGTCTTGTTTTTCTCGGAAATAAGTAACAGCACATCGTTGGCTTTTAGTTTGAGCGAGCCGTTGGGAATCAAAAACTCTTCTCCTCGTTTAACAATCATGACGAGCGTTTTGGCTGGCAGATCCATAGTTTGGAGTGTGTCTGCCTTTTCAATCATCTCTTTAGTTACAAGGATACTAGATAGATCACTATCGATCTCTTCTGGAAGTTCCACGCCAAAGGTGTGGTTCGACTCTTCAAATGGCACAGAGAGCTTTAAGAGTTTAGCGACAGCCGAGACAGTCGTTCCTTGTAGGATTAAGGATAGGATGGTTATGAAGAAAACAATGTTGAAGATGAGTCCGGAACCTTCTACGTTGGCTACTACCGGGTAGGTGGCGAAGATGATAGGTACGGCTCCGCGAAGGCCCACCCACGATAGAAATAGACGGGATTTAAAGGTGATTTTCCGGAAAGGTAGCAGGGACAGAAAGATGCTTAGTGGACGAGCCACTAGGATCATAAAAACGCCTATCAGTAAGGCTACGAGGGCTACTTCAAGCATCTCGTGTGGGTTCACTAATAAGCCTAAACAGAGAAACATGATTATCTGAAACAGCCACGAGAGCCCGTTCAAAAAGGTGTCGATCTCTTTCCGGTGGATGATTTTGTGGTTACCCACCATCATGCCGGCAATATAGACTGCCAAGTAGCCGTTGCCATGAAGCAGATCAGTGATAGCAAACGTGAAGAAAATAAAAGCGAGTAAGAGGATGGGGTAAAGTGATTCGTTGTCGATATTTATTTTATTGAGTATATATATAGCTAGCTTGCCTAGTAAATAACCGCCTGCTGCACCAACGATGAATTGAACCACAAAAGACCAAGCAATGGTGGAGGTGGCCATCCCCGAGGAGTTAATGACCTGAATGATGACAATGGTGAGCATATAAGCCATCGGGTCGTTACTGCCACTTTCAAGTTCCAACATGGGCCGAAGGTGGTGTCTCAGATTTATTTTCTGTGAGCGTAGGATGGCAAAGACTGAAGCAGAATCGGTAGACGACATGGTGGCTGCAAGAAGCAAAGAGGTGGTCAGTGGCATGGCGATGTTGCTCCAGCTCATGCCCGAAAGCCACCAGATAAAGAGGCCGGTGAAAAGTGCCGTGAGCAGTACACCTACCGTAGAGAGAACGATGCCAGGCCCTAAGATAGGTCTGACTTCTTGAAATTTCGTATCCATCCCACCAGTAAAAAGAATCACACTTAAAGCGATCATCCCGATAAATTGTGCCTCTTTGGCATTATTAAATTGAAGACCGAGCCCATCACTCCCAAAGAACATGCCTACGAGTAAGAAGAGAAGGAGGGCCGGCACACCGAACCGGTAGCCCGTTTTTCCAGCCAAAATGCTGACAAAGAGTAGTATGGATCCGATGAGTAAACTGTTTTCTGCTGTAAATATCATAATCGAAGTTTGTTTAGGGTTAAAAACGGATCCTGTTTTAATGCGAGATTAAATGTGGAGACGTTTCGGATGAATGGGGTTGCCCGCTATTTTTTAAGTAGCACGAAGTTAGTCATTGAACCGAAAAAAAGAAAGAAATGTCGCTATTTAAGTGAAAAAAGAGGGTTAAATAAACTGAAATAGTTATTTTTGCATTCAAATAACTAAATACTTATGGATTCGAACAACCTTTCTCCTTTTCGTAAAGGGGTGGTCGGCGTACAGTTCCTTTTTGTGGCTTTTGGGGCCACAGTACTCGTCCCTCTGTTAGTGGGTCTTGACCCGTCGGCGGCTTTATTTACAGCCGGTATTGGTACTTTAATTTTTCATGCCGTGACGCGCGGCAAGGTTCCTATTTTCTTAGGAAGTAGTTTCGCTTTTATTGCGCCTATTGTTAAGGCTACAGAGCTTTACGGACTTGCTGGCACGCTATCGGGTATGCTTGGAGTTGCGTTGGTCTACTTTGTGATGAGTGCCTTGGTGAAATGGCAGGGGGTTAAACTGATTGAACGCCTTTTTCCTTCGGTGGTTATCGGTCCTGTGATTATCTTGATTGGGTTATCGCTTGCTGGTACGGGCGTCACGATGGCCAAAGAAAACTGGGTGCTTGCTTTGGTCTCCTTGGTAACAGCTGTTGTGGTATCGATGAAAGCCAAAGGGCTTTTAAAGTTGATTCCTATCTTTGCAGGCATCGTTGTTGGCTACGTCGTGGCTTGTTTGGGGTACGGCATTGATTTCACGGGAGTGCGAGATGCTGCTTGGATCGGCTTACCGCAATTTGTGTTCCCAGTTTTTTCGTGGGAGCCTATTTTGTATATGATTCCCGTGGCTATCGCTCCTGTTATTGAACATATCGGTGATGTTTATGTGGTTAATACCGTCACTGGCAAGGATTTTGTGAAGGATCCCGGCTTACACCGGACGTTGCTTGGCGACGGATTGGCTTGTTTGGCAGCTGGTTTCTTGGGTGGCCCTCCTGTGACTACTTATTCAGAGGTGACTGGTGCGATGTCTTTGACTAAGATAACTAATCCACAAGTGATTCGTATTGCTGCTATCACGGCGATTATCTTTTCGGTTATTGGTAAGATAAGTGCCTTGTTGAAATCCATTCCAAGTGCTGTGTTGGGTGGTATTATGTTGCTGCTTTTTGGAACCATCGCTTGTGCCGGTATTGCCAACTTGGTGAATAGTTGCATCGATTTGAGTCGTACGCGAAACATTGTCATTGTATCACTGACTCTGACTATCGGTCTTGGTGGTGCAGTCTTATCGTGGGGACAATTCTCTTTGTCTGGCATTGGATTAGCAGCTCTCGTTGGCGTGGTTTTAAATCTTGTGCTGCCGAAAGACTAGTTATTTATAGCTGGGATTAATTCCTTTTTTTTAACCAACACGATGCGGGTTTTGCTAAAGTTTTCGGGAATACCATACTCCTTTGCTTCTGCAGCAATCTGAACGTTACGTTCTGTGCTGCTCTTCCTGCTTCAAACAGAGTTGGAGTTGAATTAGAGGAAAATAATAATTGCCCTAATATTGGAAAAGGGCATAAGACTAAGCGTGAAGCCGATTTGGAATCACGCTTAGTTTTTTTATCACTCTTTTTGCTTTTGTCTCTTTTTTCAACTCTACTTAGAACAACTGAAATTTGACACCGAACGATAAACTTAGGTAGTCGCTTGGCTTCAGAGAACTATTCGTTGCGGCACTTACCACATAGAGATCGCATGTACTGATTTCATAAAAGAGAGTCATCTCTTTGGCAAAAAAACGTTTAGGTGAATCAATCTTGTACGTGAGCCGTTGCCCTAAGAAGACATGTGTTCGGATCTTACTCGAAAAGCCATAATACCCTCGTGGGTATCTTTCCGGTTCTTTGACCCAAAACTCATCACCAAATACAGTGTTGAAGTAGAGGCCACATTCCAGAGGCTCAGCCGAGATATTTTTGCCTAAACAGACGCTCCATGGGATGTAGTTTTGTTTGAGCGTCATGGCGATTTTCGCTCTTTGAGAAGAGTAGGTGGGGATAAACCCAAAAAGCCAATCTGTTTCCCATTGGTTATGCTTACCATAATCCCAACCCATTCCCATAGAGAGTAGTCCCATGTTGCCAGCAAATTGTAGTTTGCTGTGTGTGGGGATCAGTTTTTCCCAATGTTTACGGTAGCGTTCTACACGTCGGTCGTACCGATTAACAGACGCATTGGGTGTTACTTCTGTATCCATGTATTTATTCTCTGTTGGTTCATTGGCTTGGATAAAACCAGATAAACAGATTAAGTCCATCACGAGGAACATTTTAAAAAGGGACCACTTCATAAGTATAGCCGTTGGGGGTTATGGTGAAACATAAATAACTGCGACCTTTCATGCAGTCGCTTTGATAATAAAGTATCCCATCATTAAAAAGATCATTTACACTGACGCCGTGTCCATGGGCTACTGTACAGAATTGTAGGCCGGGATATTGTTTGATACAGTAGTGGAAATACTTTGCTACATTGTCATTGAACACATCGGAATAAGGGCGTGCATGCATGCTCACGACTGTTTTGTTGAACTCCTCTTTTCTGTTGCCCAACTCTTGTTCCATGAAGTTGCAGTCGGGTATCGGTTCTGAATAGTCGTACTCTAAAGCGTTGGTGTTGAGACACACAAATTTAACTTTTCCGGCAATGAAAGAGAAGTTTGTAGCACCGAATATGGCTTGGTAGGTATCTCTGCCCGTTCCCAAACAGTCGTGATTACCTATGATGACCACATAAGGAACGCGCAGTTTATTCATAATATCGCGCTGCCAAATAAACTCTTTCGTCACTCCAAAGTCACTGATGTCGCCCCCGTGGATGACAAAATCAATATCATCTCGCCTATTTATGGCTCTGACAAAGGCGTTGGTCTCGTCATACCAACGTTGAGAATCCCCCATCGTAACAAAGCGGATAGTTGTTTTGTTACGGCAGTTTTTCTCGATTTCTTTGATGTTGTGGGCGTTGACTTCACGTTCGCCAGTGATGTGTACGTCGTAAGGGTGATAATCAATCAATTCACATCCCGACAAACCAAATAGTAAGCCGAAGATGTATCCATACGTTTTTACCATGTTATTTTACCTTTTTATGAAAACTAAATGCGAAGATAGAGTTTTCTCTTTGATGTTGTGCCAAAGAGGGGGCAAATAGGAAAAATAGAACAGTAAAAAGGTTTTTTTTATGGTTCTGTGTGAGTGGCTTCGGGGCTGTATTTTTTGATATAAATAAGGAGGCTGGCCATGGCGGTAAGGAAGGCCAACCCATCGGATACAGGCATACTCATCCAAATCCCTTTAAGGCCAAACCATTGCGGAAAGAGCATTAAGCAGGGTAAGAGGTAAACCAATTGTCGGGTGAGCGACAAGAAGATACTGATTTTAGCTTTCCCGATGCTTTGAAAGAAGTTGGATATGACAATTTGGACGCCAACGAATGGGAACATCAGTATGCAAATTCGCACCCCTTCTGCTGCCATATCGATGAGGGTGTTATTATCTGTGAAAACGGCCGATACGGTATGTGGGAAAAGTTCGCAAATGACAAACCCACTGCTGGTGATGATTAATCCGGATAGAATGCCCAGGCGCAAGGTTTGTTTAACGCGGTGGTGTTGTTGTGCACCAAAATTGTAGCCGATGATGGGTTGCATGCCCATAGTTAGCCCGATCACAATCATGACATAAAGCGTGAGTAAACGGTTGATGATGCCATAAGCTCCTATGGCCATATCGCCTCCATGGTGCTGTAGCCCGTTGTTAATGAGAATCACAATGGCGCAAGCGCACACATTCATCAGGAAGGGCGACATACCGATGGCAAAGATGTTTTGAACAATTTTTCTTTTCATGTGCCAGAAAGCACCTTCGAAATGAATCATGGTGTCTTTTCGCATAAAGTGGCTGATGACCCAAACCATACCGATGGTTTGAGAAATGACAGTTGCCGTAGCAGCCCCTCGCATTCCCCATTTCAGGTAGAAGATAAAGAGAGGAGCAAGGATGATGTTTGCAAAGACTGTAACCATCGATGTCAGCATCGCTTTTCTTGGATAACCAGTGGCGCGCATTAAGTTGTTAAGCCCAATCATGGTGTACGAGATAGGAGTACCTAAAAGGATGATTTGCATAAAGCTCCGGGCATAAGGCAGGGTATCATGGCTAGCTCCGAAAAAGAGCAGAATCTCATCGAGGAAGATAAAAGAGAGGGTGCCAAAAAAAACCGAATTGGTTAGGCAAAGCATCAGGGTGTGCGATAGGATTTCGGTGGCTCCCTTGACATCTTTTTGTCCTAAGCGGATAGAGGCGAGTGTTGATCCACCAGCCGATACGAGCATACAAAAGGCGATGACTAGATTCATGAGCGGAAAGCTTACAGCCAAACCGGCAATAGCGATTGCTCCAACACCATGACCGATAAAAATACTGTCGATGATGTTGTACATAGAAGTTAGTGTCATGCCGATAATGGCCGGAACGGAGTATTCTAAGAGTAGTTTGCCAATGCGCTCTGTTCCTAGAATATGTGGGTTATTCTTATTCATTCAATGGGTGTTACAATGTTGTGTGAGTTGTTATTTTCTCTTTTTGGTGCGACAAAGGTACGAATTATTTGTCTGCTTGGTTAATATTTCGGAACTTTGCATTTATTATTAACGTTTATAAAGAGAGGCTAATTTATGAGTTTATCGAACGAAAAGGTGGTGGCGTTATTCGATTTTGATGGCGTTATTATGGATACAGAATCACAATATACTGTTTTTTGGAATAGAATGGGACGTGAGTATCTGCAAGTTGAAAATTTCGGTCCTGGCATTAAAGGGCAGACTATGATGCAGATTTATGAGCGTTATTTTAAAGAAAAGAAGGAGGAGCAGAAAGTTATTAGTCAGTTGCTGTATCAGTACGAGCGGGAGATGACCTATAATTACATACCGGGTGTGGTCGACTTTATTGAGGATCTCAAACGGCAAGGGGCTAGGGTAGCCATCGTTACGAGTTCCGATGAGACGAAGATGGGTACTATTTATTCGTTTCATCCGGAGTTGAGGGAACTGACAGAACGGGTGCTGACCGGTGAGATGTTTACGCGTTCCAAGCCAGCTCCAGATTGTTTCTTGTTGGGTATGGAGTTGCTAGGTGGAACACCAGAGTGTACCTATGTTTTCGAGGATTCGTTTCATGGTTTGCAAGCAGGCATGGATTCGGGGGCAACAGTTATTGGACTTGCCACAACCAATTCGCGCGATAGCATTGTCGATAAGGCGCATTTTGTTATTGATGACTTCCGCGAAATGACTTTCGATAAGTTGGTGGCGATGAGGCATTAATTTGTTTCTCTTGATACTGAGTGCCTTGGGCGAGGGACTATTGAAAACTTTATGGTTTCTTTGTTTGTTCTTAATTAAATGTTGTAACTTTGCAGCCAATTTTTATTTTGATGGAATTTACTTATAATTTATAACTCACAAAATTTAATAAAGACATGGCTGGTTATATATCAGATGATACAAGAAAAGTGACGACTCATCGCCTCGTAGAAATGAAACAAAGAGGAGAGAAAATATCTATGCTAACTTCTTACGACTATACGATGGCACAAATCGTTGATGGCGCAGGCATCGACGTTATTTTGGTAGGCGATTCGGCTTCTAACGTGATGGCTGGGAATGTCACGACATTGCCCATTACTCTTGATCAGATGATTTATCATGGTAAGTCGGTTGTGCGTGGCGTTAAGCGCGCGATGGTAGTGGTCGACATGCCTTTCGGGTCTTATCAAGGCAATGAAATGGAGGGATTGGCTTCGGCTATCCGGATTATGAAAGAGAGTCACGCCGACGCCCTTAAGTTAGAGGGAGGAGAGGAAGTGATTGCTTCTGTTAAACGGATTTTAAGTGCCGGTATCCCGGTAATGGGACACTTGGGACTAATGCCTCAATCAATTAATAAATATGGTACTTACACCGTTCGGGCTAAGGACGAAGAGGAGGCTGATAAGCTGATTAAGGATGCTCATCTCCTCGAAGAAGCAGGTTGTTTTGCACTCGTGCTTGAAAAAATACCGGCTGCTCTTGCTGAACGTGTGGCTTCTGAATTGACTATTCCGGTGATTGGTATTGGCGCCGGTGGGGCTGTGGATGGCCAAGTATTGGTGGCTCAAGATATGTTGGGGATGAATAATGGTTTCCGTCCGCGTTTCTTGCGTCGCTATGCTGATTTGCATACCGTGATGTCCGATGCGATTAGTCGCTATGTTTCGGATGTGAAGAATTGTGATTTTCCTAATGAGAAGGAACAGTATTAATAAGGTGTATGACCGTTAACTTGTGGACCAAGCATTTTATGCGCATATCTGTCGCTAATTTATTATTGTTTATTTCACTTTATATGTTGTTGCCTGTCCTACCGATGGAACTGGCGGAGCAAATAGGGTTGAAATCAGAACAAACCGGCTTGATGTTTCTCTTTTTTACATTAGGGATGCTATTTGTCGGCCCGTTTCATGCTTATCTGATTGATGTGTATAAGCGGAAATATATCTGTTTGTTTTCGACGTTGCTTGCTACGGGGGCAACGGCCGGTTACTTGTATGTGGGTGCTCTTCGAGAGCTGTTCTTGCTCGCTGCTTTCCAAGGAGCGATGTTTGGGCTAGCTACCACGGCAGGGATTACATTGGCTATTGATATCACTCATTCTGGCAGTCGAAGCATCGGTAATCTTAGCTTTGCTTGGATGGCTCGTTTGGGAATGGTTATCGGTATTGCCCTCGGAATTTGGTTATATCAAATGGTGTCATTTGCTCATTTTATAGCCATATCTGTTGGTGCAGGCTTGTTGAGTGTCTTGTTAACCTCGATGGTCTATGTGCCTTTCCGTGCGCCTATAGTGACCTGTTTGTGTTCATGCGACCGCTTTTTGCTTCTTCGTGGCTGGGTGCCGGCTCTCAACTTAGTGATGATTAGCTTTGTGCTTGGATTGCTCACGGCAATTCCTCATTTGTTTACGTCGTTTACACTCAATGAAACCACGTTCGTTTTGCCATTTTTCGCAGTTACTGTGATAGGCTTTATCGTCTCATTTTGTTGTTCGCGTATCCGGTTGGTGCAGGATAAACTTTTTCACACAGTGGTATTGGGCTTATTCTTATTCGTTTCAGCCCTTTTTATGATCAGTTATGGTATGTTTACTTTAGTGGCCTTTTTGGTGCTTGGTATCGGACTTGGACTTGTTACACCGGAGTTTCTGACGATGTTTGTCAAATTATCGAAGCACTGTCAACGCGGAACAGCCAATACCACTCATTTGCTGTGCTGTGAAATAGGTATCGCTTTGGGGGTTGCTTTGACGTATGCGTATGATGACATGGGGCAGATTCTCTTTTTTGCTCGAATAAGCGCTTTGGTTGCTTTGGTGTTTTTTGCTGTATTTACATATCCTTATTATATTAAAAAGAAAGTGCGATGATCGAAAGAGAGCGCACTGACAATCATTTTTTGAAAATAAGATGGAAGATAGAATAGAAAAAGCAGTCACTTATTTTAAAAGTGGCTATAATTGCTCGCAATCTGTTGTGGCGGCATTTGCCGATTTGTACGGATTCGATAAGGAACAATCTTTGCGTATGGCAGCTTCATTTGGAGGAGGCATCGGTCGGATGCGTGAAACTTGTGGAGCGGCTTGCGGTATGTTTTTATTGGCCGGTTTAGAGAATGGAGCTGTTGAGGCTGCTGACCGGCAAGGAAAAGCTGCCAATTATGCCTTGGTACAGGAGTTGGCCGAAGAGTTTAAAAAAAGAAACGGGTCGCTCATTTGTGCCGAATTATTGGGATTACGTAAAAGTGATACCATCTCTTCGAACCCTGAGGAACGTACTACACAGTATTATGCCAAAAGACCGTGTGTTAAGATGGTTGAGGAAGCCGCTACTATTTGGGCGGAATACCTTCAAAAAGAGCGTTGACGATTCATGTTAAGCTTCTTTTATTACATTTCTATTAAAAAGAAGTCTTGTAAGGTGTTGTGTAGCTTATAAATCCATATATTTGCTCCGAATAAAGTATAAAACTTATTTTAACCGAAAGGTTTTAAGTATGTCTAACTTAAATGACTAAGCAAATGTGGAAAGAAAAAGCAGGTGAAACTGCGGGTAGAATCTGGACAGCACTGAATGGTACTGAGGGAATGACAGCTAAGAAGCTTAAAAAGGAGGCCAAGTTAAATGAGAAAGAGTTACATCTTGGTTTAGGTTGGCTTTTGAGAGAAGGTAAGATCTCGATCGAAGAGATCGAAGGCGAACTTTTTATGAAATTAGATTAAGTTGGCTTTTAGGAAAATCAAAAAAAAAGATGCGTTGAGGCTTTAGGGTTGTCAACGCATCTTTTTTTGTTATTAGTTATCAGCTCGTCTACTTAGTAGGGCTAGCCCGATAAAGGTGAATAAGGCATTGAATATCAACAACTCATAACTGAATTGGTAGCCATTGAACCATGCTTCTGAATGGGTATGCAGTATGTAGCAGAGTAGTGGCGAACAGAGGGCTACCAAAGGCGTGTAGCGATCGGCTACTTTTCTTCGCGTGAAAATACCAAAGGCAAAGAACCCTAAGATTGGACCGTAGGTGTAGCTTGCTAGGATGTAGACGGCATCAATCACATTCGTATTGTTGAGCGCATTAAAGAGGAGGATGACTAGCCCCATGGTGGCTGCCATCGCTAAGTGAATACGTTGACGTAACCTTACAACTTGTTGTTCGTTTTTGTTTTTTGTGCCGATAATATCGACGGTAAATGAGGTTGTTAGGGCTGTCAGTGCTGAACCGGCCGCTGAGTAGGCCGATGATATAAAGCCGATAATAAAGAGTATGCCTACGATTATCGGGAAATAGCCACCAGTGGCAATCATCGGGAAAAGTTCATCGCTCTTCTGAGGCGCTTGAATGTTGTTTTGTGAAATATACGTATAGAGTAGTACGCCTAACGCTAAAAAGAGCAGGATGATGAAAAACTGGCAGACTACACTAGTAATCATATTCTTTTGGGAGTCTTTAAAGTTTCGGCAGCTAAGGTTTCGTTGCATCATATCTTGATCCAATCCAGTCATGGCAATCATGGTAAATATACCTGCAAAGAATTGTTTGAAGAAGTAACGTTTGTCATTTGCGTCATCGAAAAAGAATAAACGGGAGAGCCTGCTTTCTGTAATGCTTTTAAAGGTGTCTGTAAAGCTAAATTGCAGGTCGGAAGCGATGTAGTAGATGCAAAGTCCCACCGATACAATTAAGCAGAAGGTTTTAAGAGTATCGGTCCAGATGAGTGATTTAACTCCGCCTCGAAAGGTGTAGAACCAGACGAGGGCAACGGTTAGGCCGACGTTGGCAACAAAAGGGATATGTAGAGGCGTAAAGACTAAAAACTGTAAGGTAATACAGACCAGGAATAACCTTACAGCTGCTCCTAACATCTTTGAAATAAAGAAAAAGTAAGCCCCTGTGCGGTAAGACGATGTTCCGAATCGGTCTTCGAGGTATTCGTAAATGGAGATAAGGTTCATTCGATAGAATAAAGGGGTCAGGACAAAAGCAATGATGAGTTGGCCAACGACAAACCCGAGTACCATCTGTAGATAAGCAAACTGGTTGGTGCTTACCATGCCGGGAACGGAAACGTAGGTGACGCCCGATATGCTCGACCCGATCATGGCTAGCGCTACCATGTACCAAGCCGATTGGCGGTTGCCAACAAAAAAACCTTCATTGTCGGCTTTCCTGCCAGCTATATAAGAAATGGTGAAAAGAAGAATGAAATAAGCAGCTAGAGTAATCAGTATTGAAAAAGGTGTCATGGGGTGTTGATTTAGTTCTGTAATAAAAATTATTCGCTATAGAGTAAATAAGGGCGTCTTAGAAGTTTGAAACGTTCTACATCGTCTTGCCAAGAAGCTTCAATCTGTTCGGCCGATTGACCTTGTTCAATCATTTTGCGGATATTGCCGTTGCCTATTAAACGTTCGAAGAAGGGACGGAAAAAAGCATCTCCCATATTTAAATTCCGGTAGGCATCAATCAGGTAAGAAAGATCGATCTTTTTCGCTAGGATCTCCTTTTCATTGAGCTTACTTAAGTCGACGCCATAGCACAGTTTTCCCTCTTGTGGGGGGCGTGTAGCTCCTGGCACACTTTGAGGCGTAAAGCTATATGTATACCCTTTAAAGTTCGGGTGTCCGTAGTGCTGGAACGGTAGCGCAGTGCCTCGTCCCAGGCTCACCGGAGTTGCTTCGAAGAAACAAAGAGAAGGGTAGAGGTAGACAGCTGTCATGTTCGGTAGATTAGGTGATGGTGGAATAGGTAGCTTGTATAAGGTTTGGTGCGTATAGTTCAGACATGGAATCACCGTAAGATCACATGGTCGCCCTTTCGATAGCCACTTCTCTCCATTAATCATCCGCGCTAATTCCCCTAACGTCATGCCATGTACCACTGGAATGGGAAGTGCACCTACGCCCGACTGGTAAGCCTTGTCGAGTATGGGACCATCTACATAACTCCCGTTGGGGTTGGGACGGTCTAGGATTAAAACCTGCTTGTGTGCTTCTGAACAGGCATCCATTAGCCGCAGCATAGAGATATAATAGGTGTAGAATCGCAGGCCAACATCTTGAATGTCGACCACTAGGATGTCGAATTTGCGGATATCTGCCAAGGCTGGTTTAGACGATTTCCCATTGTAAAGTGATAGAATTGGAACACCCGTTTTCTGGTCTTTGCTGCTGGCTACTTGTTCTCCAGCATCTGCCGTTCCGCGGAAACCGTGCTCAGGTGAGAAGATAGCCACCACATTGAATTGGTTCTCGAGAAGTAGGTCTAAAAGATGTTTGTTGCCCACCATTCCAGTATGATTGGAGAATATCGCAATGCGCTTGTCTTTAAGTATCGGAAAATAACGAGCGGGTTGCTCAGCGCCGACAATGACTTCCGCCGATTCGGCTTTCATGATAAATAGGCCAATAAGCAGGGTGATTAAAAAGCTCTTTGTTCTCATGCGTATGATTTTATTTATAGGATGAACAAATGTAGTTTTTTATTTAGTACGCCCCGATGAACGTATACATAAATTAAGGATTATCTGTTTTTATTTATATTATGGCGCTGCTTGTAGCTCGTTTTACGCTGATACAATAACATTTATTGGGATTAAAATTTGGCAGGACGGTTTGATTAGGCTTTTAGAAGAGTTGGCTTTGTTTAAAGCAGGTTCATAGAAAGGGTGAAAAGCCTTAAAAATAGTGTTGGATTGTGCCCTTACTATTTTATAATCAGTGTTTTTTTC
This sequence comes from Bacteroidia bacterium, assembly GCA_009929715.1. Classification (GTDB taxonomy): domain Bacteria; phylum Bacteroidota; class Bacteroidia; order Bacteroidales; family Bacteroidaceae; genus Bacteroides. The sequence goes on from RZZX01000002.1 coordinate 65,829, forward strand.
ACTATATTTGCACGTTATTTTTTCTGTCGTATCAGTGGACTGACGCTTTTAATGAAGCTTTAATTTATTCCGCGATACTTTTTTAGAGTTTAACTATTTGATATTAAGTTTTTTATAATCATTAAATGAAGAATATACGTAACTTTTGTATTATAGCTCATATTGATCATGGTAAATCGACCTTGGCCGATCGTTTGTTGGAATTTACTAAAACCATTCAGGTAACCAAAGGGCAGATGCTCGATAACATGGACCTTGAACAGGAGCGCGGTATTACCATTAAAAGTCATGCCATACAGATGGAGTATCTGTACAAAGGTGAAAAGTATATTTTAAACTTGATCGATACTCCGGGACATGTGGACTTCTCTTATGAAGTTTCTCGTTCCATTGCAGCCTGTGAAGGAGCGCTGCTAATAGTCGATGCCTCGCAAGGTGTGCAAGCTCAAACCATATCGAACTTATACATGGCCATTGAACATGACCTGGAGATTATTCCGGTTATAAACAAGTGCGATATGGCTAGCGCGATGCCCGAAGAGGTGGAGGATGAAATAATAGAACTGTTAGGGTGTAAGCGTGAAGAGATTATTCGTGCTTCCGGAAAAACCGGTATGGGGATCGAGGATATTCTAGCAGCAGTTATTGAACATGTACCACATCCGGTTGGTGATGACGAAGCTCCGTTGCAAGCATTGATTTTCGATTCGGTCTTTAACTCTTTTCGTGGCATCATCGCTTATTTTAAGATAGTGAATGGTGTTATTCGTTCTGGAGATAAAGTTAAGTTTTTTAATACCGGTAAGGAATATGAAGCGGATGAGATAGGTGTTTTGAAAATGGATATGTCTCCTCGTAAAGAGCTGCGAACAGGCGATGTGGGGTATATCATTTCGGGTATTAAAACATCTAAAGAGGTTAAAGTAGGTGATACCATTACCCATACTAATCGTCCTTGTGCCAAAGGAATTTCTGGTTTTGAAGAGGTGAAGCCGATGGTTTTTGCCGGTTTATATCCGATTGAAGCCGAAGATTTCGAAGATTTAAGAGCCTCGTTGGAGAAACTGCAACTCAATGATGCTTCGTTGACGTTTCAGCCGGAGTCTTCATTGGCTTTAGGTTTCGGTTTCCGTTGTGGCTTTTTGGGATTGCTTCACATGGAGATTGTACAAGAACGGTTGGATCGAGAATTCGATATGAATGTGATTACCACTGTTCCTAACGTTTCTTATTTGATTTATGATAAGCATGGCAATGTGAATGAGGTGCATAATCCTGGAGGAATGCCCGACCCAACGTTGATCGATCACATTGAAGAGCCTTATATAAACGCCTCTATTATTACCACTACCGATTATATCGGTCCGATTATGACGCTTTGTTTAGGCAAGCGTGGTGAACTCGTTAAACAAGAATACATCTCTGGTAATCGCGTAGAGATTTATTATAAAATGCCATTAGGAGAAATCGTTATCGACTTTTATGACCGTTTGAAGAGTATATCAAAGGGGTATGCTTCGTTCGATTATCATCCTTCTGGCTACCGTCCATCGAAATTGGTTAAGCTGGATATTCTGTTGAATGGAGAGTCGGTAGATGCACTGTCTACACTGATTCACTTTGACAACGCTTACGATATGGGGCGACGTATGTGTGAGAAACTGAAAGAACTGATTCCTAGACAACAGTTCGATATTGCTATACAAGCAGCTATTGGCGCGAAAATCATCTCTCGTGAAACCATTAAGGCGGTACGGAAAGACGTAACGGCAAAATGTTACGGTGGTGATGTGAGCCGGAAGCGTAAACTTTTGGAGAAACAAAAACGAGGCAAGAAGCGTATGAAGCAAATTGGCAACGTAGAAGTGCCTCAAAAAGCCTTTTTAGCTGTCTTAAAACTAGATTAAAGCAATGGTGTAAGTGGTTCATTCACAACGTTGGTTGGAGTGAATCACTTGGCGATTGGTTTATTAATTTAAACCAAGTGATTGTTGTCTGTCTGCAGAGCTTTCCCTAACAATCACTTTAATACTTTTAAAAAAAATAATGAGAAAAGTTCTGTCTTTTTCGGCCTTTTTAATGATCGGCCTTGTGCTCTCGCAAATTCTACCTGGAGTAGGTGGTGTTTATGAGTCAATTAAACCAGTGACAAACATATTGTTATATGTCTGTTTAAGTTTTATCATGATTAATGTGGGTCGAGAATTTGTTCTCGACAAGTCCCGTTGGCGCAGTTATGCTCAAGATTATTTTATCGCCATGGCTACTGCTGCTTTACCTTGGTTGCTGATCGCTCTATACTATGTCTTCATTTTGCTTCCTCCAGAGCTTTGGAACAGTTGGGAAGCTTGGAAAGAAAACCTTCTTTTAAGTCGATTTGCTGCACCGACCTCGGCCGGAATCTTATTCACGATGCTTGCAGCGGTAGGGCTGAAGTCGAGTTGGATTTATAAGAAGATACAAGTTCTGGCTATTTTCGATGATTTAGATACCATCCTTCTGATGATTCCCCTTCAAATAATGATGATTGGGCTGCGTTGGCAACTCATCATTGTAGTTCTCATCGTTTTTATGCTGCTATTTATCGGCTGGAAACAGTTGAATAAATATGAATTCCGTCAAGACTGGCAAGCTATTTTGCTGTATGCCGTTTTAGTCTTTGGCGTTACCCAACTCGTTTATTTAGGAACAAAATCTCTCTATGGAGAGGAGGGGAGCATACATATCGAAGTGCTGCTACCAGCCTTTGTGTTGGGGATGATTATGAAACATAAAGAACACGATACCCTTATTGAGCGAAGAGCATCTACCGGAATCTCTTTTCTATTTATGTTTCTGGTAGGGATAAGTATGCCTCACTTTATCGGTGTTGATTTTGCAGAGAGCCATGCAGGTACTCATTCCATCACAGGGTCACAACCGATGATGTCATGGGGGCTTATACTCTTCCATGTTTTCATCGTTTCGTTAATTTCCAATATCGGTAAGTTATGTCCTGTCTTCTTTTATAGAGACCGCAAGTTATCCGAGAGATTGGCTCTCTCTATCGGTATGTTTACGCGTGGTGAAGTGGGTGCCGGTATTATTTTTATTGCGTTAGGGTATAACCTAGGAGGTCCTGCATTGGCTATCTCCGTGTTGACTTTAGTTTTAAATTTAATACTAACGATGTTCTTTGTCGTTTGGGTTAAGAAACTAGCTTTAAGGAGTTATTAATTGTCAGTTTAATCTTATTTTTTAATTATAATAAAAAGACACAAAATGATACTTGGTTTAGTAAAGCGATTCTCTGCGGAGAGTTTGGCCTCGAGTATTTTGCTCTTTATTGCGGCTGTTTCGGCCGCTTTAATAGCCAACTCTTCTTTTGCGCCCGTGTACAATGAGTTCTTGTCTCATGAGTTACATTTGCGGATTGGTGGTTTTAATTTATTATCTCATGGCGGTCATAATCTGACGATGCTTGAGTTTATAAACGACGGGTTGATGAGCATCTTCTTCTTGTCGGTAGGGCTTGAAATAAAGCGTGAATTATTAGTTGGCGAGTTATCCTCGTTCCGAAAAGCAGCCCTTCCTTTTATTGCTGCTTGTGGAGGGATGCTTGTTCCTGTATTTATTTACCTCTTCATTTGTCCTTTAGATACCGTTCAAGGACAAGGGTTAGCCATACCGATGGCTACCGATATCGCTTTCTCATTAGGTGTTTTGAGTCTTTTGGGCAAGCGTGTGCCAGTAAGCTTGAAGATCTTCTTGGTTGCCTTTGCCGTAGTCGATGATATTGGTGGCATTTTAGTGATTGCCCTCTATTACACATCCCATGTGTCATGGGTCTATTTAGCAGTCGCTGCTGCCCTCTATGCCTTGCTTTACATCATCGGACGTTGTGGGGTGATAGATAAACTCTACTACCTACTTATTGGCGTTGTGATTTGGTATTTGTTTCTGCAATCCGGTATTCATAGTACCATTGCAGGCGTCTTGTTGGCCTTCGTCATTCCAGCTAAGCCACTCTTAAATTCGGCCAAGTATATCGAATATATCCGTACCATTATAGCCACTTTCCCAGAGATGGACGCTAAAAAGCAAAGCATTGTCCTATCGAATCAGCAGATAGCTAAACTAAAGGCAGTCGAATCAGCTTCTGATAAAGTCATTAGTCCGTTACAATCTTTAGAAGACAACCTTCATGGTGCTGTCAACTTTGTGATCTTACCGCTTTTTGCTTTTGTGAATGCCGGTGTTGTGTTTAGTGGAGAAGGGGCTTTAGTAGGCGATGTCAGCTTAGCCATTGCCTTAGGCTTGTTGCTTGGTAAGTTTATTGGGATCTTCTCATTCACATGGCTAACCATTAAGAGCGGTCTGACACAGATGCCTTTAGGAATGAATTGGAAAAACATAGCCGGTGTCTCTTTATTAGGAGGTATTGGTTTTACAGTCTCCCTGTTTGTTGCCAATCTCTCCTTCAGACAACATCCAGAGCTACTTAATCAGGCCAAGTTCGGGGTACTTTCCGGAACTATCATAGCAGGTATTCTGGGTTATTGCGTCTTGCGCATGGTGCTACCCAAACCCAAGACACACTAGTTCCTGTTTTAAATAAGACAAAAAATCCCCCTATCCTTATAAATGGCTAAGCCCTTTTATGAAGATAGGGGGATTTCTATTTAGTTCTTTCTTCGCAACACCACAGCCGTGCGTGCTGGTATATACAATTTCAACCAAGCCTTATTCACTGCGCTATACAACGGATCTGGATTAGTGAAATGAGTGATTGAATCATCTGTCAGTCCATGACCGCCAAATGCTTTATCGTCACTATTCAGAACCACCTCATACGCTCCAGGCTCTACTAAGAAACCGTAATCAGTAAAAGACTCTTTCGGATTAAAATTAAAGACGAAAATCAACTCCTCACGTTGATAAGCCAAAACCTGATCTTTGTCATTGTGCCAGATCTCTTGAATCGGCCTTTTTTGAAAACACTCTTCGCTCTTGATTAAATGGAGCATTTCGGTATCAAAAAGTCCTAGATAGTGATAAGTCAGGTTCTTATTATCCACTAAATCCCATTGTCGGCGAGCATATTTGCACGACCAATTGTTTCCCTCGCGTGGAAAATCGATCCATTCCGGATGCCCAAACTCATTACCCATGAAGTTGAGGTATCCACCATTGATCGTTGTAGCCGTGATTAAGCGAATCATTTTATGCAAAGCAACGCCGCGGTTCACTCCATAACTTTGATCGCCGATCTGCATATGCCAATACATGTCAGCATCGATTAGGCGGAAAATAATGGTCTTATCGCCCACCAACGCCTGATCGTGGCTCTCCGCATAAGAGATCGTTTTCTCATCTTTTCGGCGGTTGGTCACCTCCCAGAAGATACTAGATGGCTTCCACTCTTCATCTATCTTCTCTTTAATCGTTTTGATCCAATAGTCCGGGATATTCATTGCCATCCGGTAATCAAACCCATATCCGCCATCCTCTATCCGTGCTGCCAAGCCAGGCATTCCAGATACCTCCTCGGCGATGGTAATAGCTTGTGGATTAACTTCATGAATCAGTTCATTCGCTAGTGTCAAGTAAGTGATGGCATTATCATCCTGATGACCGTTGTAATAATCGGCATAGTTACAGAAAGCCTCGCCCAATCCGTGGCTGTAGTAGAGCATAGAGGTCACCCCGTCGAAGCGGAACCCGTCGAAATGAAACTCTTCCAGCCAATATTTACAGTTAGACAAAAGAAAATACAAGACCTCATCTTTGCCATAATCAAAACAGAGCGAGTCCCAAGCTGGATGTTCACGGCGTTCTCCGGGATAGAAGTATTGATTCGGATCACCGGCAAAGTTGCCTAGTCCCTCTACTTCATTCTTTACAGCATGAGAATGAACAATATCCATGATCACCGATAAGCCCAGTTCATGCGCCCGATCGATTAATGCTTTCAGCTCATCCGGTGTTCCGAAGCGCGAAGATGCTGCAAAGAAGTTGGACACATGATAACCAAAGCTACCATAATACGGATGCTCTTGGATAGCCATTATCTGAATACAATTATAGCCTGCCTGAGCGATTCTTGGGAGCGTCTTTTCGCGAAACTCGCAATAAGATCCCACCTTCTCTTCCTGCTGCGCCATGCCGATGTGACACTCATAAATAAGCAACGGCTCGTTGGCTTTGTTGTTCGTCCGATTTTTAAACACATAAGGCGTTTCTGGAGCCCATATCTGTGCCGAAAAGATATACGTCTGAGGATCCTGCACCACCCGTGTGGCCCAAGCCGGAATGCGTTCTCCCTCTCCGCTATCCCAATAAATTTTCAATTTGTAAAGATCCTCATGCGCCAATGCGTCAGGAGGCAGAGTCAGCTCCCAATGGCCGTGCGGCAATTTTCTTAATTGATACGAAGGTGCTTCTTGCCAACCATTGAACGTACCAACGAGATAGATTTTTTTAGCATTTGGTGCCCATTCACGGAAAACCCACCCATTCTCTGTTCGATGCAGGCCGAAGTAGAGATGTCCTGAAGCAAATTCCGACAACGAGATAGACTGATTCTTAGTCAGCATCGCTTTCTTGGTTCTACTTTGTTGGAATCGCCCCTCGATGGCCTCTGTGTACGGTTCCAACCAGGCATCGTTTTCAATAAGTCTAAGTTTCTTTTCCATATTAGTTAAGGGTTTATAGCGCAAAAATTACGCTTTGATTTTTACAACGACCTTTTTTACCCCACATGGTGTAATACCTGGAGCATGTCCATCTTCCGGGAAGAAAATGGCAAACATACCCGGTTGGAGTGTGATATACGTTTGTGCAGCCCCTTCAAAGAACGTGATGTCCTTCTCCTTATTATAAGGGGAGTTTGTAGGCAGACACGCTTTAGCCGGTGTATAGCCGATAATTTCGACCCCAGACAACGGCAGTTGGATATCGATAAAATCTTGATGCGTCTCTAATTTAGCCGACTCTTGACTTTTAGGTTCTGTTTGTGCAATGTTAACGACTAACTCTTTGCCTTTTAATTCCGTCTTTCCTATCGGCATGGCATTTAAGTCCTGTGACTGTAAGAAGGCCATTGCTTCTTGGAACAAGGGATGTATAGACGTGTAATTCTTTAAGTTTTCTAGTTGATCGACTATCATATAAAGCGTTATTTAGTGATTATTCTAAGTTGTCAATGGTGAAATTTATAAAATCACCGAAGCGTTTCAATTGTTTGAAGATTGTTTCAGTTTGATCCAGCCAATCCGATTCAAGAAAAAAAGAGTCAGGGATCCGACAAATAGGCGTGTATTGTCTAAATTTCAAGTAATCGATGTATTTAAACTCTTTACTAAACCCTTTCGGGGCACTTTTAAGTGGATCTTCTCCTATTTGAGGGAAGAACTTTTTGAAGTTTGGATCTTCTACAATCGACAAGAACTCTTCGATGTTGTCGTGTATAGACTCTCTGACTGCCCTAAGGACAGGTGTTGGGAGACACAAACTGCCACCGGCTAGGAGGCAATTACCTGGTTCCAGATGGATGTAGTAGCCAAAATGGTCGGATTTTTTCCCTTTTGCATTGATATAGCCACCAATGTGGGTTTTATACGGACTTTTGTCGGCTGCGAATCGGACGTCTCGGTAAATGCGGAATGTGCAATCTTTGGGAGTCACGCCTTTTATCTGTTCATCGAAAAGAGAGATTCTGGCAATGATTTGACTCAACAGATTCTCGAATGCTTTTTGAGCGACCTCGTACTCTTTTTTATGTTCAATGAACCATTCGCGGTTATTATTGGCCGATATATCTTTTAAAAAATGAAAGATAGCGGGTACGTTCATTTGTATTTGTATTTAGTTATTCACCTTACAAACGTACAAATTATATTTCAGATAAGCTAAGAGGGGTTGATAAATTTTCCGTTGGGTGCATGCTTTTTCGCACCGATTGGGGGGGCTATGTAAGCCTTTAGCGGTCTTCTTAATAAAGAGAAACCGAAAGGGGATAACGTAAGACTGCCTCAAAATAGAATAGGGCTTCTATTTTGAGGCAGCTACCTAAATACATTTATCAAAAAAAGAACAGACGCTTCCGCTCTTCATGTACGACTAGCTTTCACAAGTTTTTGTACATCTTGAATTAATCTTATATCTAATACTATGAAAAACACATCAAGTAAACACGCGCCGTTCTTATTTTGTTTACGGTTTCTTGAAAAAAAATGCTTTTTTTATGAAGAAAGTCTATAATCTTCTCTCAAAGGCATGAATGATAGGGGGATTCTTTAGAAAAAAAAGAGTCTCGTTGTGTCGTTAGAATCTTTTTTTTCCATTACCTTTGTCGTGAATTGGTTTCGGGTAGTCGTTTCGACTATCGAATTAAAAGGGAATCGGGTGTAAATCCCGGACAGTCCCGCTGCTGTGAAGCTCCATTCAACATCCTGATAGATACTTTTACCACTGGCTATGATGGTCGGGAAGGTTTCAGGAGGGGAGTCAGTCAGAAGACCTGCCATTCATTAATGCTGTTTTTACTCGTGGGGTAGGAAAACAGAAAGAATAAAATAGCTTAATTGATTATTTATGTTTGGATATGCCTTTAGGTAGGTCTATCTTTATCGTTGTGCGACAATTGTTTTGTTGGTATAACGATTAGGCTTGTACACCGTATAACCTATAGCTGCAATTTAAAACACGACAGTTTGTTTGTTAATAAAGAACGGTAATAGCCGTTGTAGTATGTTTAGTGTGTCATATCCCCGCAGAAGTGATTCTCCGGGGATATTTATGAGAAATTTTTTAATATAATCTTATAACTTTAAAAACATGATGGAATTTTTGACTAATCTTTTTCAAGGATACCCTGACCTATGGGGTGGTGGAGTAGCTCACTCTGTCTTAATTATATCCTTAGTTATTGCATTTGGTATTATATTGGACAAAATTAAAGTGGCCGGTGTCTCCTTAGGGATTACATGGATTCTTTTTGTCGGCATCCTTTTTGGGCATTTAAACCTGACGCTGAACGAACACTTGCTGCACTTCCTAAAAGAGTTTGGACTGATTTTATTTGTTTATTCTATCGGTTTACAGGTTGGACCAGGTTTCTTTTCCGCTTTTAAAAAAGGGGGATTAACCCTTAATACCCTTGCCATGCTTGTGGTTTTTTTAGGAGTTGGAATGACCATTCTTTTGCATTTTACGACGCAAATTCCCATAACAACAATGGTTGGCATTCTCTCTGGTGCTGTAACAAATACTCCGGGGCTTGGTGCTGCTCAGCAAGCCAACAGTGATTTGCATGGCATTGATGCGCCAGAGATCGCTTTAGGGTATGCAGTAGCCTATCCGTTAGGCGTTGTAGGAATTATCCTCTCCTTATTAGTTTTGAAATATTTTCTACGCATCAAAGTTGACCAAGAAGAACGTGAAGCCGTTCGTGGTTTAGGACATTTACAAGAGCTAACAGTTCGTGGGCTGTCATTGAGCATCCGCAACGAAGCGATCGATGGCAAATGTGTCAAAGAGATCCGTCCGCTAATCAACCGGGATTTTGTCATCTCTCGCATCCGACATCACGATGGGCATGAGACGGTTGAATTAGTTAATTCCGATACTATTTTGCGTTTATCCGATGAAATACTTGTTATTTGTAACCCCATCGACATAGATGCACTAACTGTTTTTTTCGGCCGACCGGTTGAAGTGGAGTGGGAGCAGTTAAACACGCAGTTACTGTCCAGACGTATTCTGATAACTAAGCCCGAGTTGAATGGAAAATCCTTGTCTCAATTAAAGATACGAAACACCTTCGGTGCAAGCATCACGCGGGTAAATCGTTCTGGTGTTGATTTGGTAGCTACCCCACAATTGCAGTTGCAAATGGGCGATCGTGTAACCATTGTTGGGAGTGAATTATCGGTGGCGCAAGCCGAGAAGATTCTAGGCAATTCGATGAAGCGTTTAAATCACCCCAATCTGATACCAATTTTTATCGGCATAGCTTTAGGTTGTATTTTAGGAAGCTTCCCATTCGTCTTTCCAGGCATTCCACAACCTGTTAAGCTTGGTTTAGCAGGTGGTCCACTGATCGTTTCTATCTTGATTAGTCGTTTTGGTCCGCAATATAAATTGATTACCTACACCACGATGAGTGCCAATCTAATGTTACGTGAAATCGGTATTTCTCTTTTTTTAGCGTGTGTCGGGTTGGGAGCTGGTGCTGGCTTTGTTGACACCATAGTCAACAATGGTGGTTATGTTTGGGTTGGCTACGGCGCTATGATAACCATTCTGCCGCTGCTTATTGCTGGAGTTGTGGGACGGTACGTTTTTAAACTCAACTACTACACCTTGATCGGTGTTTTATCCGGTTCTTGCACTAACCCTCCGGCGTTAGCTTATTCCAATGAGTTAACCTCTTGTGATGCACCTGCGGTAGGTTATGCAACCGTTTATCCGCTTACCATGTTTTTGCGTGTTTTGACCGCTCAGTTGCTTATTATCGTCTTCAGTTGAAACAGATCATGAGATATCAAGAAACCAAGCGATCCCCCGTATAATAGCAAGCCAAGAAAGGTTTATTACCATATAACTAAAGGCAAATGCCAGACACCGTTTGCCTTTGGTTAAATCGATTTCTTACTCTCATTTTTTTGGCGCATTGCCGATAACACAGGCACTTTGGAGCGCATACATCAAGCTCTTACGAGTGCTAATCACTGACTTTGGAGTAAAAGTCTAGCTTGTTTTAGTGGGATGAATGGTTAGCTTATGCCTTTATCACCGTTAGGTTAAGCCAAAAGATCAACGGATTTTCTACACTTCACCTAGGTGAAGTGTACACTTCATGCAGGTGAAGTGTATACTTCATGCAGGTGAAGTGTATACTTCATGCAGGTGAAGTGTAGAAAAGAGAGGGAGATATGACTTAACTCTTGTGAGACGTCTGTTTATTAAAGGTTTATATCCGCTTAATGATGCTGGGATAAAGTCGATGACTCTTTATTTCTAGGCCATTAGCGTGCCACTTTTTCCGGTTGAGTCGGTCTTTTTTAGGATCAAGTCAACCAGTTGTTTAAATGGAGCAGCCCCTCAGGGATTTCGGACTGATCCCTTTTTGGGGGATCATTATAAGTGAAGTATCAAATAAAAAAGAAAAGATTAAATACTTATTATCAGTATTTAATCTTCTCTTTTTGTGATTCCAGAAGGATTCGAACCTTCGACCCACGCCTTAGAAGGGCGTTGCTCTATCCAGCTGAGCTATGGAACCATCATTTTTGTGTTATTAAGGTTTGTTGTTTTCCTTAATTGCGCTGCAAAGGTAGCGCTTTTTGTGGAAGTACAAAAGGATTTTTGTATTTTTTTATCAAAAAAAATCTTTGTATCTAGAAGTCAGTAACTTATGAAGCTCTTTTTATTAGGGGCTTTCACACGAAATCTCTCTACGTCCTGAACTCTTTTTCCTTTGATTAAAGTCTTTCTTTTCGAGCTATCGAAAAATAGAGTTGAAGTGCGTATGGGTGCGAACTTCTTAAATTCGTTGTGTTCTGTTGGTAGAAGATCAGATTGTTTTGAATAAAAGGAATTAAGGCAAAAAAGAGCCTATAAAGGCCGATAAGTGTTAATAAATGTATCATACTTTTCAAAAAACACAAAAACAAAGGTTATTCTTGCCTCTTTTTACTGATTATTCTACATTTGATTGATTAACAATAAAAACATAATTACGTATGAAAAGATTTCTTTTATTATGTGCCATTAGTTTGGCCTCTTCGAGTTTCTATGCGCAAACTACCGATCCTATCGTTTTAAAGAATGATGGTAGTAAGGCTTTTAATACTAAAAACTATGCTGTTGCCTATGCCAAATACAGCGAATATCTTAAACAAACTAACAATCAGGACTCTGTGGTTGCTTATTATTGCGGTATGTCTGCCAGCTCATTAAAAAAATACAATGAGGCGGTGAAGTTTTATGATATTGCTATTCAGAAGAACTATAATGCAGGTAACGCTTATGCACGTAAAGTGTTAGCATTGGAAGCTTTAAAGAAAAACGATGAATTTTTGAAAGCGCTTGAAGAGGGATTGGCAGTCGATCCTAATAATAAGGTGTTGGTCAAGAAGTTCGGTTTGCATTACTTAAAAGCAGGTATTGCTGCTCAAAAAGCCGGTAAGGATGCCGAAGCTAAAGAGTGCTACAAAAAAGTAACGACCTTATCGGATAAGAAGATGAAAACAGATGCACTTTATAGCATTGGTGTTTTGTGTTATAATAATGGTGCAGGCATCTTAAAGAAAGCTGCTCCTTTGGCTAATGCTGATGCTGAGAAATATGCAGCAGAAAAGGCTTTGGCAGATACAGAGTTTAAAGAAGCTTTGGGATATTTGGAAGAAGCGACTCAGTTATCACCAGAAAGAGCGGAAGTTAAAACGATCTTATCTCAAGTACAAGCAGCGATGAAATAAGTTGCTTTTTAATCCGTTTATCAGAGCTTATGATAAACGGATTAAAAACGGTTGCCGCTGAAAAATCTTTAGGATATAAAAGATTTTTCAGCGGCAACTTTTTTAGTTTATCATTTTCTTTGCGTATCTCTTTTAAAAGATGATTTTGAGAATCTTGGCACTATACGCATCAATAGATGTTTCAGTAGCCTGGTAGGGTAGCAAGCTGATCAACTCCTGTTTATCTGTGAGTAAATCAGTCGCTTCATACCGATCGATCTGTGGCATTTGTAGATAATCGAACGCATGCGACGGGAGGTTGATTGCAATATTGACCGACTGACTATCAAAGTTGGCGATGATAAGCAACAGCTCTTGCTCTTTTTTTCGTAGAAACGCATACTGTTTATGCGCATTGAACTTCCAACCATTTTGGTTGACATACATTAAATCAAAAAAAGCCCCTTGTGAGATAGCCTGTTCCTGCGTACAGATATTCAAGATCTTCCGGTAGAGGTTGCAAAGTTCTTTTTGATCCTTAGAAAGCATCTTTTCATCAAACCGATTACCGTTGCGCCATCTTCTAATCGTGTCTATGCTCCAATAATCGAAAATAGTGGTACGCCCATCTTGACCACTGAATCCTTCACGATCCATGCCAGCTTCACCAAACTCTTGCCCAAAATAAACCATCATCGGATTGGTGTTCATACAAGCCGAAACTACTAATCCGGGAATAGCCTTCAGCGGATTTCCGGCAAAAAAGGCGGAAGCGATCCGCTGTTCATCATGGTTTTCTAGAAAATTCAACATACGTTGTTCGATACCGTTCAGACTTTGCCAACTTCGCGTGATGGCTGTAGCCGACTCATAGCCGCAAATGACCCCACGAAGGGTATCATAAAGTCCTACTTTATCATATAAGTAGTCGAATTTACCACGAAACAAATAATTACGGTACTCAGCAGGGTTATAGACCTCAGCTATGAAAATCAGATCGGGGTGCAACGTTTTTACTTGTGGAATAACCCATTCCCAGAACTCTACCGGCACCATCTCTGCCATATCGCAACGAAAGCCATCAATCCCTTTGGCACTCCAAAAGAGAAGAATTTCTTTCATCTTAAGCCAAGTGTCGGGCAATGGTGAGAAATGGCATAAGCCGCCATTCTGAAAATCAATGCCATAGTTCAGTTTGATCGTTTCATACCAATCGTCTTTATGGGGTGTCGCGTCGAACCGGTTATTCCCCGTAGCTTTGGCGGGAAACTCTTCGTACGGTTCTGAGGCCCCGTCTTGCATATCGAACTCCCCCTGCAAGCTCGTCTGGGGGATGTAATAGAAATTGTTATAAGGGCTAAAAGAGACCTGACAGTGATCCTCCTCTCCAAGTTGTTTGCTGCCTTGAGGCTGGGTATCCGAGTGGTATTGTCGTGCTACATGGTTTGGAACAAAGTCGATAATGACTTTCATTCCTTCTTCGTGCGTGCGCTGAACCAATCCCTCAAACTCCTCCATGCGATGCTCTACCTGATCGGCTAAGTCGGGATCGATATCGAAATAATCTTTTATGGCATAAGGCGATCCAGCTTCCCCTTTGACGATTGCCGGATGATCTTTTGGTATGCCATGATTCTGATAATCGGTTTTAGTAGCATGCTCTATCACCCCGGTATACCAGAGATGCGTTGTACCTAATTTTTTAATTTCGCAGAGAGCTTCCACAGTAAAGTTGGACATCTTTCCGCATCCATTCGCTTCTATAGAACCATGGGGGGTACAGTGATTCGTATCGTTACCAAACAAGCGCGGTAACACTTGGTAGATAACCATTTTATGTGTGTGGTTCATGTTATAATCAGTTTTGTTTATTTCCAAATTTTTCCTTTCTCTGTGAGTAGTTGAGTGAGCACTTCATTGGCCACATTGTAGCCTTGCTCGAAAATCTCTTCTGCTTTTTCCAACTCAGTATTGCTATACCCATAGAGGTTGTACGGTTCAATTAATAGATCACATTTCTCTCTTTCCGGCACTGTATTGGCTCGGAACATGAAGTGAAAGGAACGCATGGCGATAGTTAAGATATTTACTTTATACTCTTGTGCCATCAGTGGACTTACGTTGACGGCAACAACCTTCTCACAGACCCGCCTTACGGTCGATACGGGTAGGTTAAGCATCACGCCACCATCGACATAATTCGTTCCATCGATATTCACGGGGGCGAATAAAACGGGCATGCAGCATGAGGCCGCTACTCGTTCCGCTATTGCTCCTTTATGAAAGTGCACCATCCGTCCGCGATCTAGATCCGTAGCGGTAATGATCAGTGGCGTTTTTAACTCTTCAAGTGTTTGAGCTTTTAAATTTGAATTTAAAAAGTCGATAAACTCACTTAAATCGAATAACCCCTTGCGTGGAATAACCCATTTAGTTAGGTCTTGAAACTTATGTCCCGAGAAATAATCGAGCACTCGGTAAGGCTCATTGCCATCAGCATAAAACGCACCAGCCAATGCACCAGCACTGACTCCTGAAATAATATCCGGTTTGATGTTGTGTTCCAACAATGCTTGCATAACACCTAAATGTGCAAACCCTTTAATAAACCCTCCACTCAAGGCGTATCCTATTTGATATTTTCGATTGGTCCAACTTTTTGTTGCTTCCATGTTTCAATCTGTCCTTCTGTTTTCTTCGTTGCGAATTTAGTCATTTTATTGTAAGAACGATAAAAGTAAGTCGTTTTAAATGATTTTTTTTACCTTTTCTAGTTGCCGTTCCTGAATGATTAAATTTTTGAAAGAAGACTATACGGTTGTTGCGCTCTATTGGTCCTGTCTCTCTGATAAGCTTTCAGATAAAAAAAGAGAACCAAAGAGACCAAGCTCTCTTTAGTCCTCTCTTAATTGTTAAAGTTTAGGTTTCGTGTAGTGTTATGATTCTTTTTTTAAATCGACAGTATACTCTTTAACTCCTTCGTAGATGGTTTTTACACGGATTTTTAATCCTTTCTTACCTTCCATTTGGTCAGCAATCTTGTCGAGTTTGAAAGATACATACCCTT
>RZZX01000148.1 GCA_009929715.1 Bacteroidia bacterium
GCATCGCCAACCGCAATTTGGATGGCATTACCGTTTGGAGCAAGCGTTGCCGCTACGCTCGATCCCGCAGCAACATAACCGCACCCTTGAGCAGCATTTATATCATGCCCCAAAAAAAGGTACCCAAGCCAAAGCTGGGCCAAATCGCAATTTGTGCCGTTCTGAGTTCCTGGCGCCTGAAAGATTTGGGCATGTGCCTCAGGGATCAAAAAGGAAAAGAGCAGCGTCAAAACGAAAAGAAGAGAGAAGGCCAAACAGCCAACCACGGCAGCAAAGTAAAGGATCTGGGGCAAACCCTCCCTTGTAAAACGCAAATTGGCATAGGCTGTACCCATAACCTCGCGTAAGGAAAGCCTCACTTCATTGCTTACAAACGCGGCATGATCACGCGGGAACAATCCAACCATCGCAAACAAAGAGGCGATGATACGAGCAAACATAAAGAAGCTATCTCTAAGTGGCGCAATGTCTTTTCCAAACTGCGGATTAAAAAGAAGCCCCCAAATCGACGGCGCTTTATTCTGATCGTCCCTTTGGTCATTCTCTTTTTTGGATGAGAGCATTCAACACCTGCTTACTGTCTATTGCCGTAAAGCCTTGCCATGGGATCCGATAACTTACCGCTAATTAGATAAACCCCGCACCATTTAACTATTATATCCCAATCAGTTAAAGAGTTTTTAATTAGTTTCGTGCGTTTGGTTAATAATCATAGACGAACGCGATATGACTTACACGAAGGATTAGCTATTCCATAGGGTTAGTCTAAAATGTCCATTAAATTGTGAGCATAAAAATAAAAACGCCCCCTTCGACGGGGGCGTTTTTGGTTCACTCAAGCGTCACATTATTCGACCGCCAAAACCTGATAGAAATAGAAACCCGCAGCGATCGAGGTGGAATTGCTGTTATAGACACATCCAACTGGCTTTCCGTCAAAATCACTGGGCCATGCCGCACCGTCATTCACAGCTGTTGACGTAAAATCACCAATATCCACTGCAGCACCACTGGCCGTGCCAGCAGCCATGGCATTGACCTTGGAGTTAATTTCATCGCAAACAACATCGGTTACACGGAGAACAGCAACACGACTTCCTGATGCCGTACCTATTCCTGGGACAGCAATCGTCGGATAGTGCCACGTATCAGATGACGCATCCGCCGCCATTGTTACCGAAGGAGCCGAAATACCACCACCTATCGGCGAAAAGATCGCATCGTCGCCGGACGTCACCGTCGGATCGATAACGACATCCACAATGTCAGTGCCTAGACCGACAACACGGTCCATACCAATTTTCAAGTTCTGGCCAATATCAATCATGGCCGTTGCTCTTGTTCTGGTATTTTCACCGTGAGTATTGGTCGTAAAGGAACCACTTCCCGCCGCGATAGCTGCCGCTAGAATACCCAAAACCGCGATGATGAACAGAATTGGTCCAATGGCAATACCAGCATCGCTTGGCAACTTGTTCTCATACAGACTCTCGTCCAATCGCCTCATCTTCGTCCCCTAGCTGTCAAGCCTTGAGCTATGACTACACATAAACTGTAGAAAAGCTACAAGACGATTCTTAACTAATCATTACCAATAGGCCACCACAAAACACGAATCAAGCACCGTATTACCTAAATATCCTGCCGAAGGTAAGATATCCGTCCCTAATGTCAATAAGATTCCTCTGAGAAAGGGCAGAATGTCTTAGGGGTCAGAGGAAACTTCCGGTGCCTTGAAAATGATTTTCTGAGGAGTCAAGACAACCTTCATCAACGAATTAGCCCCACAATGGGCGCCAACGCACATCTCCTTGATTTCCCAGTAATATTCAGGAGATATAATCTCAATATAACTCAAGGCGTACATCCAGCTTTTAAACCGCGATCCCTCAGTCCCGATAATATTGACTGACGAATCACGCGCGGCGCTGACGGTAACGTCAGGAAACTTTTTCTTAAGCCTCTCCATAACTTTTTCGATTTGTCGGGCAGGCACAGATGTCTTCTCTATGATGGGCAGGCTTGGTTCCTTTGCAGAAGCTTCAGCTAACTGAGAACGAGCTGTTACCGACAAATGAATAGTATAAATCGCAAGAATCCAAACAACAATGACCGCCCCCCAACCAACAGATACAAAAAGGGTTACTGTCTTGTCAAAAGAACGAACGGCCCTTGTTAGAATTGCCGGGCTGAGAATCTTGGGTAAGGAAGAAAAATCCAGTGACATTTTTACCTCCTCCTACCACCACGACCCTTAGAATCGCCAGAACGATCCGATCCCAAAGCATCGGGAGAATTTCCGATTATAACACCCATATCTGCGTTACCAAGAGTCTGCCCACCGAGCTCTTTGATGCGTTCAGCGGTAACGTTACCTGGAACAATTGCACGCCAGAGAACCCTTCCTTTTACAATCTGATACATCTCTAAATATCCGTTCAGGGCGAGAAGGCCATCATTGAGATCTGCAAAACTCGCTATTTGCTTTCGCATAGGGCTCGCACGATGCTCCTGCACCTTTTTCATCAATTCGATCGTCTTTACATTGCTGCGTTCTCGTATTTCTTCGAGATCGACCTTGGCATTCAACGTAGAGACCGCTGCAACAAACCAAACAAAAAGGGCTATGGTTGTAAAAATTATCGCAGAGGAGACCATAAGGGTCGACAAAATTCGCCGCGCACGATCCTCAAACAGCGAAACGGAATACCATGGAACCGGCTGCAACGATTGAATCAGGTCGGGAACCATGTCAATAAGGGGCGCATTATTATTTTCTCGTGCAAGCCGCTCCGCTTTCGCCCGGATAACCGACGAAGTACCACGATGAATCGTAAGCGAATCTGATGTGATAGCCATCATTGTGGCCACTTCTTCGCTATAATGAGTGTATATAGTTGGCGGGATGGCCGCATCATCCATTCCGGGCAAAAGGGAACAAAACGGACACCAGGTGTTGGGATGCGAACGGATGCTTTCAGATGACACCGCCAAATAATATATTTTGTCCTTCTTGGCCTGCCATACCAAGTGAACGCGCTCTGTATCCAAAGCCTCGGCGGCTGCATTCCAAACGATGTTTTGTTCTTCACCTTGAATACGGGGACAACACCCTCCCAGAATATCAGCTGGGAAATAGTAATCGGCAACCCCAACCATGCCTCCGACAAGTGACTGCATCATTGCAACAGAATTCTTGTTTCTGTCCAGTTGAGGTCTCTCGACACTAAGCAACCCCAATTCTGCAGCAAGAGGGTCAACCTTGGTTCCGAGGCTGTTCCAATAGGCCTTGACGGCGTCCACCAGCGCTTTGAGCATATTAGCCACCACGCATTTCATTGATAGAATTGAGGAAACTCTGATTCTGGAGCATGAGCAAGTATATCGTTGTCAGAACGGTAATGCCAGACAAAGCAAAAAGCATAAACATGCCAAATTTGATGATTTTTCTTTGGTCTGTCTTGGCCATTAAATTACGTTCTTCTGCGATTGCCGCGTACACCTCACTAAGTTGGTCGACCATTTGAATCGTGACAATCTGATCTCTTTCAGCCTTTGTCAACGGCCACTGAGCTAAAGCGCGCGCAGGCTCGATACCGCCCAAGATTTTAGCCTGACAAGTCAACCAATAAAAACGTGTCGACGGCTCGACAGAACTATCAATAATAATTTTTAAAGAATCCGAAAGATTCACTTTACCATGAAGAAGTCGAGACATCAGCTTGCAAGTGTCCTTCATGTTCATGTTTTGAAAATAGCTTGAAAGCATCGGAATATTCATCATGAGCCGAGATGTTAAGTGGTCCTGTTTGTGTCTATTCCGCCAATAAGATATGCCAAAAAAGACAACCGCCAGAATAATAACCGAAGAGACAAACAGCATTGTCCCATTGATTGCACTGACAATCTGAACGGCATTTTCGAATTTTTCGGCAGCCCCAGGCTCTGTGCTTTTTGTCCCCTGCGCTTTCAAATAAGGAATAAACCCAAATTGGTTCCCCCAAATGGTACCCACCACCGAGATGATATCAAAAGAAAGCCAGCTCAATGCTGCAATAACGGCCTTGTACTGGCTTCCTTTTTGCTCGACATGCTCAATAGCATGCTGAATAACACCTTTGAGGTCCCCAGCGCGTTCTCCTGCGGTGATGATGGCCATAGTTGGCGCGTCCATTAGCTTGAGTTCACGCAATGCCTCGGAAAAAGACCCTCCACCTTTCAAAACTGTTCGCGTTGGAAGAAAGGCCAAACGACGCCTTGGGTCATCTTCTCCCTCGATAATGTTCATCAACGCCGTTCCAGCCGATGCGGTCGCGGACTGGAAACGGATAGCTCTGAGAAGTTGCATCTGCCATTCACGCGAACGAACATCCATCCATTCAAACAAGGGAGGTTTTTGTTCCTGAATGACCACGGGCCAATACCCTTTGCTCCTCAGCAAATGGCGGACTGCACGTTCGTCAGGCAAATAAAAGTCTTCCTCCTGAACCAAGGAACCGCCACCTGTTGTTTGCTGGACATATTTTGCATGAAATAGCTTCATTTCTCCCTACCTCATACGGTTGTGACGAACCGTTGCCTCTTCAACCATCAAAGAGGCGCCCATATTGGCATCAACAGCTTTGCGACGAATCAAATCACGTATGGACTCGCGACGCGGCAAGAAAAAAGTGCCCGGCACATCGACGATCGAAGATGAAACGTTCGAGACAAGCATCTCGGTAATTGCACGCCGGCTGGCCTGATCCTCGGGAGGGAAAAGCGCTTCTAGAATCAACGTTCGCCCTAAAAATCCTGTTCGATTACACAGGTCACACCCCTGACCGTTGGCCAAGGCAACCTTATCATCAGGCAAAACGCCTATATCATTGCATCGC
>RZZX01000037.1 GCA_009929715.1 Bacteroidia bacterium
GACTCCTTTACCCTCAGTCGCACATCACTGTGCGGGTTGTGATGGAGTGAAACTATATCACTCGGTCCACACGTATGGCAAAGGTCTCCCCAGTTAAGAGCGATAACTTTCATCTCATATATCTGCCAAATTTACACCTGTATGTTTCGGATAGTTTGGGACTTTATCTTGTCTTGCAGATTCGTCCACATACAGACGCCTTATATTCAGTTTCTGTCCGTCAGACCGAGAATTTGCCGCCGACTTCCTTCAGATTCCATCTCACGATAGACACTCTTGTCTTAAGCTAACGCTTCCCACTATCAAAGCACATTCGGGACTTACACCCTGGAGTGGCCGCCCATGCTGGGCGTACCTAACCCACAAAAGGGGCCGACTTCTCCAAGTCGGCCCCTTACTTTAAAAAACAATCCCTTAGTAAAGAATTGCAAGTAGTAAAAAAAACAGTTATCGTGTGCAGTTTATGTTTGTAATAAACTAGTTATAGTAAGCCACCACACTATTGCCATTGGCCACACCCGTTTTAAAAGTGTGTTTAATCGCCTTCGTAGCAGGATCAATAATCACCACATCCTGCCCCATGCCGGTCAGAAAAAGATCCGTCGAGCCGTTGATAGCCCCGATATGATACTCCATTAGCATATCAATACCGGCACCCGGTAAATCTATTGCAAGAGGTTTTGCCACATCAGTAGCAGGATCAAACTCATACGTTGCCCCCTCATACGATGTCCAATTAAAATAACAAGCATACACCTTCCCGTTAGCATAAACCATGTTGCCCACATTTAATCCAGCCATTTCGGAAATCTTATCATCACTCGTGGTCAACTTATAGAGTTTATACGCACTGTAATTGGTGCTAAAATAGATTACTCCTTTCGATACTGATACAATACCCGTGGGGTTCATCTCGGTAGTTATCACCTTCACCTCCTTCATCTCAACAGGGTCGACCACCGATAGTTTATTATCGGCCCCTTGCCCGGAGTTGCAAACATAGAGCTTACCATCGTTGTAGCAAAGCCCTTCAGACAACGTGCCACTCAATGCTGCACGCCCATCTAAAGCCAACGTGGCTGTATCGAGTCGAACCACTTCGTTGCCATAACCACTGATGTATCCTTTACCTCCTTCAAAAATCAAGTTGCGCGGTTTAACTGGCTCTCCCTTCGCATTGGTAAAAGGAATGCGTTTAATAGACTTTCCATTAGCCGGATTGATCACTTCAATGTAATTGGTTCCTTCGGTCGACGCTGTCCCAAAGCCGGGACCAGAGACCACACAATACATCTTGCTGCCATAGATTTTCAGATCATTACCGGTATCGCCCAATGGCGCCCCGTTGAGGAGTTTGAACTGCTTCTTAGCCAGCTTCTGAGTTGCTAGATCGTACCAAGCCAACTCCGAATCGTTCTTTCCGGCATTCCCTTCACTCAAAATCCAATACCCTACCAACTGAGGCTTTTTCTGTTGGCTGATGGTGATTTTAAGCGATGTTCCGCTCACGGGTATAAGAACCAATTCGGTTGTACGTGAAGTAGCCTCTTCATTGGGTAATACAGTCACAGTTAGCTCTTTGGTACCTTCGGAATAGTTCGTGCTTCGGGCAGCAACGATCTCCTTCGCAGACACCTTCACCCAGTCGGGCAACTGTGCTACGGTCCACGTTTCATTACAAGTCAAAGTAAACTGCTGTTCGCCCCCTTCGGACGAAAAGGAGAGGGATGCTGTACCCAGATCAGTGGTTAGTTGAGGAACAAAATCGTCCTGACTACAGCCCACAAACATCACAATAGCGCATAGGAACGCTAGTACTTGATTTTTTCTCATGTCGTTTTAAAGTAAAAATGTATAAATAGTAAACTTAAAAGCTTGTTGATCTTGCTCCATTCCTCGGGAACAAGTCTCATTCATTTTGGCAGGTCTTCTGACTTACTCTTCCGTGATGCGTCCTTCCCGAAACCCTTTTCCGATCATCGAAGTTCCTCCTTCCGATACCGGTATAATGTGTTTCAGTGGCAAAAGTAGTGCACACGGATTTTGGTAGAGCTTACAGCAGCGGGTCTGTTCAGGATTTACACCTGATTCCCTTTTCATCACACCTTTCGAAGCATACAGAAAGGTGTAACACCAAAAATCTAAGGGCAGAGATAGGGAAGTTAAGCGAGAGAACAAAACGAGCGGAATGTTTTATTCCTATCTAAGGAGAGATGAAAAAAGCCCTTGCTTTCGTAAACAAGGGCTTGGTTATGGTTTAAGAGGTCATTTCGGTTCTGATACCCACCGCTTTTAAGTGAAACATGCAACGGCAACAGAGCACAAATTTTCAACAAGAGCTAGAACTGGAAATAGATAAAGGGCTGTATATCGCTACTCTTGATCTGAATAACGAGGTAAACCAAGGCGGTCAGCATCAAGACCTTGCCAATAAATGGCAGGTGGGTAACGCCGCGCGAAAGGGCTTTTTCCCAACTATCGGGGGCAAAGTGAAGCAGAAAGCCGAAGAGCATCAGGGCAAAGACTTTCCAGTAACCTTCTACCAACTGAGGAAAGAGTTGCGGACGGAACGCCGTGAATATCTGCGTCAGCATGTCCATGGAGTTTTTGAAATCGGCGTTGCGAAAGAATATCCAACAGAAGCAGACGAAGTGGAACGTGATAATGACACCGAGTACCCGACGAAGGCCACGACTCTTCTCGCCTTTTCTCCGACCGGTAAGCCCCATCCAGAACTTATGCAGAGCGAGCGCAATGCCATGAAACAGTCCCCAGAAAACAAAGTTCCAAGATGCGCCATGCCACAATCCACCTAAAAACATGGTGATGATGAGGTGGATGTATTGCCTGATTTTACCTTTGCGGTTGCCACCCAAAGCGATATAGAGGTAATCGCGCAGCCAGCTGGAAAGGGAGATGTGCCAGCGTCTCCAAAACTCGGTAATGGAGGCCGATTTATAAGGAGAATCGAAGTTGAGGTTGAAATGAAAGCCGAGCAAAAGGGCGATGCCAATGGCCATATCGCTATAACCGGAGAAATCACAATAGATTTGGAGGGCGTAGCCATACACGCCCATCAGATTTTCTACTCCGGAGTAGAGGGTGGGGTTATCGAAAATACGTTCAACGAAGTTGACGCTGATATAATCGGAGATGATGGCTTTCTTGAAAAGTCCAGCCATGATCAAGAAGAGACCGTGTCCGAACATCTCTTGCGAAACGAAGAGAGGTTTTCGTATTTGTGGAATGAAATCGCGTGCACGAACGATGGGACCTGCTACCAACTGTGGAAAGAAGGAGACATAAAAGGCATAATCGATCAACCGAGTCAGTGGGGTAATCTCTTTGCGATAGACGTCGATGGTGTAGCTCAGAGACTGAAAAGTAAAGAAGGAGATGCCCACAGGCAAGAAAATATCGAGTGGCGTAAAGGTGCCATTGGTCAGCGAGGCTATACAGCCACCAAAGAAGTTGGTGTACTTAAAGTAACAGAGTAGACCGAGATTGATGGTCAAGCTCAGAATCACGAACAGTTTCCGTTTCCACCCGGTAACAGTACCGGCCATCAAACGGGCTATGTAAAAGTCGGATACGGTAACCACGGCCAACAAAAAGAAGTAGGTGCCACTGCTCTTGTAGTAGAAGTAGTAGGAAAAAAGGGTCACGAAAAAGATCCGAGCCGTATCTTGGTGTTTCAGTAGAAGATAGACCAACATAAAGGCGGTGAAGAGCCACAAGAAAATACCACTGCTAAAGATCATCGGGGCTTGTGGGTCGTAGGTGAGCACCTCTTTCAGGCGATTTAAATCAAGATCAACGGGAAATAACATATCTATTATAGGCTTTAATGAATGCTCGGTAAAAAAGTTCTCCTTGAAGGACATAGCCTTCGGCAACGTAGTGCACATGGTCGGGACGCATCAGTCGCGCCTTGGTCCAATTCTCACAGGCGTCTGAGCCCCCGCCAACCGTTCGATAAAGATCCCAGACAACCAACCGATGGTCTCGGGCATATTTCGTGATAGAGCCAGCGGCTGTTTCTGTACGCGGATTGACGGTATAACGTCCTTTGCGTCGGCGATAGCGAAGACGTTCATACGATCCTGGCGGAGTGGTTAATAAAATCGGTACACCGGGAAGACTGTCACGTAACTGACTAAGTAGTTCGTCCATCTGGTGATAATGCACATTCGCTCGATAGGAGCGGTTATGGCTCTCATTGGTTCCGAAAGAGAGAATCAACAATTCCGGTCGGTAGGCAATGATTTCAGCCATGCGATCGGGATGCGTAAAGGTAAGGCAGGTGGCACCATTCACCCCCATATCGGTGTATTTCAACGCTTTAAAAATCTGAACGAGTTTATGCCCCATCGTTTGCGGATAAATATGACCACGCACATGGCTATCACCTATGTGAAGGATGCGTACGGTATCTTGGTTCGCACCAGCATATACTTCATTCAACCGGAGGAAGATCGGATTCAATATCCCCAGACTATCCTGAATGACGCTCTGACGCACGCCACGAAAAGAACGAGGAAAACTATCGCGTACCGCAATCGTATCGGCTGCCGTCGGAACCTCTCGAAAAGGCTTCACC
Source organism: Bacteroidia bacterium (assembly GCA_009929715.1). Lineage (GTDB taxonomy): Bacteria > Bacteroidota > Bacteroidia > Bacteroidales > Bacteroidaceae > Bacteroides. The sequence goes on from RZZX01000037.1 coordinate 4,601, forward strand.
CTCTTGAGCCTGAGCGATTTAGGAGCATGCGCCGGCACCTTATCTTGTGCCCTAACACCCAGATGAGCCCCTCCCAAGACAAAAAGTGTAACAAAGAGGAGCAAACGGTTAGTTCTGTTCATACGCACGGCGTTTATCGTATTGTTGCTTACCATAAATCAACGTTTCATAAAGCAGCTTTGCCAGATGTTTGCCACCTCGAAAATTGATGTGCGTATAGTCATAATTCGCCATCGACGGTTTCGAATGAACCAGAGTGGCCATACTGCCATTGCCTCCCATAGCCTCGAACATGTTCCAAAAGGCTATGCTGCTCTCAGCGGCAATGCTCTGCTGATAACGTACCATGTTGCGAATACCCGGCATGGTTTTTAAATCGCCCTCTTCGGTTTTATAATCGCGATCGCCTACGCTGAGTAACAGGAAGCCAGCTTGCGGGAAACACTCCTTCAGGTGGGCAATGCTTTTCATCAAGCCTTTCTTATAATGGTCGTAATTGCTCCCTCGTTCGGTGGCTACATTCAAGCCGTACTGAAGAATAATCAGGTCGTATGGGCGACACGCATTGAAGGCACTCATCATCTTAGTCGGGACGTTTCTTAACGTCAGCCCGGAGCTACCACGCAAAGAGAAGTTGTCGACGATCATACCTCGGTCACCATCCATCGCCATGCCATAGAACAAGGTTGAGTCGGCCCGTTCTACTGTCCATCGGACAGTACCGATAGCCCCATCAACTGTTATTTTCTGTAAGTGGGCAGAGGGTGAGAGGGTATAATATTGAGGTTCGCCTTTATTGATACGCACGGCCAAGCTAGCGGAATCTTTATTGAGAAAGAAGAGCGAGGCTTGTCGGCAGGTATCGAGTAAAGAGAGGTATCTTTTTTGTCCACGCAACTCGGCATAGGCCCCACTATGGGGAACAAAATAGTGCCCTGAAACGCCCTGTTGGGAGCGATCGAAAAAGACGGTATCGGTTACAGCATGACTCGACCAACCCCCAAAAGAGTGCTGAATGGTGGGACGGTATCCACTAGTCATCGAGGTCATTGGTACAAAACCCACGCCACACCCACCAAACTTCTTCTGGAGCATCTCACGCAAATCGGACGTTAGGATATCTGCTTCAATGAATGAATCGCCAAAGACGGCAATGCGTACAAAACCTCTCTCTTTCTTTAATCGATCGATCGCTTCGTAAAAAGGGGTCATTCCCCGAAGGGTCGAGTCACTATAGTCTTCAATGCAGGTCATGCCGGCACGACAGGTGTCGACAAAAGCGGGTTTCACCACAGGTAATAACGCTGCACTGTCCACGTCAACGCTCTCTTCGGGCTTAGGACAACGAACTTCACTCAGCAGATCGACTCGCCTCAACGGTTCTCCACCAATGGTTATCGTGGGCAGAAAGTGTAAGCCGATGAGTATGATCAGCAGACAGACAACTAATCCCAACGAATAGTTTACATAATTTTTCATCTACACGTGCATTTAGGAGGTGCAAAGATAGACAAAAGAGGGAAAAAAAAGAGGAGAATGCCACCTATTAAGTGTATTCTCCTCGATATATGTAAACCGTTTACCGATTTATCAGATGGATCGTTCGATGTTCCAAACGAAAGCACGCAGCCCAAGCTGCTCTTTCTCTTTGTTCATCTTTTCCAACGCATCGAGCAACGGATCAACTTTGGCATCCTCGACAACGGCAAGGATCGTTGAGCACATTGCTGGCCAAGCATGGCTGCCATAATGCGGGTCACCGCTTTTTGTGCCACGACCGCGAACGCGTTCCCAATGGGTAAATCCTCTACAACTCAACCGGTCGAGCAACGCCACAATATGATCGTAGTGCGCTTGGTCGAATGTTATTAATACTGATTTCATTGTTCTATCTCTTTTTTGTTAATCAACCTGTTTATTCAAAGAAGCAGCATGTTGGCGCTTCAAAGCACGACGTTTGTTCTTGATACCGGTACCGGCAAAGACGCAGTAGAGTGTCGGCACCAACACCAACGTTAGCACGGTAGAGATGGTCAGACCGCCAATAACGGCAATAGCCATCGGACTCCACATTTCGGCTCCTTGCCCAGTACTTACCGCCATCGGTATCATACCCAAAATGGTCGTGGCAGTGGTCATCAATACCGGACGAAGACGGCTCTTTCCAGCCGTAGTTACCGAGTTGATTACAGCCATCCCGCGTTCACGACACAACGTGATGTAGTCGATGAGCACAATCCCGTTCTTCACCACAATACCAATCAACATAATCGCTCCCAATAGGCTCATCACACTCAAAGTCTTTTGGGTGATAAAGAGTCCCATCAACACACCACTAAACGCAAACGGAATAGAGAACATGATGATAAACGGATAGGTCAACGATTCAAACTGGGCGGCCATTACGATGAAAACCAAAACGATGATCAATAACGCCAAGGTGCCTAGGTCTTGGAAAGACTCTTGTTGGTCTTCAAATGAACCTGCTACCTGAACGGTGACGTCCGAAGGAAGATCCAATGTTTTAATGAGCTTCTGACCAGCTGCAACCACATTGCCCAGCGGTGCCCCGGAGATAACAGCCGAAACGGTGACGATACGCTCACGGTCTTTACGCTCGATAGTAGGCGGTGCAAAACGCTCGACCACCTTACCCACGTCTTTAACCCGAACGGACTCTCCTTTGGCATTGTATATCAAGATGTTTTCAAGGCTCTCAAGACTGGTGCGGTACTCTGGTGCATAACGCACTTTAATGTCGTACTCATCACCGTCCTCACGAAACTTAGAAGCAACTGCACCATTTACACGGTTGCGTAGGTAGTTCCCTGCTACTGATAAATTCAGTCCATGAAGAGCTAGCTTCTCGCGGTCGAACTCAACCTGATACTCTGGTTGGTAATCTTTCCGACTGATGTTCACTTCAGAAACACCTTTCACATGAAGCAGCTCTTGCTTCAGACGATAAGCCACGCTATCTGTAGTCGGCATGTCGTACCCATAAATCTCAAAGTCGGCGGTAGCCTGACTAGACATACCGGTGTTACTACCTCCTAGAATGACTTGTGTCTTACTGAACTCCGGATAGCCTTTGAGATCTTCACGCATCTCGTTGCAGACCTCTTCAAGAGAAATATCACGGTCGCCCGGATTCACCAAACTGATATTAAAAGCCACCATGTGTGAACCATTGTCTTGCATTGAGGCCCAAGTGTTATCAGAATCGGCCTGACCTACGGTATAGTTACAAACCTTCATAACCGATTTATACTTGGTCATCCATTGTTGTGCCAACCGTTCGGAAACAGCTTGAGCCACCTCTTTACGTGTACCGATGAGGAGTTCCAACTTCACAGCGATACGTGCATTATCTTGGGCCGGGAAAAACTCGGTTCCGATACCCTTGGCGCAGAATAGACTCACAACAAAGAAGGCGATACAACCGACTATCACAACCAAACGGTGACGTACCGCCCAATTCAACAACCGAACATAGCCGTGATCTAACGCATTCAACGCTTTTTCTATCGGCTTAAAGAAGAGCTCCATACCTCTTGAACGCTTCTTCTCTAAACGCAATAGTTTGGAACAGAGCATCGGCGTGAGCGACAAAGCGGCAATGGTAGAGATGAACATGATGGCACACATCATCCAACCCAACTGCTTAAACATCACTCCGGACATACCGCCAACCATGGTCAATGGGAAGAATACGGCAATCATCGTCAAGGTGGAAGCGATGACCGAAATAGCCACCTCGTTGGTGCCATGAACGGCTGCTTGCTTCGGATCGGAACCGCGCTCAATGTGCGTGGTCACATTCTCCAACACTACAATGGCATCGTCTACCACCATACCAATAGCGATGGAGAGCGAGGAGAGCGAAATGATATTAATCGTATTTCCTGTTATAGCCAGGTAGATAAACGAGGCTATCAGCGAAAGGGGGATTGTCATACAGATGATCAATGTGGCACGCCAACGTCCTAAGAAGAAGAAGACCACCAACACCACGAAGAGTAGCGCATACATGACCGTTTCTGTCAAACTGTCGATGGTGTTCAAAATGTTATCGGACGTATCGACAATCACACCTAGCTTCACATCGCTCGGCAAGTTCTTTTGTAGCTCTGGCAAGGCTTCGGCTACTTTCTTGGAAATCTCCACGGAGTTGGCTCCTGCCTGCTTTTGGACAACAATCATTGCCCCTTTAACCCCATTGTTGTAGGTATCCTGCGAACGCTCTTCTATCGTATCCACAATTTTGGCTACGTCTCTCAAGTATACATTGGCTCCATTGTGAGTACCAACCACCACATTCTCTAACTGACGGGTCTCTTGAAACTCCCCCTCTACACGCAAGGAGTATGTTTCGGAACCAATATCAAAGTTACCACCAGGGATGTTCTTATTTTCTGCCCCGATAATGGAACTGATAGACTCTACACTCAAATGGTAAGCTTCTAGCTTATTGGGGTCACAATAGACCTGGACTTCGCGTTGAGGCGCACCGGCAATAGAGACTGTACCTACACCGGGCACACGCGCCAAAGGATTGACGACACGGTCGTCGAGAATCTTGTATAAGGCACTCTGACTCTCATTGGCTTGCACTGAAAGCAGTACAATAGGAATCATGTCGGTGCTGAACTTAAAGATAATAGGCGTCTCAGCAGCATCGGGCAAGTGCGAACTGACCATATCCAACTTATCGCGGACGTCATTGGTGAGTACATCAATGTCATTGCCAAATTCAAACTCCAGTGTAATCAGTGACATGTTCTCCGAAGAACGTGAAGTGATATGCTTCAGATTGCTCACGGCATTGAGCGTATTCTCCAACGGACGGGTCACGTTATTTTCAATATCCGAAGCACTTGCACCTGGATAAGCTGTCATCACCATGATCGTATTGGTATCAATATCTGGATACAAATCGATCGGTAGTTTAGATAAAGAAAAGAGACCAAATATCACCACTGCTATAAAGCAGAGGGTGGTCATAATCGGCTTTTTAACCGCTCCTTCGTATAAACTCATAATAGGATCTTAATATTTTTATTTTTCTACTTCCACTTCCGAACCATTGATCAGACGGGCCTGACCTGCAACGACAACTTGTGAGTTGTTCGGTACCCCCGACTTGAGTTCGTATTCACTCCCCATACGACGGCCAAGAACGACTTTGCTGTAAGAGACTTTACCGTCTTGGTATACATAGACATAGCGATCGCCTGAACCAGCTTGCTTCACCACTGCCTGATCGGGCACCACCACATTCTCTTCTACCCCAAAGTTGACAGTAACACGCGCAAACATGCCCGGACGAACCCGTTGGTTCTTATTGTCTAGTTTTATCTCAACTGGGAAGGTACGGGTCGTTGGGTCAATGGTTGGATAGATTAAGCTCACCTTACCGGTAAATGTTTCATCACCGTACACATCGAGCTTCACGTCGACCGATTCGCCTTTTTTCATCTTAGCAAAATAGGTTTCAGAGACATTGATGAGCAACTTAACCGGTGTTATTTGTTCCACTGTAAGCACAGGTTTAGCAGCCCCATACATATCGCCATTGTCGTAATGACGTGCAGTAATAATCCCCGCTATCGGACTCAGCAACGTAGTGTTTTCCAACAAATTTTTATAGGCTGTCCGCTTCACATCAAGCGCTGTTTTCATCGCATCCCAATCGGATTTAGAGACGCCTCCCACCTTATAAAGTTCATCGACACGTTTAAATTCTAAAACCTGATTCTCTAATTGCAGTTTAGCCTGCTTAAGTCCGGCTGCATCCATCTGGACAAGCTTCTGCCCTTTCGAGACCCGATCGCCCACTTCAACCAAAATACGATCAATACGCACTGGTGAATTAGGAGCGATGTTATTAGTCACCTCCGCCTCCACAGTGGCTGTATACTCTTGTATCTGTTCCACCGAGCGTGCCGTAACAGCAGCTAGTTTAACCCGTATCTTTTCACTGGTTTTATCAGCTCCTTTTTGATCCTTCCCTCCACTACATGAACCCAAAATGACTGCAAAGAGCAGAGCAGCTACTTGAAAACTCTTTCTCATATTTCTTCTTTTTTATTATTTCTAATCGGTTATTCTTTCCCAAAAAGTTGATCTAAATCGGCCTTGGCAACTAAATAGTCATAAATAGACTGGTTGTACGTGAGTTGCGCTTGTGTAAGCGAAACTTGTGAGCTATTTAACTCAAGCACCGTACCTTTACCTACATCGTAGCGTTTACCGGCTATCTGCACCGCCTTTTTGGCTTGCATCACCGTCTCACGGTTGCTCACCACCTGCTCCGAACTCTTTGCCATGTTGTTCCGATAAGCCGTCGCTTGCATGTTTAACTTACGCTCGGTATCGATCTTAGTAAGTTCCAACTGAGTCATCTGAATCCGGGTCGATTTCACCTTCGTGAAATTCTTCGCCTTATAAAGTGGAATGCTCAAGTTGAAAACCATCGCCGAACTGTTGCCCCATGAATAATTGAACAAGTTCAAATTAGAGTTGTAAAGCGATTGGAATTGGTAGTTCAAGCTCATCGACAGAGTAGGCAAAAAGCCCATTTTAGCAATACCTAGATTCTTGTTTAAAAGAGTCTGATTCAGCTCCAGTTGCTTGATTGTAGAGTTATTCTTTAACCCTTCCAAATCTTCAGTCAGCTGATTGGCAAAAACGCCCGATTCGTAGCGCATAAGTTCGTCATTGATCTTAAGAGTCACATCGCTGGTAATCCCCATCAAGACCTTCAACTGTAATTGCGCCAAAGTCACCGCATTTTCTGCTGAGATCAAATTGGGCTTGATACTACGCATTTGAACCTCTGCACTGATCTTATCGAACTCGCTCACCGTTCCTTGACTATATTTGGCGCAAACCACCTTATAATTCTCTTCGGCTACTTGATAACTCTCTTTCAAAACCAGATAACTATCTTGAGTCAGCAGAAGTTGATAATAAGCTTTGGTCACTTGATTCACCAAATCGAGTTTAGAAGCCCTTGATTTCTCAACAGCAAGTTCGATATCGGTCTGCGTCAAAGACATGGTTTTATAGACCGCCGGTGCAAATAGAGGCAAGCTAACAGCTAAGGCGGCATTGACCGTATTAGAGTTGTCCTTACCCATTTTAAACGACTGTCCGCCAAGGTTCATCTCAGCCGCCTTGATGGTGTGATTCAGCTGCCCATTTATATCGACTTGCGGAAGCAACGTTTGCCAAGCCTCTTTATTGGCCACTTTCTTTAATTCAATTTCTTTATTAGACACCTTAATGGTTGGGTTCTCATCCATGGCTACCTGCAAAGCTTTGTCGAGCGTTAAAGCCAACGTATCTTTCGCTTCTTGAGCATGTGCACTCCCCAACAGACTAATACCTAAGATCGACAGGAATAGTTTCCTACCTAAAAAACGTTTCATTCTGTTCATACAATTATTCTCTAAATTTCAACCTTAATAACCTAACAATCAACTCCTTATTTTGTTTGACGATAATCTACCATAAACTCTTCCAGCTTTTTCAATCCCACTTCAGTCGAGATCCCTCGCAAAAAGGTAAACATAATAGACTCATACACCTCGACGAAAGAATAGTCCTTACAGAGATCTGTATTCAGAAGTATTTCAAACTGCTCGCGAAGCAAAATATTCACAATGTCATAATTCACATCCGACCGAAAAAGCCCTTGTTCAACCCCTAGTTTCAAAAAGGCAATAGCATGTTCCGAATCTTTCATTCTGCTCCGCTGAATCATCTCATGAACCCTAGGATATTTACGTATCTCTTCAAAAAAACGTTTGTTCATGGAGTGCATCGCCTCAAGCCCCTTCTTAAAAATATCTAAGATCACTTCCAACACATTATCGGAACGTTTCAAGACTTCTTGAAAGTAAGCATCCCAGTCTTTTTTTATCTTAAAAAAACAGTTGCGCAACAACGCTTCTTTATCTGGAAACACTTCATAGAGCGTGCGTTTCGAAATACCAAGTGAGGCGGCGATCTCATCCATCGTAACACTCTTGATGCCTTTCAAAGCAAAAGCTTCCGTAGCGGCTGTTATAATCTTTACTTTCAATTCGGTTCGTGGGGTCATGCTCTTTGATGGTTCTTTTTTCATTTCACTGCTTTAAAACAAATCTCTATTCTACTGAAAGAGAATGCGACAAAGATAGACAGAAAACTTTATCAATTGAAAAAGTTTTCTTCTTTTTATCGGTTATTTGATGAAATTTACCACAATATACCCCCGTTTGAAAAGAAGTGTTAATTAAAACGACACACAAAAGTAACGCCTCTGATAGTCTCTTAGAAAAGAATTTCGACAACACGAGGCAAAAAATCGACAGATTCCGGATAGATACCGTTCAACAGTCGGTGAATGGAGAAAGAGAAATCGCTTAAACAGAGATTCTTTTTATTCATCCCCCCTTTACCGCAGGAGGTCTGTCGTCTAGAATGCTCACCAAGCTCATTATCGATCAAAAAAAAGATTGCTGCCATTTGAAGTAGGCAACAATCTTTTATGAAGGACAACCCTTTCGGGTTTCAACAGGGTCTCGTTTTAAATTCAGTCTAGCGAACCTTACTTGTTGCTAAGAACAAAGCGAGTTGCGAGGCTTCCGCACCAACATAGTAGCGAACGGGAGTCACCGACTCATAGTGATAAGGCACAAACTGAAACAGTTGGACGGCAGCAAATTCATGGTCGTCGGAGAGCATCACATCGAAACGAATATTACCACTCGCTTCACTCTTTAAATGAAGATCCGAAGAAAAATGGCCTGAGTCGATGAGTTGTTTTAAATCGTCTAAGTATTTCAAATCGAAAAAGAGCGCCTGCTCTTTCACCAGGCTTCCGGTAGGTAAGTAAACCTTCCTCATTGAAAGCCAAGACAACCGAAAAACGGCTAAAAGAATCAAGCCAGTTCCAAGAACCATGAGACCTAAACTCGTGGCCGACGAACGATCTTCTAAGGCCAGCGTCAGAGCAAAAAGCGCAAAGCCGACCAAACAGAATAAAACAGAAAGTATCACACCAGAGATATTGATACGTTTAGCCACATCAGCATGTAGCGACGTAAAGATAGACGATTGAATAGTTTGAGTTGACATCATCTTTAGTTTTTAAGGATTAAAATTATAGAAATTAGAAAAGTATATAACCCTCAAACGGAGCTATATGACAAAAAGAATGGCTATAATTGTGATTCTAAATGATGATTTGCCGCAGAGCAAAGACGTAGTAGTCATTCTGCTGGTAACAGCGAAAGAAACTGGTCGTTGTAGCGTAAAGACGTTTTTTATGTTGCGACAGGGCACTGGCTCTATCGGCTAATTGCCCCAAAAGGCTTTTTAATGAAAAGAAATAGTCACCAAGCTGAGCCCGCTGAACACGGTTCAAAGAGACTTGGTGTGTATAGCTATCACCCGACAACTCTGCATCAGGGATATGCGGGGTCTGAGGAGAATCAATGACATGCTCTCCAGAAAAGGTTGACGAAAGTTCAATGCGTTCCCTGTCCGTTCCATCTGAAACGGAGATCCACTGAAGCCCTTCTTGAAAAAGAAAAGCCAAGAGGAACAAAACTAAAACTTTAATCAATTTAGACATGTGATAAGCACGCTTTATTATAGAACGGACACCTTCGACAAAATGTTCAATACCCTCCTTACGGCACCAATACCTAGCGAGAACAGTGAATGACCTACCCAAAAAAGGTCAGATAATCCGTTCTCACTAGCTATGTAGCCTCCATACTAATTGGTTACTTTTTTCTCTTCTTCGATCTTGATTAACTGCACATCAAAGATTAAAGTAGAATAACCCAAGATATTCGCCCCAGATCCGGCACTTCCGTAGCCATATTTCCAAGGAATATAAATTTCACGACGTTCCCCCACCTTCATGCGTTGGAGCATCTCCGTCCAGCCTACAATCAATCTTGAAACCCTAAAGTTGGCAGGGCGAGTAAACTCAAACGTCGGATCAGTATCTTTGAAATTACCATCGAACACTTCACCTATGTAGTTGTTCTTATGATCAACATAACCTATTATATTAGACCCCTTGTAAAAAGTCGACACAGAATCTGTATATAACGGAGTGATCTCCTGAATGACAGGCGATTGTCCAATAGGCGCCACCGGTGTCTTTGTCTTAAAAAAGATGTAACCAGCAGGATCAGTTTGCAGATGAATCGTATCCAACCCACCGTGGCCCGGCTTCGTGTCATAGACGTGTTGCAAAGAGTCTATAAAGGCTTCGTTGCGTTCACGCCAGTTATCATATCGACCCACCTCTGCCGTTTCCTGGCAAGCAGTGGTAATCAAAAGAGCCAGCAGCAATAATGGAAATAAGTAGTTCTTGGTATTCATGCTTCTTGGTTTTATTGAATTGATTTCAGCAACGAAGTGAGACTCACTCTGTCTGCAATAATGTTATTTAGTTCAGAGATAGCCACACGCTCTTGTTGCATGGTATCGCGATTACGCAAGGTAACGCAATGATCTTCTAGAGTTTGGTGATCCACTGTCACACAGAACGGAGTACCAATAGCATCCTGACGACGGTAACGTTTACCGATGCTATCTTTTTCATCGTACTGACAGTTGAAGTGGAACTTCAAGTCGTTGATAATTTCACGGGCTTTTTCGGGCAAACCATCTTTCTTAGTCAACGGCATCACGGCTAGTTTAACTGGTGCCAAGGCTGCAGGCAATTTCAGTACCACCCGACTTTCACCGTTTTCGAGGGTCTCTTCTGTATAAGCTGCACTCACAATACTTAAGAACATGCGATCCACACCGATAGAGGTCTCGATAACATACGGAGTATATGATTCATTCAATTCCGGATCGAAGTATTTAATATTTTTACCACAATACTTCTCATGTTGAGACAAGTCGAAATCGGTACGCGAGTGGATTCCTTCTACTTCCTTAAAGCCGAACGGCATCAAGAACTCGATATCGGTTGCCGCATTAGCATAGTGAGCCAACTTATCGTGATCATGGAATCGGTAATGGCTATCACCGAATCCAAGCGCTTTATGCCATTTCAGACGAGTCTCTTTCCAAGTTTTAAACCAGTCTAACTCAGTACCCGGTTTCACGAAGAACTGCATTTCCATCTGTTCAAACTCACGCATACGGAAGATAAACTGACGCGCCACAATCTCATTACGGAAAGCTTTACCGATCTGTGCAATACCGAAAGGAACTTTCATACGACCGGTCTTTTGTACATTCAGGTAATTCACAAAAATCCCTTGTGCTGTTTCCGGACGCAAATAAATCTTCATCGCTCCATCGGCCGTTGATCCCATCTCGGTAGAAAACATCAAGTTAAACTGGCGCACTTCCGTCCAGTTTTTAGTACCCGAAATCGGACAAGCAATCTCTTCATCCACGATAATCTGACGAAGCTCTTCGAGGTTATTATCGTTCAACGCTTGAGCAAAACGTTCATGCAACGCCTCACGCTTAGCTTGATGCTCCAAAACACGGCCGTTGGTCGAACGAAATTGAGCCTCATCGAATGATTCTCCAAACCGCTTAGCCGCTTTAGCCACCTCTTTATTTATCTTATCATCGTACTTTGCCAATTGATCTTCGATCAACACATCGGCACGGTAGCGTTTCTTTGAATCTTTGTTATCAATCAACGGATCATTGAACGCATCAACGTGTCCGGAAGCTTTCCAGATAGTCGGATGCATAAAGATAGCAGAGTCAATGCCAACAATATTTTCGTGAAGCAGCACCATGCTGTCCCACCAATATTTTTTAATGTTGTTCTTCAGCTCAACACCCATCTGACCATAATCGTACACCGCACCCAATCCATCGTAAATGTCGCTCGACGGAAAAACGAATCCATACTCTTTGCAGTGTGATACTAACTTCTTAAAAACATCTTCTTGTGCCATCTTTGTAAACTATATGTTTGTTTTAAATACTCTTATTTATAGGAAAAACGTCACAAAGATAGGTATTTATATCCAAAACCATCCATGCCCCTTCTTAATTTATCTTAGAATGCCCTTAATTTTTATATAAATGAAACCTTTTGGGGCTTTCTGACTTCACCTTTCGTTGGTTCTCTCTATTTCTACTCACACTAAGACCGAAACTTTCACCTATTTTAAGTGGTAATCTCTTTTATTTTCGTATTTTTGCGTGCACATGTAAAAAAATAGCAGTAAGGAATTTATGAGCGAAGAGATTAACGATACACTAGAAGAACATTCCGATTATAAACCGACAGACTCACGCGACGAGAGTGTTAAACATCAGCTTACAGGCATGTACCAAACATGGTTTTTGGACTATGCTTCGTATGTCATCTTGGAACGTGCAGTACCGCACATGAATGATGGGTTTAAACCTGTACAACGCCGCATTCTGCACTCCATGAAACGGCTAGACGATGGACGCTATAATAAAGTAGCCAACATCGTGGGGCACACCATGCAGTTTCACCCGCACGGCGACGCTTCGATCGGCGATGCGTTGGTACAACTCGGACAAAAGGATTTACTGATCGACTGCCAAGGTAACTGGGGTAACATCCTCACCGGCGACGGTGCGGCTGCATCGCGTTATATCGAAGCGCGTTTATCGAAATTTGCATTGGACGTGGTCTTTAATCCTAAAACGACGGAATGGAAACAGTCGTACGACGGACGAAACAAAGAGCCAATTACACTACCGGTGAAGTTCCCGCTACTCTTGGCACAAGGGGTGGAGGGTATTGCTGTGGGGCTATCGTCTAAAATCCTACCGCACAACTTCAATGAGCTGTGCGACGCTTCTATCAGCAACCTTCAAGGAGAGCCGTTTAAACTTTATCCCGATTTTCAAACCGGGGGGTCTATTGATGTGTCGCGCTATAACGATGGCGAACGGGGCGGCGCAGTGAAAGTCCGGGCTAAAATCAATAAGCTGGATAATAAAACGCTGTGTATCTCCGAAATTCCATACGGCAAAACCACCACCAGTATTATCGACTCTATCTTGAAAGCGGTCGATAAAGGAAAAATTAAAATTAAAAAAGTCGACGATAACACATCGGCCAATGTGGAGATTTTAATTCACCTCGCTGCCGGTACTTCATCCGACAAGACGATTGATGCGCTCTATGCCTTTACAGACTGTGAAGTGAGCATCTCGCCAAACTGCTGTGTCATCGATGAGAGTAAACCGCATTTCCTTACGGTGAGTAGTATCTTGAGAAAATCGACCGATAACACGAAAGAGTTACTGCGCCAAGAGTTGGAGATCAAGAAGGCAGAGCTCCAAGAGAGCCTCCACTTTTCATCGCTCGAGAAGATCTTCATAGAAGAACGCATTTATAAGGATAAAGAGTTTGAACAGGCGAAATCGATCGACATCGCTTGCAAACACATTGATAAGAGGTTGACGCCCTTCTACCCGTCGTTCGTACGGGAGGTTAAAAAGGAGGATATTCTCAAGTTGATGGAAATCAAAATGGGACGAATCCTGAAGTTCAACTCCGATAAAGCGGATGAACTGATTGCTCGTATGAATGAGGAGATCGCTGTCATCGATACTCATCTGAACCACTTGGTGAGTTATACCATCGATTGGTACCGGATGCTGAAAGAGAAGTATGGCAAGAATTTTCCACGCCGCACGGAACTGCGCAACTTCGATACCATCGAGGCCACAAAGGTGGTAGAGGCCAATGAGAAACTCTACATCAACCGCGAAGAGGGATTCATCGGAACATCGCTGAAAAAGGATGAGTTCATCGCCAACTGCTCGGATATTGATGATATGATCCTTTTCTTCCGCGATGGTAGGTTTATGGTTACACCGGTGGCCGATAAGAAGTTTGTGGGCAAAAATATCTTATATGCGAATATCTTTAAGAAAAACGATAAACGAACGATTTATAATGTGACGTATCGGGATGGCAAAGATGGAACAACTTATATCAAACGGTTTGCTGTTACAGCGATCGTTAGAGATAAAGAGTATGACCTGACTCAAGGTACTCCGGATTCTCGAGTGACTTATTTCAGTGCAAACCCTAACGGTGAGGCGGAGGTGATCAAAATTACGCTGAAACCAAACCCGCGGGTACGACGGATCATCTTTGAACGGGACTTTAGTGAAGTCAATATTCGCTCAAGACAGGCGCAAGGGGTGATCTTAACGCGACTGCCGGTTCATAAAATTACCTTAAAGCAAAAAGGTGGATCTACATTGGGCGGACGCAAGGTGTGGTTCGACCGGGATGTGCTAAGACTCAACTACGATGAAAGAGGGGAGTTCTTGGGAGAGTTCCAAAGTAATGATACGATTTTGATCGTGCAGAACAACGGTGAGTATTATACCACGAACTTTGATGCCGGAAACCACTACGAGGATGACATCCGAATTATTGAGAAGTTCGACCCGAATAAGGTCTGGACAGCGGCTTTGTATGATGCCGACCAACAAAATTATCCGTATCTGAAGCGGTTCTGCTTTGAGCCAACGGCACGTAAACAGAATTACTTGGGCGATAACCCGAATAGCAAATTAATTTTACTGACGGATGAACATTATCCTCGTTTGGAAGTTTTATTTGGTGGAAACGACAACTTCCGTGACCCACTAGTGGTGGATGCCGACGAGTTCATCGCTGTGAAAGGGTTCAAAGCTAAAGGTAAACGGATCAGTACTTGGAACGTGGAGACCATCAACGAACTGGAGCCGATACGGTTCCGCGAGCCCGACCATGAGGTGGAGGAAGAGATGGAAGAACCAGAAAATCTGGATCCGGATAGAGGGAAAAGCGAGAAGGATATCATAGACGAAATAACCGGTCAGATGAAGCTGTTTTGATTCATCTGACACAGAACAATTAAGGCTCATGAGAAATTACTTGAACCGGAAGGTTTGCTTCATAGTCACATGCTTGTTGGTCATCGGACAGGATGTACTGGCACAAAAAGACTCTTTGCAAGCAAACCGTTACATCACGCGTGCTACCATGTATGGCATCGGGTATACCAATGTGTTCGATACCTACTTATCGCCACAGGAATACCGAGGCATGGAATTTAGGCTCTCACGCGAGACGATGCGAATGACTAAGCTGCTCGATGGGCATGTTTCTGTTCAGAATTTCTTTCAAGCACACGTGGGGTATACGCACAACAGGGCCGACAACAACAATACTTTTTCGGGATTAGTCAACTGGAATTATGGACTTCATTACCAATTTCGGCTGACCGACAATTTTAAATTGCTCGCCGGTGGGTTGTTTGATATCAACGGGGGATTTGTGTACAACCTCAGAAACAGCAACAATCCGGCTTCGGCACGGGCATACGTTAACTTAGATGCTTCTGGAATGGCTATCTGGCATCTCCATATTAAAAGGTATCCGTTAACGCTGCGGTATCAGCTGAATGTTCCGGTCATGGGGGTGATGTTCTCACCACATTACGGACAGTCATATTATGAGATCTTTACGTTGAATAATTCCGGTGGGGTGGTCCAATTCACATCCTTACATAATCAGCCGTCGGTCCGACAAATGGTATCGGTGGATCTACCCATTCATCTGGCTAAAATGCGACTGAGCTATATCGCAGATATTCAGCAAGCAAGAGTTAACGGCATCAGATCACATACCTATTCACATGTCTTTATGATTGGACTCGTGAAAGAGCTCTATCGGGTTCGTCAAGCCGACGTAGATAGACTGCCTCCATCGGTGAGGGCTTATTAAGTGGCTCAACTTTTTATTCATCATTCAGCTAATTTAGATATGAAAGATAAACTACTTCTATTCCTTCTCACACTGGGTACGGCATTCACCTTGCTCACCGGGTGCATTGAAGAGGATCGGTATGCCGATGATCCAAAAGGCAACTTCGAACAACTGTGGAAAGTCATCGACGAGCAGTATTGTTTCTTAGATTATAAAAAGATAGACTGGAAAGCCATACATGACGAGTACGAACAGTTCATTGTCCCAACGATGACCAACGAGGAGCTCTTTGACGTTTTAAGCCGCATGCTTTATGAGCTTAAAGACGGGCATGTGAACCTAGCCTCGGCAAGTAGGGTCTCTTTTTACGATGATTGGTATCAAAACAATCCTTGGAATTTCCGGGAAGATATCGTTAGCCAATATTACCTGGGACGAGCAAGCACGGATTACCGCACAGCCGCTGGCATGAAATATAAGATGCTGGACGACAATATCGGTTATATCCGCTATGAGAGTTTCAGCAACGATGTTGGAGATGGCAACTTGGATGAGATTCTCTCCTATCTATCAGTGTGCAACGGACTCATTATTGATGTGCGCGATAATGGCGGTGGCAAGCTCTCTAACTCCACCCGCATAGCGGCTCGATTTACCAACGAAAGAAGAGTGGTGGGATATATCTCTCACAAAACGGGGAAAGGCCACAGTGATTTTTCAACGCCCGCACCCATCTACCTCGAACCATCCAACAGCATCCGTTGGCAAAAAAAGGTAGTAGTCTTGACTAATCGCCGCTGCTACAGTGCTACCAATGATTTTGTCAACTCAATGAAACATCTACCCAACGTTGTCCTGCTGGGCGACAGTACCGGCGGTGGATCGGGACTGCCGTTTACATCTGAGCTGCCCAACGGATGGAGTATCCGCTTTTCGGCAAGCCCTATATACGACAAAGACAAAAAGCATATCGAATTTGGTATCGCCCCGGATGTACGTGTCGATTTGCTACCACAAGATGAGGATAAAAACCGGGACACCCTCATAGAACGGGCACGAAAATTACTTTCTGAGTAAAAAAAGAAGCATTTCGTTTGCAAATAAAAAAAAACTTCCTATCTTTGCACCGCTAAACCAAAAGAAAGCAACTCCAATGCGGATGTGGCGTAATTGGTAGCCGCGCCAGACTTAGGATCTGGTGTCGAGAGACGTGTAGGTTCGAGTCCTATCATCCGCACCAAAAAAGCTTCTAAAGAGATCTTTAGAAGCTTTTTTAATGTTCATAACCTCCTTTCAAAAGCTCTTTACACACAAAGTTATCAACAGGTTAATTAATTAAAAACCAATAAATTAACATCTAACCAAAGAGACTTATCAACAAGTCTAACAACGAACTTGGATTGATGTGCTTGATACCGACAAAGGCGACTTCTTCTTGGTCAGTATAACACACACACTTTGGAGCGCATGCATCAAGTTCATACAAGTGCTAATCACTGACTTTGGAGTCAAATCTACCTTGTTTTAGTGGGATGAATGGTTAGCTTAAGCCTTTATCACCGTTAGGTTAAGTCAAAAGATCAACAGATTTTGTACACTTCACCTAGGTGAAGTGTACACTTCATGCGGGTGAAGTGTAGACTTCATGCAGGTGAAGTGTAGACTTCATGCGGGTGAAGTGTATACTTCATGCAGGTGAAGTGTAGAAAAGAAAGGGAGAGATGCCTTAACTCTTGTGAGACGTCGGCTTATTAAAGGCTTATCTCCGCTTAATGATGCTGGGGTAAAGTCGATAAATCTGCTTTATTTCAGACTAACTCTTTATTTCATGGATCGGTTGCGAATGAAAGGTACTCAAATTCCAGGCACGCTGTAGTAATCTCCAAGGAAGTTAAAAGGGCTGAAATTCAAGCAAGAATTTCAGCCCTAGAAAAAATAGGCACCACGCTTCATTGAGAGTGATGCCTACTTCAACCTAAAATGCCCCGTTCGTTAAGACTGAGGAGCCTCCCCTCCACCAGATGAATTTCCACCACCCGATTTAACATCATCGTTGACAATGCTTCTTGCCGCCTTCTTAACACCTGCTTTCAACTCACCTAAGCGGTAACTGATAGAGATGCCAAAACGGCGCGTTGAGAATTTCGTCTTTGTCTGAGTATAGAAATTTTCGCCAACCGTTGAATTCTCAAACCGACGGTATTTCTCAAAGATGTTCGAACAAAAGGCACTCACCGTCAGACGATCTTCCTTCAGGAATGACCGATTCAAGCTGAAACTATAGTATGAGTAACCAGTCCCCTTCCCTTGCAAGCTCAAATAAGGCGTACTCCCACCAGCATTCATACTCAAACGAAGCTTTAAAGGCAATGTCTGTTGCACACCAGCAAAAGCCGATGCCATCCAACCGGAATTATGCAGATTCTGTCCCTCACTTCGCACATCCAAATAACTCCCTCGCCCATTCACATAAAACCGCGTTTTAGGTGAAATGTTCCAATTCAGATACAAGCTCATTCCCGTCTCCTGCTTCTTCGCCGTGTTCTCATAGGTTGAATAAATAGCGCCTTGAGGAACTTCATGCCCATCAATCTTCTCAGAATCACTCGTAATCAGCCGACTAACCCGTTCGATGCCATTATTTCCAAACGAATGCCGCAGTGCCACATTCAAATTAAACTTGGCACTGAAACTGCTATAGCTCAGATCCATCGAATGCGTTTTTTCACTTTTCAAATCGGAGTTACCTTGCGAGATATTCATCGGATCACTGTTGTCATAAAAAGGATTCAAATACCAAATCCCCGGACGAGAGATGCGCATGTCATAAAGCAGACGCATGTTTTGAGTTCGCCCAATCTTCATACCCAAAGAGACCGAAGGAACCAAATCATCATAACTCGCTTTAAAATTTCTTTCTGAATTGAAACGATCATCCACCGACTGCTCCGTATGCTCATACCGCACCCCCGGCTTAAAAGAGAGATCTTTATATCGAAGGGTATACCCAGCATAACCGGAGATGATGTGGTTCAAATGTTCATACTTGCTACTCCTGCTGCTTTTGTACTGAAAATCCTCCTTGCCAGACTCCGACTCGAAATAACGGTTATCACTTGTGTTATTACGTAAGATATTCAAGTTTCGCAAGTTCAACTTGCCAGTTTTAATTTGTAAATATCGCATATATGGCCCAGCTCCTCAGATCTGTTGATAATAGCATCGTATATTT
>RZZX01000038.1 GCA_009929715.1 Bacteroidia bacterium
GGGCAGCGCAGAGAATCGTTTTTCATGACCAACTACCCAAATGGAATTACCTTATTAAACAGTCATAATGTGTACCAAGTTATTTTTTAAGCGTTACTTGGTTGCATTCAGAGGATCAGACTTTAGTTAGTTTAATGGTTCAACTGTATATCCTTTATTCTTAAGTAGCTGGAGTAAGCCAACTTTCCCAGGTAAGTGCAGAGCGCCTACAGCAAAAAGTGTCGATCCTGTCTGCATGATGCTTGGCATCTTTTCGGCCCAAGCTTGGTTACGATGATCTAGAACAGCCTCTTCTTCACCTGGGAGTGGATCGCGCAGATCGTGGTAGCGGGTGCTGTTAATCTGATGCATTCTGTTCAAATCTTGTTGCATATAAGCTTCGGTTACCTCTTTTAGCATCTCTACACCGTCGTCGATGTGTTCTATTGTTGCAAGGAGTAATTCGGCCTGACGTTTCAATGGCGTGTTGAATAATAATTTAAATTGGAAGTCCAATGTTTCTAAACTGCCAACTTGTTTTTGTGTTGTATAAGCTTGGTCTTGAAAGAAACTGTCGAGTTGCTCCTGTTTTTTAAAGTTGCCAACCTTCTTAACATAGAGGGCCACTGCGATGTTATTCAGCAGATAGGCCGGTTTTAATTTGGCATATTGATTGATGTCCAGCAGGAGGTTTTCCTGGCAGAATGTTCGTATCATGTCATACTCTTCAGGTGCGAAGAGTACTTGCAGGGTGGTATCGCTCTGTATGAGGATATTCTTTTGCAGACTTTGTAGGGCTTCGGCCGACTGCATCTCTTTCATTTTTATTTCGCCATAGACTTGTTCGGTCTCTTTCAATACTTTTTGGATAGACGGGATGCTATCTAAGATGCTAAATGGTGCCAAGTGGTGTGTGCCGATTATGTACGATGGCTTTTCGAGCTGATTACCTGATATTTTCCAAAGCAACTGTGCTTGAAGTGAGCAAGTTATAACAAGACTTAGGAAGAGTGCTGTTAGCTTTTTTTTCATCATCTGTTTTCGTTTTTAGATTCTTCGTCAGTTTGAGTAAATGATGGAGAGTCTATCGGTTCTAAGTCGTTTATGTCTATTTCCGACTCTTCTTCAGTAACATTAAAATAAGTTTCGAGTTCTTTTTCAGCACTGTTATCCCGGTTGTCGATGTCGCGGATTAGGACGCCATTTTCTAGTAAAGCAATGCGTGGACAGATGTCTACGGTGTGGTTTAGGTTATGGCTAGAAATGATAACCGTACTTTTATGCACTTCGTTGTATTTCTTCAGAATATGTTTGATAATCGATTGCGAGCTGGGATCAAGAAAGTTGAACGGCTCATCGAGAATTAATAACTCCGGATAGTGCAGCATGGCTGTGATGATACCTATCTTTTGTTTGTTCCCGGCAGAGAAGTTGCGAATGAATTTTTTTTGTCCCAGGACCTCTCCATTCATAAAACGTTCAAACGGGTGCAAGCGGTTGTTCACCTCTTCTTTGCTAAGCCCATACATCTTACCGATGAAGTAAAAATACTCTTCTGGCGTTAAATAATCAATTAAAAAGCCTTCGTCAATGAATGCTCCGGTGATCTTTTTCCACTCTTCACTCTGATGTACCTTAATTTCATTGATTTTAATTTCGCCCGAGTCTGCTTTAAGTAGATCTAATATTAGTCGAAAAAGGGTGGTTTTACCAGCTCCATTATTACCAACAAGGCCGACCATTTCACCATGTTTGATGGTGTAGTTCTCTATATTAACGGCAACTTTTTCACCGAATTTTTTCTGAAGGTTATGAATCGTTATCATAGTGGTATTTATTTAGTATTGAATATCAGTGGTTCTTTAAGTTTATTTTCGGCTATCTCTAAATCCCTCCATGTTGGCGTAACGGCGTTTCATAAACCGTTGGTAAACGTTGCGCATCCAAAGTTCCGAGGTGGCAGTAAAGCCGATGCCGATCATTAAGAAGCAAATTTGTGCCGTGACATCCCCTAGAAATGTACAGAGCGTTCTGTAAAGTAGTAAAGGGACTATGAAAACTCCTAAGTTAACGATCATTTGTAAGCCGTTGCCCGATGATTGGCGTCCGGTAATTTTTTCATTTAGAGGCACCGTTTGTTTATTGTACACAGCCAATTGGAAGAAGCCGAAATAGATGGGACCAGTAGTAAAGAAGAGCCAAGAGATGGCCTGTAAGAAGGTGAGCTTTTCCATGATAAAAGCTGGTATAAGCAGCAAGAGAGGAATGACGGTTCCTAAGCTATAAATATAATATTTAGCTTTAAATAAGTTCATGATAGACTCCTTGCGTGACATGAGTCCATCGAGGTAATTGCCTTCAAATCCCATGATTTGTGATAAAATAACCATGCCGAAAGCAGAAAACGCATAGAGTAAAATAAAGGTATTCATTATTGCTCCATCGTAGGCTTCGGTAAAGCTGAGTAGAGCTGAAAACATAACAATGCATAATCCGACCATGCGAAGTGAACCTTTGCACCGTTTGTTGCGGAGCATCATTTTGACTTCTAAACGCATATATTCGCCTACTTCACCATATTTTTCGAAAAACCCGAATTCAGATAAGCTTTCTACTTTGGTGTCTTTTGTTTTTGCTAGTTCGGCATAAATTAGCGAAGACATTAACTTGCGGTTGGCTAACCAAATGAGGGCGATGACGCTCACGATCATAAGGTAAGTCGGTACATTATTGGTGATAAAATGATCTGCTAGATCCATTAAAAAGTAAAAGAGAGGGCTCTCGTCTGGGATAAAAATTCCAGCGATAAGAGTGCCATATACGGTTATAGGTAGAGCGATCCAAGCTAAATGCTCATCAATCAATGTTTTACAAAACAGATACCAATAGTTGTTGATAATAATCAGTAGCCAGATGCCTACGCAATAACTAAAAGCCCCCCAAAAGCCATAATACTTCGTTACGGTAATGATGGCGAAAGGAACAAACATGAACAGCCAAATGAGGTTAAAGCCGCTCAAGCCGGAGCGTATTAAGAGGAAATCAATTAACCGGTTCCGTTTGACCGGCAGCAGGAGGTAAGGTTTTACCTCCTGTGTCGGTGTAGTTTGAAACGGAAAACGCAATAAGAAATCGATGATTAAGACAAAGATCAAGCCAGCAGCACTCATCACATGGTAGGGCTCTCGGTTTGGAATGCCTTCACTGAACACCAGTGCAAACGACGTTCCGAAGAAGATGAGATACCCGGCCCAAAAGATGGCACCAATATACATTAGAACTTTGCCAAAACGGTTTTTCTCGTACATGGGATGCCTTTTAGAGGCTAATCGTCCATGCTTGCGTAATTCGTTGAAAATCATAGTCTAAAACTTGTTATTTAGAAGAGTCTTCTGGTGCAGTCATCACTACTTTAATTTCATTCTTCTGTTGCAAAATTTGATTTGCAAAAGCTTGTATGTCTTTCAGTGTGATGCTGTTGATCAATGCTTCATACCCTTTGGTATAATCTAAGCCGGTATAGAAGTATTCATCTAAGTTCTTCAACCAGTAACCATTCTCCTTTTGATTATCGTTATGTTTCTTCAACATATACTCTTTAATCTTTTGAAGTTGCTCTGCAGAAGGTCCCTCTTTGGCTACTCGCTGTAATTGTTCACGAACAACTTGACTGAGTTTCTCTGTTTTTGCAGGGTCTGTTTGGAAGAAAACTTGCAAAGTAAAGCTCTCTTTAGGGTACTTATTAACGTTGCCAAAACAGCTAACGCCGTATGTGCCTCCCTCTTTTTCACGGATCTCTTCTGTATAAATCATATCCATTGCCTGAGTCAAGAAGTTCATTAGCACATTGTTCTTCAGGTCATATTTACAAGTACCACTATAAGTAAACAAGATTGTAGCCATAGGCGTCTCTTGTTTTTTAGCGAATACGTTATCGAAAGCCCCTTTACGGATTTCCAATTTAGTGTCTTTAAAAGTCTCTTTTGTTTTGGTAGCAGGAAGTGAACCGAGGTATTTAGCGATCATCGGTTTGGCTGTTGCTAAATCAATGTTGCCAATGAAATAGAACGTAAAGTCGCCTGCGTTTTTGTAGCGTTCTTTATACATCTCGACGATACGGTCGTAATTGATCTGATCCACCATGTTGGCTTTCATTAGAATAGCACGTGGGTGATTGCCATAAAGCGTACGCGTCACTGTATCCCCAAAAGCACTCATTGGGTTAGCTTCTGCCCCTTCAAGTTGTGCTTTCAAGCGATTCTTATAAGAAGCAAAAGCTTCGGCATCTTTGCGAGGAGCTGTAAAGCTCAGGTAAGTCAGCTGCAACATCGTTTCCAAATCTTTAGGCGCACAGCTACCGTTAACGTTTTCAGTGGTATTACCAATTCCCGTAGAGACGTTGGCCCGTTTGCCTGCCAAAGCTTTCGTTAAATCTACTTTGCTAAAATTACCTAAGCCGCCCACAGGCGCAACCGCATTCAGCTGAGAGATATTCAGCGCTTCTTTGTCGCCAAAGAGGCTAGTACCGCCCAAGCTAGTTCCCTTCATGATAATTTCATCTGCTTTAAAATCTGTTTGTTTAACATAAACAGTTATGCCATTCGATAAAACCAATTTAGTGGTACCAAAGGCCTCACCAGCTTTTTCAGAGACAATTTTGCCACCAGTCAAGTTGGCTGTGATCAAAGGTTCGTTAGAAACCTTATCTTCGTAAGCCTTTACATCAAGCGTTTGCATACCTTTCATCGCTTGGATCACCTCTTCTTTCGTTGGGTATGCTACATTCTCTTTATCAGGTCCTCCAATTAGCACCACCTGGTTTTTTTCAGTAATCAGTTGTTTTATGATTTCGTTAATTGCCTGAATAGGGATATTCGGAGCAATCTGGTTCATCATAGCATACTCTGTTTCGATGCCAGGTATCGGTTCTTTATCAAGGAAGTTAGAGATATATTCCTCCACGAAAGTGATATGTTTTGTCTTTTCACGCTCGTTGTATGCCGATTCCAAATGTTGCAAATAATTAGCACGTGCCCGCTCATACTCCGTGGCAGTAAAGCCGAAGCGGCGTACCCGTTCTAGTTCTTGAAGCAGCGTTTTCATACCAAGTTCGATGCCCTCAGCTTTTGTTTCAGCTTCTACACTAAAGGCCTCTTTGGTTTTTGCAACGAAATAGTTGCCATAGCCAGCATAAGCACTGTTAAACGGTGGAGTAGCCATTTGCTTCAACTCATTGAAACGGCTGTTCAACATTGAAGTGGCCATATTAACCATATACTGTGTCGCTAAGTAACCCACATTATTCTTCATAGAATCTGGAGTAGCCTCTTGTTTGAAGAAGATACTGATCGATGGTGTTTCCACCTCCTTATCTTTTCCGATGAAGACAATCGGTTCATCGTTGTCTCCTACTGGGAAATAGGTCCGTTTAGCTGGGTTAACAGGTGCTTTAACATCAGCAAATGTTGCTTTCAATTTAGCCTCCATCGCATCTACATTAATATCACCTACGATGATAATGCCCTGTAAATCTGTCCGGTACCACTTTGCGTAATACTCGCGGATATCTTTGTATGGGAAATTATTAATCACATCGATGCTACCGATCGGCATACAATCAGCATACTTCTCATTCGGGTAGATAACAGGCAGTGCGTTAGTGATAACCCGTAACATCCCGCTATTGCGGCTTCTCCACTCTTCGCGGATTACGCCCCGTTCTTTATCGATCTCTTTATCGGCTAGTAAAATAGCACTCGACCAATCGTGAAGAATTAGCAAACAAGAGTCCACTACGTTTTGGTTATCTGCCGGAGCATTACTAATTTGGTAAACCGTTTGTTCTACGCCGGTATAAGCGTTTAGATTTGCGCCAAATTTGATCCCTTTTGTTTCACACCAAGGAACGATACCCAATCCGCGTTCATCACCGGGGAAATTCTTCGTTCCGTTGAAAGCCATGTGCTCAAGGAAGTGAGCAAGCCCACGTTGTTGAGGTTCTTCAAGAATAGCACCCACTTTCTGTGCAATGTGAAATTCCACCCGTTTTTCAGGCAGCGCATTGTGTCGGATGTAGTAAGTTAGGCCGTTAGGGAGAGTTCCGATTCGCACATTCTTGTCGACCGGTAACGGTGGAAATTGCATTGCTTGCGCAAAAGACGGTTGTAGGCCAAAGCAACAGAGTGCGGCTCCAACAACCAACTGACGTAATAGCTGTTTCATTTTAGATTTATTTTAAATGATTTCATACCTCATCAGTCGGATGAGGTATGAAAAAATCACAAGGTTCTTCTTTTTTTTTTATCGAATTGCTTCGCGGATTCTGACCAATTTAGTCAGCAGTCCCTCCAGTAAGTCGAGTTGTAGCATGTTGGCCCCATCGCTTTTCGCCATAGCCGGGTTCTCATGCGTCTCGATAAAAAGGCCGTCGGCTCCTACAGCGATCCCCGCTTTAGCCACCGTTTCAATAAGCTGCGGCATCCCCCCTGTAACCCCACTTGTTTGGTTAGGTTGTTGCAGTGAGTGTGTCACATCGAGAATGACAGGAAATCCAAAAGACTGCATTTCAGGAATCCCCCTATAATCTACCACTAAATCCTGATAACCAAAGGTTGTACCCCGTTCAGTTAACATCACATTGGGATTGCCGGCTTCCACCACTTTATCGGCCGCAAATCGCATAGCCATAGGCGACAAGAACTGCCCTTTTTTGATGTTGATTGTTTTGCCGGTTTCGGCAGCGGCCACCAACAAGTCCGTTTGGCGGCATAAAAAAGCTGGGATCTGCAGTACATCCACAAATTCGGCCGCCATAGCAGCCTCCTCAGCTGTATGAATATCCGTCACTGTTGGGACACCAAAGGTGTCGTGCACCTTTTTGAGTATATTTAAAGCCTTTTCGTCGCCAATTCCCGTAAAAGAATCCAAGCGAGAACGGTTGGCTTTGCGGTAAGACCCTTTAAAGACATAAGGGATTTGCAGTTTTTCTGTGAGTTTCACACAATGCTCTGCAATGCGCATTGCCATCTCTTCATTTTCGATGACACAAGGGCCGGCCAACAAGAAAAAGCGGTCTGCCGGATTGTTTTTTAATTCAGTAATCATGTCTTTTTATAATTGTTTAAATAGGAACTAATTAGGGATGATAAATGTTAACTTTTCTGGTAAAATGCCAATCTCGATAGGGAAATGCTTCGGCAACAAACGCCCATCCAAATCGACTGAAGCATTTTGTGCACGCAGCACTTTCACCTGTTTAGTCCGATAACTTTTCACCACTTTATGATTTAAAATCCGTCCGCGGATAAGCATCCACAAGCCCGAGATAACCTGTAGGAAAGCCGGTTGATAAATCACCGACACATCGAGCCAGCCGTTGTATGGTACCGCATTGGGGGTTACTCCCCAGCCCGAGGCACTTCCTATACAAATAGACATGACCCGGCCGCGAATATGCTCATCATTGATGCGTAGATGCGTTCGATAAAGTTTGCGTTCAAAAAGCAGCAGAAATAAGGCTGTGATATACGAGAGGAATTTCACCCCCCAGAACCGTTTCGTCTGATCGGTAATTTTCACCAAGCGTGCTCCAAGCCCAATGTTAACGGCATTAATGAAATAACGGCGTTGGTGTGTAGTTCCGTTGTAAAAGCTACAATACCCGACATCAATTTTTTTGAGACGCTTATTGATAATATAATCGACCGCTGTTTTGTAGTCAGTTCCCATCTCCCAATACCGAGCAAAATCGTTTCCTATGCCATTGGGAATTAGTCCGATAGCGATATTCTCTTTGTCTTCAGCATCCGAGAGCATAATCCCGTTTATGGCATCATTCAAGGCCCCATCACCCCCGACTACTACAATGGTTCGATACCCGTTGTTGGCTAGTATTTTAGCCAAGCGTTCTACCGATCCGAAGCCTTCGGATTGTACATAGTCATAAGCGACTTCTTTCGATTCTATATAGGCTTTAATCTCCTTCCAGCGTTTTTTGACCTTTCTGGTTCCAGCTTTCGGATTATAGATTACGCCCCATTTTTCGGGTTCTACACTCATATCCGTATTAATTTAATCTGACTTTGAATCACTTTTTAGAAGCTATTTCGTATTGATACCTGCCTAAAAACAACTTAAACAAGGAATCGGTTCACCAAATCACTTTTGACAAAGATACTAAGAAACCGTTTTAAATCTCTACAAACGCTCTTTTTCTTTAAGTTTATCTTGAACCCGTTGGATCTTTTCCTCCATTGGCAGTTGGGCGTCCACCCAATGAATAGAAAATCCCCGGCGTTCCATGCCTCGAAACCAAGTCATTTGGCGTTTGGCGAATTGATGAATGGCTCTTTCTAGTTCCGTGAACATCTCCTCGTAGCTCAATTCTCCTATCACATGCAAGGTTAGGTATTTATATTCGAGTCCGTAATAAATCAAATCCTCAGGTGAAATACCCTGTTCGATGAGATGTCGAACCTCCTCAATCATCCCCTCTTCAAGGCGTTGTTTCAGGCGGCGCGTGATCTTTTCCCGTCGTAATTCCCGGTCGATATCCACGCCAATGATGAGGCTGTTGATGGCCGGGAAGTCCCGCTCATCCACCGGGTGTTCTGCATAATAACGTTCTATCTCTATGGCCCTGATAGCCCGTTTAACGGTATCAACATCGGTTGAGTTATGCAGTGTTTTGTACTCTGCTAAAATTTGAGTCAACTCTGTGAGCGAATAGTTGGCTAGTTGCTCTCTCAATTCCGGATTTTCGGGAACAGGCATCAGCTTATACCCTTTCAGAACAGACTCCAGATACATCCCTGTTCCGCCACATAAGATCGGCGTTTTCTTTTGAGATTTGATCTGTTGATAAGCCTTTAAGAAATCCCGTTGGTATTCAAAAACATTGTATTTATACCCAGGCTCCACAATATCGATAAGGTGATAAGGGATTGCACGCCCGTTGATCGTATAATCTTGTAGGTCTTTTCCAGTTCCTAAATCCATGCCTCGGTAGAGTTGTCTAGAGTCAGCGCTGATAATCTCAGTCTCTAAAACATCGGCCAATGCTGTGGCAAAAGGCGTCTTTCCAGAAGCAGTCGGTCCCAATATGGTGATTAAGTCGTAGGTTGGCATAGTCAGTAGTGCTTGATATTTGGACAAATTTACAAATTAATTTTTAGCCTAAAAGGAATGTGAGAGCTTTTCTAAGCTGTTTTTTTTAGTTAACGAACACGCTGGGTTTCTTAATGAATGTAGCGAGTCTTTTGCTAGGTCTTAATTTATGTTATAAAACAACTTTTTAAGGGAATCGGACTTGCTAGTTTCGTGAAAATCCGTACCTTTGCACTGTGTTTTTCATAGTATTAGATTTAAGGTTAACAAAGGTTGGAGTACAGCGGTACTCCTTTTTTTTTGTCCCTATGTCAAGGTAGGGAGATTTTCTGACCTTGACAAAGCCTCACCCAAAATTAGTCTGTTTTCCTAATTGGTCCATAATCGTTTGATTATTTAGCGTTTCACTTTAGAATAAAAGTTTATTCTAAAGTGATAGCATTCGAGCGGTTTCTTTCAAAACATCTCGATTCGTCCGATTAGACTTATTTAAGAAATGGCATTTGAAGGTGCGGAATGTAGGCTAAAACATCGTTTCTTCTGTTACAATCTCTTTAGCGGTGCCTCCAAATATCCATCACCTTGCGTTTAATCAATAAGCAGTTGACAGTCGAAACAGCTAAGAAAAGCAAGAACCCGATACTGATAGTTGGCCACAATGTTCCGATGGTCAATTGCGGGAAAACTTGGCTAATAGTGTCGGTGTAGTAGCTTCTAATCCAGCTCACTAACCCGATGGATAAAAGCAAAACGAGGCTATTCAATCCTACGGTGAGAACTTGATAGGGGAGAGCAACCTTCATTGGGCTGTACCCTATCAGTAAGAGATTCTCCAGTTTGGTGGTGTTTTTCTGGAGTAGTAAGAAGATGCTGAGCATCAAGATGTAGAATGAAAGCAAGCTGATGAACAACCCTACTCCCAAAACAATGCCGATAATCAGCCGTAAGAAATAAGTCGTTTTTCCTGCATCCAACTTGCCATCTTCTGTATCATACCCATTCTTTTGGAAGTAATTTGCCATGTTGGCATCGGCTGGATTCTTAACTTCCACAATCAATCGGGCTGGTTCGCTTTTGGCTTCCGGCGCAAAGCTCGTGTTAGCCCAATCCATGAATGCCTGTGGCACAAGAATGGTATTCAGGCGGTTGGAAAACCCCACAATGTTCCCTTTATACGACTCTAGCCGACCGTTGCCCCGCAAGACAATCTCCATTTGAATGAGGCTCATGACCCCTTCTGAAAGCTTAGGCAAGTTTCGGCTTTGAGCAAATCCGAAATTGTATAGATTTAAATAGTTTCGTGGAATAATAATGGGGATGTTGTGCGACTGTGAGTCGAATCGCCACTTATCCAAAGCGATGTCCACAAACTTATCTGGCACAGACTCAAAGAAGAGCTCGGTCGACAAGTGGATGTTGTTTTCCTCCATGCCCAATCCAGCAGAAACTTTGAATTGAGTTGGCGTAAACGCACCGATAGCCTGGGTGAACTTCTGTTTTTCGAGTGCCTTTATCTCCTCGTTAGAAAAGGTATTACTTTTTCCAGCCAAGGCTCCTAGTGTATGTATTTTTTTAGAAACGATCAGGTACTCCTGCTTCATAAAGCTGTCGCCCTGTGTGAAAACAGGAATCACATCTTTATAAAATTGGACGCTTAAAAGGACAATAAGCATACCGAAAACATTCGCTAGGAAGAACCCACTTAACTGACCGATGCTGATGTGCTGACGAAGTAATTTTCTGATTAAACTATTCATGAAACGTTGCTTTTTTAACCGCTGTTCGGTGGAAATACTAGAGTTTTAAGACGTGTTGGTAGGGCAAATTCAGGTGTTTGCCAATGGACGTGACCACAACACCAGCCCCTTGCCGGCCAGCTTCACGTAGTAAAATCTCGCCCATGATGCGTCCGTTTTCATCGTCTAGATGGCTGATTGGTTCATCTAGAAAAATGAAATCGAACGGCTGACAAAGTGCCCGAATAAATGCGATGCGCTGTTGCTGTCCGAAAGAAAGTTTCCCCACTTTAATAGTGAACTTATCGGCTATATCCATCTCTTCGAATAGCGCTTGAATCTCTTTCTTCTTTTTATAGTTCGTCAGCTTGTTTTTCAGCCAGACATTTTCGAAAGCCGTTAGTTCCGGAAATAAACGTAAGTCTTGAAACAAGAGACTCACGTGTTTTTGACGAGCCTCCACCCATTGTCGGGTGGTGTAGTGTTTGATGTTGGTTTCATCGAAATTGATGAGCCCCTGATAATCTGTCCGGTAACCATAAAGGTAGCTACAAAGCGAAGATTTACCAGTTCCCGATGCCGCTTCGATCAAGGTACAGTCCCCCTTCGAGAAAAGCAGATCCCGGTGCCAAACATCAGAGGTTATGGAATGCCGATCAGCAAACACTTCAGGAAGTGTTTGCTGTAAATGAATTTGATTCATGTATCGAGTTATAATTTTATGAATTTTTTGGCAAAGTCGACTATTTGCTTCAAAGCATTGGTCTTTTGATCTTTCAAGACCAATTTCATTTCCATCTGTTCATTGTCGCTACTTAGCGTTAGTGCCGAAGCATTTGTTGTTGCATCACTATACATCTTCATCTCCTCACCGCCAAGCGCCACAAGCATTTTGACCATTGGGAGTTCCAATAGCTCGCTAATATTCAGTACAGAGAAACACATTTTACCTTTCATTTCCGAAAAATAAGGACCTTCTTTCAGAGAATTAGTCGTTGCAGTAGCGATGTTTTTATAAATCAAATCGTCATTTGTGGCGTAAAAAGTTTGCTCTTTGATACCGAAAAACAGATGATTAGATCCCGATTTGAGTACATATTTATTCTTATCCAATTGTAGAAGTTGGTCGCGTTTCGATAACCCCAATTCATTTTTGCGTTTATAGAGTTCCTGTAAGACATTATTGTCTTTAACTTTGGCGTAAGCCGCAAAGGTTGGCATTTTATCCAAGCTGACATTAATCACCCCAATCGACAAGTCGCCGTCAAACGCTTGAAACAACTTCTCCACTTCGGCAGCTTTAGCAACAGAGAAAGACTGGCGAAACTCTTTATTCTCTTTCAACATGTTATAAAGCCCCTCCCCATTGATGGCCAAGTTAAAGAACCCCAAAGTAGAGTTTGGGAAATAACTCATAAAGTTGCCCTCTATTTTCTTAAAGACCTTTTCTTGCTCCTTAAGCAACTTCTTCACCTCTTCATTTTCGGTATAATATTCACCTCCAAGTGTGATTTGTCCCTTTTCAAAAGTCAAGTACCCTAGAAAATTTAAATCCTCCGGTTTGATTTTTGATGAAAGCCCCCAAGTCAGTTGGCCACTAAGCTTTTTAGGTAAAGCCGCTTCCGCTTTAGCGTAGAAATTAATATCCCCTTTTCCATCGCCTATCTTCTTGAAGAACCCTTTTGAACCGATACTATTTTTTTGGTTTTGTTTCATTAAGGCGGCGATACTTTTTTGAGCCTCTTCCAGTGTTAAGTTGTAATCCAGCTGACAAAGAATAGCCACACTCTTATTAAATGCAAAGAAACTCTTATCTATTTGAATATAACTATACCCATCAGCCTCGCTCACCGGTGCCTTGCTTATTTTCTCTTTTTCGAGAATCTCCAAGGACGCATGCAAGCGGTTCTCATCATTCACCTTTGCAACCAAAGTAGGCGATGAAAAGCGAGTAGACATAAATACATAAACCGGTTCAGTCACATCAATTCCAGACTCTTGAGGGTCCTTCATTATCTTTTCAAACTGTTGGTAAGTCGATGCAGTCATCTCACTCTTAAAGGAATTGAGCATTTTTTCTTTCAGAGCTTCATTCTCTTTATCCTTCAATCCCGACTTCTCGAATAATGCTTTAAGATCAATCGACACAACGGTTGTTGCGTCTGCAGGAATCACATACGTATACTCAGCTTGTTTGCTACAAGCTACCAGGCACACAATCAGCAACGTTAATGCTGACAATCTTGAAATCATTTTCTTAACCATAACTATTTCGTTTAAAAGTTCTGTTGTCCGAAATTACAAGTTGACTAGATGAAACGTGTGGCAAGCTACTAAAGCAGCCGTTTCTGTGCGTAGTCGCGATTTGCCCAAGCTAATAGGTATAAAGCCCTTCTCGATAGCCCGTTTCACCTCCTCTTCACTGAAATCACCTTCAGGTCCGATGAGAATCAAGGCATCCTCGTGAAGCGGCAAACACTCTTTCAGTGCTTTCTTATCCCCCTCATAGCAGTGTGCAATGTATTTTTTTCCTTGAAAATCTTGGTTAATAAAAGTGTAGAAATCAGTCATATCATGCAGCTCCGGTAGTCTAGCTTTGAGAGACTGCTTCATGGCCGAAACCAAGATCTTCTCTATGCGCTCCGTTTTGATCACTTTGCGTTCAGAGAACCGACAATTAAGAAAGGTAAGCTCATCCAGTCCGATCTCAGTTGCTTTCTCGGCGAACCACTCGTTGCGGTCCATATTCTTCGTTGGCGCCATGGCGATGTGTAGATGTCCCGGCCATAAAGGCGCTTGCGGCATTCGTTCTTTCACAATCACTTGGCACCGTTTATTAGAAATCTCACTGATGGCAGCTTGATAGAAAGCACCCTTCCCATCGGTGAGTGTAATTTCATCGCCACTACTCAATCTTAAGACGCGTGTACAATGTTGCGCCTCTTCAGAGGGCAGTTCGGTCGTTGTTAAAATATCAGGTGTATAAAATAGATGCATATTAATCTTCGTTTGATTTCAGTTTATCGCGTAACTGTGCAGCCAGCTCGTAATTTTCCTCTTTAACCGCCTTTTCGAGTGCTTTCTTCAGAGCCTTTTCTGATTGTTTAGAACTTTTCAGAAAGAGGAGCTTTTCCTCGTTGTGCAACTTCCCAGAATCTATTTTAGGAACACACATACACTCCTTTTCAAGAACCGATTCATAAATAAATATAGGGCAGTCAAAGCGGATAGCTAGCGCTACAGCATCGGATGTGCGAGCGTCTGCTCGGAAGCTTTCGCCCGTCTCTCTTTCAAAGTAGACGTATGAGAAGAACACCCCCTCTTCAGCTTCATAAATTAAGACCTTAGTGACAACGCTTTGTAGAGCATTGAAACATTTCACAAAGAGATCGTGAGTCAGTGGGCGCGGTGAGCAAACATCGTTCAGATGCAATAAGATAGCCTGTGCCTCTGCCGGACCAATGATAATCGGTAATTGGCGGTTGCCGTTTATTTCACTTAGTAGCATGGCAAAAGCCCCTGCTTCTACCATGCTGTCTGTTATATCTAGAATATTTAATTCAACCTCTTTATCCATGCTGTTCATTCTTTACCTTTTCGGCAACATGCTTGTATTTGAACACAAATGCAAACAGGACACCGATGAGTAGAGCATAAGCTGCAAAGATAAGCCAAATGTCCGGCCATTCACGGCTCACCAGTTTGCCATCGGCATAGACCGAGAAGAAATCGACTATAGCGCCGCTGGCATAACCGCCCATGATAGCACCTAGCCCGTTGGTCATCATAAAGAAAAGTCCCTGTGCACTAGCCCGTATCGAAGAGTTTGTTTCCTGTTCCACAAACAAAGAGCCAGAGATGTTGAAGAAATCAAAAGCCATGCCGTAGACGATCATTGATAAGATCAGCATCCAGATACCTTGTCCTGGATCACCGTAAGCAAACAACCCAAAGCGGAAGACCCAAGCAAACATACTGATCAACATCACTTGTTTGATGCCGAAATGTCTTAAGAAGAAAGGGATAGCCAAGATAAACAGCGTTTCGGACATTTGCGATATAGAGAGCAAAATAACCGAATGTTGCACCCCGAATGAGTCGGCAAATTCCGGAATTTCAGCAAAACTACCCAAGAATAGATCCCCGTAGGTATTGGTAATTTGGAGTGCAGCCCCCAAAAGCATCGAAAAGACAAAGAAGATAGCCATCTTTTTCTTTTTGAACAAGAACAACGCATCCAAGCCGAAGGCCGACAAGAGTGATTTCTTCTCACTTTTAGTAGGCTTACACGGAGGTAAGCTGAACGAGTAAATCCCTAAGATAAATGCGGTAACCGCACCCACATAGAGCTGTGCGCTTGAGTTTTTAAATCCGGTAAGGTCTACCGCCCACATGGCACAGATAAAACCGATTGTTCCCCAGACACGGATCGGAGGGAAATCTTTTATTAAATCACAGTTGTAACGCTCCAGAGCACTGTATGAAACGGTGTTGGCCAAAGAGAGCGTTGGCATATAGACTAGCAAGTTTAGTAACATAGCCAAGTACATCTGGTTGTAATCAGAGGCTGTAGAAGCATACAATAAAGCAGCCCCGCCAATGAGGTGACAAACGCCATAGAGCCGTTCGGCATTAAACCATTTATCGGCTATAATACCTGTTATACCTGGCATTATGAGCGATGCAATACCCATAGTAGCGAAGATAGCACCGATTTCTCCTCCTTCAAAATGAAGTTCTCTACCCATGTATCCGCCTAGCGAAATTAGCCACGAACCCCAAACAAAAAACTGTAAGAAGTTCATGATGATCAAACGAATTTTAATACTCATGATTTTTTAGTTATGTGTTTTCCTTATTTGTTTATACAATAATTAGGTGCAAATATAACATTTTCGTTGATGAGTAGAACTATGGAGGGGGTAAAAAAAAAGAAGGGTATCTATCCCAGACACCCAATCTTTATTAACCTTAAATCTAATACCATGAAAAACACAGTGCAAAGATAGTCTATTTCTGTTGTGTAACATAGTAATACACAAAAAAAGCGCTTGCGGTTAACGTTAATTAACTTTAAGCGCTTCTTAAAAGTTCTTTGTGAGTTACTCTACATAGAGAACCAATCCTTTTAAATATTCTCCTTCGGGGTGATAAATGCTCACCGGATGGTCTGCCGGTTGGGTTAATTGGTGCAAGATACGCACATTTCGTCCCGACATGGCTGCTGCAGTAAAGACCGCTGTGCGGAAATTATCTTTCGTCACCACTTGCGAACAAGAGAATGTAAACAAGATACCTCCCGGTTTAATTTTCTCGAAAGCTTTGGCATTTAGTTTCCGATAACCCTGCAAAGCATTGCGTAGCGCATCTTTATGTTTGGCAAAAGCCGGAGGGTCAAGAACGATCAAGTCATATTGATCACCCATGCGGTCGAGGTATTTAAAAGCATCTTCCGCAAAGGCCTGGTGCCGTTCATCGCCTGGGAAATTGAGTTCTACATTTTTATTTGTCAGATCGATTGCTTTGGCCGAGCTATCCACCGAATGGACCAATTTGGCCTCTCCACGCATGGCATAGAAAGAGAACCCGCCAGTATAACAAAACATATTTAAGACCGACCGTCCTTTAGCATACCGTTCCAGCAAGGCGCGGTTTTCGCGTTGGTCAACAAAAAAACCAGTTTTTTGTCCTTTAAGCCAATCCACCTGAAACTTCAGGCCATATTCCTGAGCCATATTATCATGGCTTCCACCCTTCAAAAAACCGTTTTCAGGAAACAGATCGGCTTTAAACGGCAGAGTTGTTTCAGATTTATAATAAATATTCTCAATACGGTCTCCCATAACCTCCGAAAGTGCATCGGCGATAGCCATGCGATCCACGTGCATGCCGGCGGAGTGCGCTTGCATAACAGCTGTTTTAGCATAGACATCAATGATCAACCCAGGCAAACTGTCGCCTTCGCCATGCACCAACCGATAGGTATTGTTGGTCGGGTGTTCCGCCACACCGATGCTTCGACGCATGTCATAAGCCACTGTTAGTTTACGTTTCCAAAACGCCTTGTCGACAGGTACTTGTTGAAAAGAGAGTACACGCACCGCGATACTGCCGATTTGGAAATGCCCTTCGGCGATAAATTCTTTTTTTGAGGTGTAGACTTCGACCGTTTCACCCTCTTCCGGTTCACCGTCGATCCGAGCGATAGCCCCTGAAAAGATCCAAGGATGAAAACGTTTCAAGGACTCTTCTTTACCAGGTTTGAGAAATACTTTATGCATAAGTTTTAAAATAATATAAAGTCAGGAGATTAATCTTTGTTTGTAGGTTCCGGTTCTAATTCATAACTACCGGAGAGTTTCAAGTTCTCGAGGAGCTGATAAATAGTCAGGCATGCCCAAGCATCGGTTGCAGCATATAGTTTTTGGCTCTCACTCAGTACATCGGCCTCCCAATTAGACAGCCGTTGAGACTTAGAGATTTTTTCTTGAAACAAGATGGCGTATATTTTTTGCAAGCTCTTATCCTTAATGCCAAAATCCTCCACATAGCTCTGTAGCTCGATGACGCTTTGGGGGTTAAATGCAGAGCGTTTACGTAACATCATGAAATCATCCTTCAAAGACAACCCCACTTTTATCACGGATGGATTTTCCAATAATTCAACCAAAGAGGCCGTGAATCCCGTTCTGTTCAGGCGAAAGAGGAAACAGCATTCATCCGATGATATTTGCAGTAGAGCCACCTTATGCGTTTGTCCTTTAGTGAAAGACGGGCGAGTTTCGCTGTCTATCCCTACCACCGGTTGAGCTTGAAGATAAGCCACTGCTTTATCGGCTTCTGCTTCAGACTGAATCACATAAATTCGTCCCGGGAACAGTGCTTTAGGCAGCTCTTTGACTTCTTCTTTTTTTATAGATCGTTTTAAAATCATTTTAATTAATCGTGATCGTGACAATTCAAATCATGACAAAGCGTCTCTTCGTCATCGGGGAGCTCAAAGTAATCCACCTCTTCTTCTTTTTCAAGTTCTACCTCTTCGTTCCAAGGCGTTTGCGTTTCATCTTCTGAGCCGATGTTATACTTAACGTCATGAAGGGCACGCATGGTATTGACCAGTTTTTGTCCCCAGAGCGTACCGAAATTTTCACGACAGACCACCAACGCATCATTCATCGTTTCGTTGAACCCTAGTTGGAAGACAAAAATAAAATCCTTGATGTCTTGATAAATATCGGCCAAATCTTCCGAGATGCAGCGTTTAATCGGTTGGTCGCTATAAACCATATCCGGAAGGAACACCTCTAAATAATCATCCTTCTCACCTAGAAGATTGGCTAGGTTGATGCGAACAACCTCATAAATATCTTCGGTGACACACGTTTCTAGCGGCTCATCGCCTATCGGTTTACATTCCGGTAGTAAAGCAGCTTTGATATAAAGTAAAGGAAGTAGCTTCAGACTTGTGTCTACAAATCTGTTTCGTTTCATTTGCTCGGCTTGTTCTAAAAAAGCGCAATATTCCGCGGCAACTGTAACAAATTCTATGACGCTTTTATCGAAAATGATTTGGCTCTCTTTTTTCATTGCTCACTCAGTTAAGTCCGCAAAGGTAAGAAAAAGGATTGAATGAGCGTGAGTGAGTTTGCTTTTTTTGCCAACTCATTGGTATCATTGATATTTTATCCTTATTTTTGCAAGGATATATACGCAAAACTAGAAGATTTATGGTAAGAAAAAAAACAGATACCGGGAGTAAAGAGGCTTTGGACTCTCCCGGCAAATTAGCCACAGTGGTTAAGAATGAGTCAGTTCACTTCATTTTAGGATTGAGCTTGGTGCTCTTTTCGGTCTATCTATTGCTTGCTTTTTCTTCGTTTTTCTTTACGGGAGCAGCAGATCAAAGTCTGATCGATAGTGGCGTGTCGCACGATTTGTCGGCAGTCGATAATCACGTTAAGAACTATGCGGGTTCACGCGGTGCGCAGTTGGCTAGTTATTTGATCAACGATTGTTTTGGGGTAGCCTCTTTTTTTATTCTTATTTTTTTAGCAGCTGCAGGCATCAAACTGATGCGTGTCCGTCCCGTTCGTCTTTGGCAATGGTTTATCGGTTGCACTTTGCTACTCGTTTGGTTCTCTGTTTTTTTTGGTTTCGCTTTTGCCGATTGGTACAGTGATTCTTTTATTTATTGGGGAGGGATGCACGGTTACAATGTGGGCCGTTGGCTTGTTTCGCAAGTGGGCATACCCGGCGTTTGGCTTATCCTATTTGCTACAGCGATCTGTTTTTTGGTTTATGTGAGTGCGAAAACGATTCTATGGACGCGCAAAATATTGGGTTTAGGTTTCGCTAGGCGTGAAAAGAAAAAAGAGTCCGATGCGTTGGCCAACGGACCTCTTGATGAACCAGCGTTTTCTACTCCCGAGCCTCAAGAAGTGGAGTTTAAAATAAAAGAAGAGCCTGTGGTTCCTAAAGAGGTGTTTACTCCAACACTCGATTTAGAGGTCACGAAAGCACCGGCTCCGTTGGCAGAACCCCCTTCTACTGATTTGGCGTTGACATTCGAAAACCAAAAAGTCGATGATGAGCTCCCTTTTCGGAAAGAGGCAACAAGTCTTGAACCGAAGTTTGAGATCGAGGCTGTTGCCGATGAAGATGAGAATTACCGTGGTCCGGAGATGGAGCCCTATAACCCACAACTTGATTTGGAGAACTACCGCTATCCATCTGTCGACTTGATGAAACATTATGAGAACAGTGAGCCGACCATCAATATGGAGGAGCAAAATGCCAATAAAGATAAGATTATTAATACGCTTCGTAGTTTTGGCATTGAGATCAGTACCATTAAGGCTACCGTAGGGCCAACTGTAACGCTTTATGAAATAACGCCTG
Organism: Bacteroidia bacterium; assembly: GCA_009929715.1. Taxonomy (GTDB): domain Bacteria; phylum Bacteroidota; class Bacteroidia; order Bacteroidales; family Bacteroidaceae; genus Bacteroides. Next base: position 19,719 of record RZZX01000038.1, read on the forward strand.
AACAAGGGGTACGTATCTCAAAGATCAGAGGCTTGGAAGACGACATTGCTTTGAGCCTTTCGGCCTTAGGAATTCGTATCATTGCGCCGATTCCGGGTAAAGGAACCATCGGTATTGAGGTGCCGAACTCTAATCCGAAAATTGTGTCGGGACAGTCTATTATCGGCAGCCGTAAATTTCAGGAGTCGACGTATGATTTGCCTATCGCTTTGGGTAAAACAATTACGAACGATGTCTTTATGGTGGATCTTTGTAAGATGCCACACGTGCTTGTGGCTGGAGCTACCGGACAAGGAAAGTCGGTAGGGCTCAATACCATCATTACATCGTTACTCTATAAAAAACATCCGGCCGAACTGAAGTTCGTACTAGTCGACCCTAAAAAGGTAGAGTTTAGTATCTATTCGGTCATTGAGCACCATTTCCTAGCTAAGTTGCCCGACGGACAAGATGCTATTATAACCGATGTAACCAAAGTAGTTCAGACCTTAAATTCACTTTGTGTCGAGATGGATTCACGGTATGACTTACTGAAGATGGCCCATGTACGAAACATCAAAGAGTATAATGAGAAATTTATTAACCGCCGTTTGAATCCCGAAAAAGGGCATCGGTTTATGCCCTATATTGTGGTGATTATTGATGAGTTTGGCGACTTGATTATGACTGCCGGTAAAGAGATAGAACTGCCGATAGCCCGTATCGCTCAGTTGGCTCGGGCGGTAGGCATTCATATGATTATTGCCACTCAGCGGCCAACAACCAATATTATCACCGGTACCATTAAGGCCAATTTCCCGGCACGTGTGGCTTTCCGTGTATCGGCGATGATGGACTCGCGAACCATCCTTGACCGTCCGGGAGCGAATCAACTGATTGGGCGTGGTGATATGCTGTTCTTACAAGGAGCCGATCCGGTGCGCGTGCAGTGTGCCTTTATCGATACGCCTGAGGTAGAAGAAATTACTAAATATATCGCTCGTCAGCAAGGCTATCCTACGGCCTATTATCTGCCGGAGTATGTGAATGAAGAGGCTGGTGCCGATTTGGGCGATGTTGATATGGGACGACTTGATCCGCTGTTTGAAGATGCCGCTCGGCTGTTGGTTATCCACCAACAAGGCTCTACTTCGTTGATCCAAAGAAAGTTCTCGATCGGATACAACCGAGCTGGACGTATCATGGATCAGCTTGAAAAAGCAGGCATAGTAGGGTCAGCGCAAGGAAGTAAAGCGCGAGATGTACTCTGTGTCGATGAGAATGATTTGGAGATGCGATTGAACAATTTTGTTTAATGAACCGTTTAGTTTATCGAATATATATGAGAAGAGTTTTTGTTAGTTTTTTTGTTGTTTGTTGTGCTTTGGCTCTTTCTGCTAAGCCACAACAAGAGCGCGCTGAAGTGATTCTGGCTAAAACGGCTGCTATCTTTAAAAAAAATAGTGGTGTGAAGTTGGACTTTGTGATGCGTTCGTTTCAGAACAACCAAGTAGATGGTCGCACCGTTGGAACGATTCATTTGAAAGGAGAGAAGTTCATGCTTAAGGCTGAAGGTCTGGAAGTGTGGTTCAATGGGCGTACCCAATGGAGCTATAATGACCAAAGTCAAGAGGTGAGTGTGACTACCCCAACTGCCGAGGAGTTACAAACCATTAATCCCTATTCGTTTTTGAATCTCTACCAACAAGGGTATGCTTGTCGGCTAGGAACCCTGTCGGCTTTCAATGGACGGGCAGTCACAGAGATCATCCTGACCTCTAAAGACAAGAGACGCGAACTGGCATCCATCACCTTATATATTACCAAGAGTGGGTATCAACCCGTTTTTGTGTTGCTCCAGCAGCGTGGCAATAAAGTGAAGACAGAAATAACGGTCATCAACAGCCTATTGAATCAAAACTTCTCTGATGCACTCTTTACTTACCAGAAAAGAACTCATCCGCATGCTGAAATAATCGATTTAAGATAAACTAAAAATAAGAAGTCTATGGAAACAGAAAAAGTAAATTGCCTGATCATTGGATCAGGGCCTGCCGGATATACGGCGGCTATTTATGCCGGACGTGCTAATCTATCGCCTGTGCTTTATGAAGGACTACAACCCGGAGGACAGCTCACCACAACCACAGAAGTGGAGAATTTCCCCGGCTATCCTAAAGGAATTACCGGACCGGAGATGATGGAAGATATGCGGGCTCAGGCCGAACGTTTCGGCGCTGACATCCGTTTTGGCATTGCTACGGCTGCCGAACTGAATCAGGCACCTTACCGAATTACCATCGACGGTGAAAAAGTCATTGAAGCGGAAACGCTGATTATTGCTACTGGAGCTACCGCCAAGTATCTTGGTTTGGAAGACGAAAAGAAATATGCCGGTATGGGAGTCAGTGCTTGTGCTACATGCGATGGTTTCTTTTATAGGAAGAAAGTGGTGGCTGTAGTTGGTGGCGGTGATACGGCTTGTGAAGAGGCTATTTATCTAGCAGGCTTGGCTGCAAAGGTCTACCTGATTGTGCGCAAATCTTATCTTCGTGCTTCGAAGATTATGCAGGAACGCGTGATGAATCATGAGAAGATAGAGGTGCTTTTTGAGCATAACACCTTGGGGCTTTATGGCGATAATGGGGTAGAAGGGGCCCATTTAGTTAAACGCATGGGAGAAGCCGATGAAGAGCGTTATGACTTGCCTATCGATGGCTTTTTCTTGGCCATTGGACACCAACCAAACTCTGCTATTTTTAAACCAGCCATTCAGACTGATGAGGTGGGGTATATCTTGACTGAGGCAGGTTCGCCACGTACCAATATACCAGGGGTTTTTGCGGCAGGTGATGTGGCCGACCCGCACTATCGGCAAGCGATCACTGCAGCCGGAAGCGGTTGTAAGGCAGCCATTGAGGCCGAACGTTATTTGTCCAATAAAGGATTGATCTAAAACAGTCACTTTTATTGGATAGAAAAAAGATAGATTCCTTCAGTCTGCAACTGATTAATAGGAATTGATACCGTATGCTTTGAGAATGAGACTCATTTTTAAGGCATACGGTTTATTATAAAATCTACTTGTTCATCCACTCCTGTGTTTCTTTTCTATTTTTGCTGCCATCTGCCACCTTTTGATTGCAATGTAAATTGAATCTGTGAAATTAGTGTGTTGCAGATGCTCTTGCAGAGACTTTATCTGCCACCACGAGTCCCTCTCACTCTTTTCGGCTTATGCTCCTTTCTTTGGGCTTATTTTCTCAGCGGAACTACGTGGTAGCGTGTGCCGTACTCTTTAGTGCTTTTATGCGCTCTTTTTCTACACTTCACCTAGGTGAAGTATACACTTCATGCGGGTGAAGTGTACACTTCATGCAGGTGAAGTATACACTTCATGCAGGTGAAGTGTACACTTCATGCAGGTGAAGTGTAGAAATGTCGGTTCTTTTTGACTTTTACTGAATTGAGTAGACAGTTTTTATTCTTTCAAACTTAAAAGGTAGACTGTTTTGTTTTTCTTTGCCTGATTTAATTTACAGTTTAAAT
>RZZX01000149.1 GCA_009929715.1 Bacteroidia bacterium
AGTGTGGCTTAGGAGAAGAAAAGATAGACAAGATCAAACACCGGCATTAAGAACCGATTTTAAATCTTTAAGAAGTAAGGTTTATAAGAGAGAGGGTGATTAGAGTGCTAGCAGGCAAAGTCTCTTCACCCTCTCGTTGTTTTAGAAGCTAAGTCCGACAGTGAGGTAAACATCCTCCATGCAAGGGTTAACGATGAGTTTTGTAAAAAGCGGCAATGAAAACCGTTCGGTTACCGCTACCGACTTTTCGGCTAGAAGGCTCACCTCGGTCACTGCAAAGCGTTTGGTATAACCGTTATAGTAATCAGTAGCCCATGGTACCATACCCACTTCGGCGGTCAAATCGACCCCCATTGCGGTGAATGGAGAAGCCACTGCGCAATACGATGAATAAGCCCTTTTACCACTGAGAGTTTTACCGTCTGCACCGGCAAAATTTGTGTACCAGTCGATGGCCACCACCCCAAAATCATAGCCTATTTGGGCACCGAACACATGGTTGGTGTGCCCCCGAGTGAAGAACTTTTGAGGAACAGATTCACCCACCTCATTCACCGTTCGGTCCACCCAATAATCAGTGACCGAAAAACTGAATTTCTCATTATCGTACCCTAGTGTGAAGTTGAGCTCTTTGGTATCCTTTTGATCGATCCCTATCGATCCAAAAGCCGATAAAGAGAAGTTTTTGTAAGCCAAGCCCACGTTGGGTTGAATACTAATCCCACCCAAATTCTGTCCGCGCCAGATATACGCGCTTGCCAATTCGAGTTCCGTGATGGGCTTCACCTTATCTTGAGCCCTAGTAGTTGCTGAGAAAGGCGTCAATGTTAGCAAAGCCAACATTAGCGCCTTCATTTTTTGTGTCATAAATCCTATTAATTAAACATTAAAGCCAATTCTTCAGTCGTTTCATGGCCTCGATACAATTTTCGCGTTCGCCAAAGGCTGTCAGGCGGATATACCCTTCACCGCTTGGTCCGAAGCCAACCCCCGGTGTACCCACCACGTTTGCCTCATAAAGCATCTGTTCAAAGAACTTCCAAGACGAAATGTTGTTGGGCGTTTTAATCCACAAATAAGGGGCATTCTCGCCACCATAAACCTGCAAGTTGCACGCTTCCAATCCCTCTTTCATCAATTTGGCATTCCCCATGTAGTAATCGATGGTAGCCTTAATTTGCTCTTTACCCTCTGGCGTATAAATAGCTTCAGCTGCCCGTTGCGTGATATAAGACGTCCCGTTAAACTTCGTACATTGTCGGCGGTTCCACATATGGTTCAGTGAAATCCGTTCACCGTTTAGAGTACCCGCAGTAAGCTCTTTAGGAACCACTGTATAGCCACAGCGCACCCCTGTAAATCCAGCCGTTTTAGAGAAACTACGGAACTCAATGGCACATTTTTTAGCCCCCTTAATCTCATAAATCGAGTGAGGAATATCAGGATCCTGGATAAACGCCTCGTAAGCCGCATCAAACAGAATCAGCGTATCATTAGCCAAGGCATAATCCACCCACTTCTTCAGTTCCGCCTTAGAGAGCGTTGTTCCTGTTGGGTTATTCGGATAGCATAGATAAACCACATCAATCCGTTTGTTCGGTATTTCAGGGATAAAATGGTTTTCGCTGGTGCACGGCATATACGTAACATTGCTCCATTTACCACTGTCGGCTTCCAACACGCCTGCTCGTCCAGACATTACATTACTATCGATATAGACCGGATAAATAGGATCTGTTACCCCCACACTGTTGTCGTGACGAAGAATATCGCCGATATTTCCCGTATCACTTTTCGCCCCATCACTGACAAACACCTCCGACGTGCTCAGTTGGATACCACGAGGCGCATAGTCATGCTTAATAATCGCTTCAGCGAGGAAGTCATACCCCTGCTCCGGACCGTATCCGCGGAACGACTCTTTGTGAGCCAACTCTTCCACCGCTTTATGCATCGCTTCGATGCACACCGGAGGGAGTGGGCGAGTCACATCACCGATTCCCATGCGGATCACCTCTTTCTGAGGATACGCTGTTTTAAAAGCGTTAATTTTCTTTGCGATATCGGCAAAGAGATAATTGCCAGGCAATTTCAAGAAATGTTCATTAACTAATGCCATACGATGTCTTTTGCTTATATTTTAATCATTTATTACCATTTCTCCATCGAACACCTTTTCGGCAGGGCCCGTCATCATAACATGTCCGCTGTGTTCATCCCATTCTATAAAGACACTACCGCCATCCATCACAATCTCGCTGCGTCGTCCCACTTTTCCGTTGGTTACTGCTGCTACAGCCGTGGCGCAAGCCCCTGTACCACAAGCCAGCGTGATAGCCGATCCCCGTTCCCAAACCCGCATGCGGATCTTATCCTTTCCGATAACCTGCGCAAACTCCACGTTCGTTCGTTGCGGGAAGTGCGGGTGATGTTCCAGTTTCGGACCGATCTCCTCCAGTTGGATTTGCTCCATATCCTCTACGAAAGTCACTAAATGCGGGTTGCCCATCGAAACCTCAGTTGCCTGGAACGGCAAGATCTCATCAGGCGAAAGCGCCTCCAGTTTAACCGGTGCTCCCATGTCGACCGTAACCGATTCGACCACCCCTTGGGCCACGTTTAACTTTAAAATTTTAATTCCCGAAAGCGTTTCCAGAGAGATCTCCGTTTTATCCGTCAGCCCATATTCATACACATATTTAGCCACACAGCGGCTACCGTTGCCGCACATCATCGCTTCCGACCCATCGGCATTAAAAATTCTCATGCTGAAATCCGCAATATCCGATGCGCCAATTAAAATCAACCCATCGCTACCGATGCCGGTATGGAATTTACTCCATGCTATAGCTCTCTTTTCAGGGTCTGCAACAGGATATTTCATCACATCGACATAGATATAATCATTGCCGGCTCCGTGCATTTTAGTAAATTTAATTGTTCTCGCCATTAAGTCTAATCGTTTAGTTTGATAATTATCCATTTTAGAGTCGAACGCAAAGATAACCCATTTTGTGCTAATTTACCTTGGTTTAGTTCTGTTAATATACTAATTTATCCGTTTTTGTTTTAGATTGATGTTTTTATTGCTCTTTTGATGGTTTTTTGTAATTAGCTTGCCCCTTTTAGAATCAATGTCTTTTCTCCTTCGAAGCGCATGACATCTTAACTCCGTCCTCTTTTAAGAGAATAAAGAGAGAGAGGATTCCGACTTATTTCAAGAGCGATTGCAGCAATACCGGTTCATTGGTGGTAATGAAGTCCACTTTCTGTTGGATAAGCCACGTCATATCCTCCTCCTTATTCACCGTCCAAACATTCACCTTCAGCCCCAGTTGATGCAGTTGTGAGATCCATTCCGGATGCTTCCGAAACACACCTAAGTGATAGTCAGCTCCGGCACAGCCCCATGCTTTTAGCTCTTCAGGAGTCAAGTCCCCTCCCAGATAAAACACCGGTGTACCTTGTGGAGCCAATCGGATAAACTCTTTTAAAGCCTGTTTAGAGAAGGTGATATACTCCATGCGACTCTCTAAATGCATTGATTTCACTAATGCGATGATCTTCTCAACCGCCTTCGTTTCCCGTTCCGGTTTACTATGCGCCTTCAGTTCCAGGATTAATTTTGTTTGCAACCCTTTTCCGGTATTTAAATACTGTTTCAGAGTTGGTAAGTTCTCACCGTTATCGAGAGTTAGCTGGGTCAGTTTAGACGCTTTAGAGCGCTCCATGCTCCTCATCTTAAATAGCGGATCATGGTTCACCACCAGTTTATGGTCTTTGGTGAGCCAAACATCAAATTCCGATCCGTAGCACCCGATAGAATCGGCTTTAACCAAAGCCAACAAGCTATTTTGGGCCGATCCGGCTATTTTCCAATAGCCCCTGTGAGCAATCACAGCCGGTTGTTGTGCTTGCAAGTGACAAGCCACGATCATAAGCAGAAAAAAGAGAGACAGTTTAGTCGTTTTCATGGTATACCTTCTTTGTTAAACATCTTATAAATAGGTGTTCAAAGGTAAGAAAAAACCAAATACAATCTTTATACAGCTTCAGAATTATAGTTTTTTTAGGCTTGATGGTGTGGCAGCGTAAACCAAAATTTAGACCCTTTTCCAAGTTCAGACTCTACACCGATCTCTCCTCCGAATTTTAAGATGATGCTGCGTGAGATAGCCAGTCCTAGTCCCGTTCCTTGCACAAAGGAATTCAGTTTCACGAACCGTTCGAAAACACGTTCTCTATCCTCTTCGGCTAGTCCACAACCAGTATCTTCTACAAAGAAATAATGGTCATCCGACATTTCGAGTGATGGTATAGTTTGAATGAAGAAAACCGCTGGAGTATTTGTATCTTTGAATAACTACAAACAAATGTACAAGAATGAACAGCAGTTTTCAAAAGCCTATTATCTAAAAGAGCAGCTCAGGGAAATCTGGGCACAGACGGGTAAGGACGAAGCGGAAAAGGTTATGAATGATTGGGTAAAACAAGCCAAAGAGAGCAAAGTTCCACAAATGATGAAGATGGCAGCTACGATCATGGCCCACAGAACAGGGACCCTTGCATGGTATGACTGTCGTATTTCCACAGGAAAGGTAGAGGGAATCAACAATAAGATAAAGGTGATGAAAAGGACGGCATATGGATTTAGGGATGAACGATATTTTGAACTGAGACTATATGCACTACACGATTGCCGTATCACTCGAAATGTCGGATGAACC
>RZZX01000039.1 GCA_009929715.1 Bacteroidia bacterium
CCAGATTCTATCTTGTTTATCTATAAAGCTGAAAGAGATCGCTTCAAAATCCTCGCGACCAGATTCTTCTGGCAACTTATACACTAAATCAAACGCATCTTTCAAAACATTATAATGGAAGATCTTTCCTTTCTTGCCGATCTGCCAAATGCCCCCACGGCTATCTATATACAACCAATTTAAATTCAATAAAGAGTTCTGCTGATGTACACCATCCATCAACTTATAAAATTTAAACTCTTTGCCATCGTATCGATCGAGTCCCTCGTGAGTCAGAAACCACATATAACCCAAAGAGTCTTTTTGAATAACAAACACCCGTCTGTTACTCAATCCTTTTTCAACACCAATATGCCGATATATCTGAGAGGAAAGGTGAAGGGAGAAAAGTAGGAAAAAGAAGAAAAAAAATCTTCTAGCACGCCTGTTTCTATCGGATTTCGATAGAAGCAAGCATAATAATGACAGAGAATAGTTTGTCATATCCATTTTTTTAAGATCACAAACATTTCATTGCTCTAACAATGAATGATACAAATTAAACAAAAAAAAAGAACTTTTTCAAAGATTATTGTTACTTTTTGTAAATAAAATCTTTTTAGAAGGAATAGATTGATGCTAAAAAAGATAATCACAATAATAAATATATATTTTTTTTACCATAAAAAGAGAAGCGGTTATTAATAAGATTCTTTTCATAATTGACTCATTAAATTAAGTAACAATTTTTTCATCCTAATGTTTTTTTACGAACTATTATTTTAACATAAATTCAGAGATACAACCTTTCAACGTTACAAATTAGAAGAAAAAGTGGTTTCAAAAAATCTGTTTATTTTCATCGGCTGCTGGTTCATTTACCAAGTCCCTATTCTTTAAATAATCAGACAGACAAACAGCAATTCCCTAAAGAAAAAAAGTTCATTGGAACTTTCTTTCTAAAAATTCCAGTGAACTTTACTCTAAAAAACAGCAACAGCCGAATCATTTTCGATCCGGCTGTTCAAAGATAAAATGTTATTTTGTTTTTTCAATCCATCGACGTGCATTCACAAATGCCTCCATCCATGGAGTGATTTGATCACTTTGCTTGCGATCATGGGGATAGAAAGCGTTCTGCCAAGGGAAGATGGCCCGTTCCAAGTGAGGCATCATAGCCACGTGGCGACCATCGGCACTCGCCAATGCTGCAACACCATAATCCGATCCGTTTGGATTCGCTGGATACGCATCATAGCTATATTTAGCCACAATGTTATATTGATCCTCTTGGTAAGGCAATGAGAATTTGCCTTCGCCATGAGCCACCCAAATACCCAGTTTGCTTCCGCTCAGCGAACCGAACATCACACTGCGATTGGTCGGGATAGTGACTCCAACAAAAGTCGATTCAAATTTATGCGAATCGTTGTGCAGCATCTTTCCTCTCTTTTCATGTTCGGGATAGACCAGACCTAACTCCATCATCAACTGACAGCCGTTGCATATACCCAACGAAAGGGTATCTTCACGGGCATAGAATTTATCTAAAGCCTCTTTTGCCTTCTCGTTGAACAAGAAGCCGCCTGCCCAACCTTTGGCTGAACCGAGCACGTCGGAGTTAGAGAATCCACCACAATAGACAATCAGGTTGACCTCCTCGAGTGTTTCACGACCACTAATTAAATCGGTCATCGTCACATCCTTCACATCAAATCCAGCTAGATAAAGCGAGTAAGCCATCTCACGTTCGCCATTGGTTCCTTTCTCACGGATAATAGCTGCCCGAACGCCACTCGATGCGGGACGATCCGGTGTTATGCCATAAGCCGATAGTTTTCCTTTAAAATCAGGTAAGAAAGCGAACTCCAATGGTTGCATTTTATAATTCTCGAACCGCTTCTTCGCACAACCGTTCATCGATTGTTTACGATCGAGCAAATAAGAGGTAGCATACCACACCTCACGCATATAATCGATACCAAACTGATAAGTGGCCCCCTGTTGCGAAACCAAGATGTGTCGTTCATCGGTTGGCTTACCCAACTTCATGAATCCCACACCTGAATCTTCAAGCAGACGTTTCACCTCATCAACATGCTTGTCGCCCACCTGAATCACAACACCCGGGTTCTCAGCAAACAGCACCTTCACCAAATCGGTCTCTTTGATTTTATCTAAGCTAATTTCCAAGCCACCGTCCGAGTTAGCAAAGCACATCTCAAGCAACGTTGTAATCAATCCACCGGCCGAGATATCATGTCCAGCCAAAATTAAGCCTTTATGTACCAACTCCTGAACAGCCAAGAACGTATCACGGAAATACTCTGCATCCTGAACCGTAGGAACTTCGTCGCCCACCTTACCTAAGGTTTGTGCAAAAGCCGACCCACCAAGTTTTAAGGCATCAAAACTAAAGTCAATATGGAAAAGAGTGGTCTTGAGGTCATTAACCAACACCGGCGACACCACCTTCTTCACATCAGAAACTTCACCACCTGCCGATACAATGACCGTTCCTGGAGCAATCACTTTCTCGTCATTTGGATACTTCTGCGTCATCGACAAGGAGTCTTTACCAGTCGGTACATTGATCTGCAAAGCACAACAGAACTCACTCAAAGCACTCACTGCTCTATACAAACGTGCATCCTCACCCGCTTGCGACCGACACGGCCACATCCAGTTGGCAGAAAGTGAAACACTGTCGAGTCCTTCCGCCAAAGGTGCCCAAACAAGATTGGTCAATGCTTCCGAAACAGCCAATACCGAACCCGCTTCCGGATCGGCCAAAGCAGCTTGCGGTGCATGCCCGATAGAGGTAGCAATCCCTTTTTCACCACGGTAATCGAGTGCCACCACGCCACAGTCACTCAACGGCAACTGAATTTCACCTTGACATTGCTGGCGAGCCACTTTACCCGTTACTGAACGGTCTACTTTATTTGTCAACCAGTCCTTACAAGCCACAGCCTCTAGTTGCAAGACATCTGTCAGATACTCATGCAACTTAGCCTGTTCATAGCGAGGCATCTCATAATGACGCTCCACTGTTTGATCAATCATGTAAGTCTTAGGTGAAGAACCAAACATCTGATCCACCGCTAAATCGAACGGCTTCACGCCATCAGCTTGTTGGAAAGTAAACCGATGATCGCCAGTTGTTTCGCCCACCACATACATCGGTGCCCGTTCACGTTCAGCAATCCGACGCACATGTTCAATAGCCTCTTCCTTGATCAGAAGTCCCATGCGCTCTTGCGATTCATTCGCAATAATCTCTTTGGCCGACAACGTTTTATCGCCGATAGGTAGCTGGCTCATATCGATAAGACCTCCAGACTCCTCAACCAACTCCGAGAGGCAGTTCACATGCCCAGCCGAACCGTGGTCGTGGATAGATACCACTGGATTGACCTCCTCTTCGCACAACGCCCGTACCACATTATTGGCCCGTTTCTGCATCTCTGCATTGGCGCGTTGTACCGCATTCAGCTCAATACCGCTGCTGTAACGCCCGGTATCGACCGATGAAACCGATCCACCACCTAAACCGATGCGGTAGTTATCACCACCGATCACCACCACTTTATTACCAGCCTCCGGCTTTCCTTTCAAGCAATCACGCTGTGTGCCGTACCCTACGCCACCAGCCAACATAATTACTTTGTCATAGCCGTATACTTCATTATTTTCTGTATGCTCAAATGTCAGAACAGATCCACAAATAAGCGGTTGCCCAAACTTATTACCAAAGTCCGAAGCTCCATTAGAGGCTTTAATCAAAATCTGCTCGGGAGTCTGGTACAGCCAACGGCGTACCGGAAGAATCTCTTCCCAATCGCGTCCTTCCTCAGTACGTGGATAAGAGGTCATATACACCGCTGTTCCGGCAATAGGCCACGAGCCTTTACCACCAGCCATACGGTCGCGTATCTCCCCACCCGTTCCGGTCGACGCTCCATTGAACGGCTCCACCGTCGTAGGGAAGTTATGTGTTTCAGCCTTCAGCGAAATCACACTTTTAATCTCTTTCACTTGAAAGAAGTCAGGTTTAGAATGATCGGCAGGAGCAAACTGTTCAACAACCGGTCCTTCGGCGAACGCCACATTATCTTTATAGGCTGAGATAATCTTGTTCGGATTTTCCTGAGTGGTCTTCTTAATCATCTGAAAGAGTGACGATTCTTGCTCTACACCATCAATCACAAAAGTACCGCCAAAGATCTTGTGCCGGCAGTGTTCTGAGTTTATCTGCGCAAAACCAAAGACTTCGGAATCTGTCAGTTTACGACCGAGATCAACCTCCATCTGCTTCAAGTAAGCCATCTCCTCACCAGAGAGAGCCAAGCCCTCTTGCTCGTTATACGCTTCCAAGTTATCGATATAAACGATAGCTTCTGGTTGCTTGTGAGTGGTAAACAGCTCCTGATCAAGCCCATGATACATCCGTTGCAACATCGGATCGTAATCGGCTTGCTCATCCTTTACAGGAAAATACTCCTCGATGCGAGTTAATCCTTCGAGTCCCATATTTTGCGTGATTTCCACTGCATTGGTACTCCATGGGGTGATCATTTCACGGCGTGGGCCGACAAAATAGCCATTCAGATTTTTTTCACTTTCCAATGTGGCTTCAGCAAAGAGCCAGCAAAGTTTTTCATTTTCATTCGAAATTAATGGGTGATTACTCTCTACGGCAATCACGCTTTGGGAAGGGGTTCTGAAAAAAAGAATCATGTGTGTATATTTACAGTGTTACGAGTTCCTGTTTCCGATGGAAGTTTCTAACTAACAAGAAACAACCCTCTTTCTTTAACGCTTGCAAAGATAATCAAAATCGACGGCGAGGGAAAAGAAAACGAGATAAATTCTAAGCGTGCCTAAGAATAACAACTCCCTCTTTCTTATTCACAACAAAAGAACTCCTTTGAACGATCTAAAAGACGCATCTCCCACCCTATTTCCGAACCTCTTTTGCATTTTTTCTCTGATTAGTAACCGAAAAAACGTTAATAAGCTATTTTTGTATCATAAAAAAATGCGATATTTGCACCATGATTCAAGTAGGAACTATATTTGATATTCTGATAAAAGGATTTGTTATTGGCGTTGTTGTGTCTGCACCACTAGGCCCAGTAGGTGTTCTTTGTATTCAGCGAACTTTAAACAAAGGGCGGTGGTATGGTTTTGTAACCGGATTAGGGGCTTCTATAAGCGACATCGCTTATGCGCTACTTACCGGCTATGGCATGAGTTTTATCTTCGATTATATCAATAAAAACATCTTTTATTTGCAGTTATTGGGTAGCATTATGCTCCTATTGTTTGGAATCTACACCTTCCGAAGCAATCCGGTACACTCCATTCGTCCGGCTTCTTCAAGCAAAGGTTCTTATTTTCACAACTTCCTGACGGCCTTTTTTGTGACCCTATCTAACCCGCTTATTATCTTTCTCTTCATCGGACTCTTTGCCCGTTTTGCTTTTGTAGAACCTGGGGTGTTAGTTTTTGAACAGATAACGGGGTATTTAGCCATTGCGTTAGGCGCTTTAGCTTGGTGGTTTGGGATCACCTTCTTTGTCAGTAAGGTACGAACGAAGTTCAACGTTCGAGGTATTTGGATTCTAAACCGCGTCATCGGAAGTATCGTCATGCTGGCCTCGATAGCCGGATTTATTTATACGTTATTGGGAGAATCGTTTTATTAACATGAATCAGACTGCACAACAACTTAAAGAAAAAAACATTGCCGAGTATTTGATTTATATGTGGCAAGAGGAGGATTTGATCCGAGCCAACGGTTGTAACTTGGAACAGATCGAAGCAACAATTGTATCGCGCTACCCCGAAGAAGAGCGTGAAGCACTGAAGGAGTGGTATGGCAACCTGATCACGATGATGTCTGAAGAGGGGGTTCGTGAAAGTGGTCATCTACAGATTAATCAGAATATCATCATCAAACTGACCGATTTACATAAGGCTTTGGCTGCATCGCCTAAATTCCCTTTTTATAGTGCGGCTTACTTTAAGGCGTTGCCTTTCATTGTAGAGCTGCGTAATAAAAGCGGTAAAACACATGAACCTGAACTGGTGACTTGCTTTGAGGCATTGTATGGGGTCCTTTTACTACGCTTACAACGGCGGGAGATTAGCGCTGGCACACTCGATGCAGTGAAGCATATCAGCAATTTTCTTTCGATGCTGGCCAATTATTACGACAAAGAGAGTCGGGGTGAACTAAAATTGGAGGATTGAGATGCGCGTACTAATTACTGGCGCCAAAGGTCAATTGGGAAGTGCTTTGCAAACACTGGCTCCGTTTTTCCCAGAACTGACACTGCTCTTTACAGATGTGAAGGAGTTGGATATCTGCTCTGAAAAAGAGGTCTCGACCTATCTTAAAACGCACGCTATCGGGTGTGTGGTTAATTGTGCGGCTTACACGGCGGTGGATAAGGCGGAAGAGGAACCGGAACGTTGTCGGTTACTGAATGCAACTGCACCAGGGTACTTAGCTCGGGCTGCCGAAGAGAATGGGGCATCAATGATCCATGTCTCGACGGATTATATCTTTGACGGATGTACTTATCGCCCTTACACGGAAACGGATACGCCAATGCCTCGATCAATCTATGGGGCAACAAAGTTGGAGGGAGAGATCGCTGTCACCAAAGGGTGTACGCAGGCGGCGGTTATCCGCACGGCATGGCTTTATTCGGTTACCGGAAACAACTTTGTCAAGACAATGATGCGTTTGGGACGGGAACGAGCAACGCTTGGAGTGGTGTTCGATCAAATTGGAACGCCCACGTATGCGAATGATTTAGCGGAGGCTATCTTGACTGTTATTCGCCAAGGGATTGTCCCGGGGATTTATCATTATACGAACGAAGGGGTTTGTTCGTGGTACGATTTTGCGCTGGCTATTCACCGACTAGCGGGCATTGACTCATGTCAGGTATCGCCGTTGCATACGGCCGACTATCCTACCAAAGCGCACCGACCACACTATTCGGTACTCGATAAAACAAAATTCAAAGAGGTATATGGCATCCGTATTCCTCATTGGGAAGAGAGTTTGCAACAGTGTATTGCACATTTAGAAAACGAATTATAAAAGAAGCAGAAGAGCGGTTTTTTCTTCTTAAAGTCCGGATGGACTACAACAAGAGAGTCAATCGGACTGCACCAATCATATAACTATGGCAAATCAATCAGAAATAGAGAGAAGGCGAACGTTCGCTATTATTGCACACCCGGATGCCGGTAAAACATCGCTGACAGAAAAGTTGTTGCTTTTCGGCGGACAGATTCAAGTGGCTGGGGCTGTAAAGAGTAATAAGATCAAGAAAACGGCTACATCGGACTGGATGGAGATCGAGAAACAACGTGGTATCTCGGTAACTACCTCTGTGATGGAGTTCGATTATCGGGATTATAAAATCAACATCTTGGACACACCTGGACACCAGGATTTTGCGGAAGATACGTACCGCACTCTCACGGCGGTGGATAGTGTTATCATCGTTGTGGATGGTGCCAAGGGGGTGGAAACTCAAACACGTAAGTTGATGGAGGTATGCCGCATGCGTAATACGCCGGTGATTATCTTTGTCAACAAGATGGACCGCGAGGGAAAGGATCCGTTCGATTTACTGGATGAATTGGAAGAGGAGCTGATGATCAAGGTGCGCCCACTGTCATGGCCTATCGATCAGGGACAACGGTTTAAAGGGGTGTACAACATCTATGAGAAGAAACTCGACCTTTATCAACCATCGAAGCAGGTGGTAACCGAAAAGGTGGCTATTGATATTCACTCTGAAGCTTTGGATGCGCAAATCGGACAAACATTGGCCGATAAACTTCGCGGGGATCTCGAACTGATCGAAGGCGTTTATCCGGATTTCGACAATACCAGCTATCTAGAGGGTGAAACGGCTCCGGTCTTCTTTGGTTCTGCATTGAATAATTTTGGTGTACAAGAGCTTTTGAACTGTTTTGTGGAAATTGCACCTAGCCCACGACCGGTAGAATCGGAAGAGCGCGAAGTGATGCCCGATGAGCCCAAGTTTACTGGCTTTATCTTTAAGATCACAGCCAATATTGACCCGAACCACCGATCGTGTGTGGCTTTCTGTAAGATTTGTTCGGGCAAGTTTGTCCGCAATGCGCCTTATTTACATGTGCGCCACGGCAAAACAATGCGCTTC
This sequence comes from Bacteroidia bacterium, assembly GCA_009929715.1. Taxonomy (GTDB): domain Bacteria; phylum Bacteroidota; class Bacteroidia; order Bacteroidales; family Bacteroidaceae; genus Bacteroides. The sequence goes on from RZZX01000039.1 coordinate 8,196, forward strand.
TCATCGCCCACGCAGTTTATGGCACAACGTAAGACCACTATCGACGAGGCGTATGCGGGTGATATTATCGGCTTACCGGACAACGGGACGTTTAAAATTGGTGATACACTGACAGAGGGGGAATTGCTCCATTTCCGCGGATTACCTAGCTTCTCTCCGGAGATGTTTAAGTTTATAGAAAACGCGGATCCAATGAAACAGAAACAATTAGCCAAAGGGGTTGATCAGCTTATGGATGAGGGTGTAGCTCAGCTTTTTGTGAACCAATTCAACGGACGTAAAATTATTGGCACGGTAGGGCAACTCCAATTTGAGGTGATCCAATACCGCTTACTGAACGAATATAATGCTTCTTGCCGCTGGGAACCACTCAGCCTTTACAAAGCGTGCTGGATAGAGAGCGATAACGCCGAAGAACTCGACTCGTTCAAGAAACGGAAGTACCAATACATGGCAAAAGATAGAGAAGGACGGGATGTCTTCTTGGCCGACTCTTCGTATGTTCTCCAAATGGCACAACTCGACTTTAAAAACATTAAATTCCACTTTACAAGCGAATTCTAAGAGAACGATTTTAAGCAAGAATCAAGCTAAAAGGCAAAAAGACGTTGCCTGAAATAGATTATTTAAAGGCTTCTCTGAGTTCAGAGAAGCCTTTAAAATAGATATGCAAGACTTCCTCAACCTCTATTTCCTGACCCTCTTTTTCAGGAAACCTATCTGCACACTAGAAAGCTCATCCACAAACCATAACCACCTATTTATTAAACAGATAACGGTGTATTATGAAAAGATAAGGATTCAAATTTGCGTATCTAAAACAAAGTGAGTTACTTTGTTCGTTTTTCAGATATTAGACTATTTTTTTAATTTAAACACAAGAACTATGAAGCAAAAATTATAGTATGTAGCGTGTCTATTGCTCGGTTTTTCAACCATTTTTACGGCGTGTAGCAGTGACAATGATTCTCCACTTCCTATCGACACAGATATCGTAGGAACGTATAAAGGAACTTTGGACATCTCATTAGGGACTCAAGTGGTAGGCAATGCTTTGCCTAAAAATATCACGATCACGACAGCGTCAGAAAACCGCATCAATTTATCGCTGAAAGATTTTAGTTTTGAAGGAATGAATCTGGGCACAATTACAATCGCTAATTGTGAAGTAAACGCTTCGGAAAGCACCTATTCATTTACCGGTTCTCAAACATTAAACTTACAAGCCCCTATCGGAGAGTGCCAAGTTAAGGCCAACGGTACAGTGGTAAATGGGAAGGCTACGGTAAACCTCAACATCACAGTGAGTAGCTTACCGATAGCCGTTAAAGTGATTTATCAAGGCAACCGCTTAAAAGGCAATGAGAGTGCAGAGGCCAAGATTACCGGCTTTACATTCGAAAGTGCTTGGGTTACAGAGCAACCGGTCATTGATGATGCTCAAAACACCATCACCTTCAAGGTCGATGCCGCAGCAACAACAGAACAGATCAATGCCTTAGTTCCTACCATTACCATCTCTGATAAAGCCACTATTACTCCCGCCAGTGGAGTGGCACAGAAGTTTGCAGACGGAATAACTTACACGGTGGTAGCCGAAGATGGTACAACCAAAGCCTATAAGGTGTCGATTGCAGGACGCCAATCTGTTACTTTTTACGATTTTGAATCGTGGGAATTTGACACTTCTATTTACGACGAAAAACAACAGATTCATCTACCTAACGGTTGGACTAGTTGCAACACAGCCGTCGCTTTAATTAAGAATATGGGAAGCCTCGGAGGTATTATTTATGAAGGAGAGTATCCTGTACGCCCCACGACCGACTGTATCGGTGGCCAACGTGCTGCAGTGCTCGAATCGGTTGACACCAAAGGAGGTAACTTGTTCGGACAGAAAGTTCCTAAAGTAACAGCGGGGTCGATGTTCTTAGGTGAATTTAACGCTATGGCCGCCATGACTAACCCTATGAGCACAACTAAATTTGGTATAGAATACGATAAAAAACCTCTAATGGTAAAAGGATTCTTTAAATACACGGCCGGCAATGCTTATTATAACGGAGACGGACAATTAATCACAACCAAAAAAGACGAGTGTTCTATAGCCGCTGTATTATATGAGATAGAGAATGAAGAGGATGTTTTAGATGGCAGTAACATTTATACATCGGATAAGATCGTAGCATCAGTCATGTTTACTAATGGAGGGACAACAGAGTTTACGCCGTTTGAACTGAAGTTGAATTACATCAAAAACTATGATGCTGCTAAGAAATATAAATTAGCTATCATCTTCTCTGCAAGCAAAGACGGAGCGTCATACAATGCAGCAGTTGGCAGTAAACTGACTATCGACAACGTATCCATTATCAACGAATAAAAAAGACTAAAACCATTGCTTTATCCTTTTCTAAACCAATGGTTTTCTAAAAGCAATCCCCTTATCCGAAAGAAATCGGGTAAGGGGATTATTCTTATCATGAATTTCTAGAAAGCGTATCCGAATCCAAAAGTCAAGTAAATAGGATACATTGCAAACTTCACCGTTTCAAAATCTTTCTTAAAGATATCGTTCAATCCCCAAGTTAGATCGGCATGAACACTCAAGTGTTTAAACGCACGCCATTCACCACCTAATTGCACCCCCCATTGGAACTTTCGCAATTCATCCGAGAAATCATAAGTTGCCACGCTCTCTCCGGTAAAATCGACTCGCTTCCCCGTTTCATCGGGTGTACGAAGATGCCCCTCATACACATGCCCAGAAAAGTTGCCCTCGATCAGGTAAGAGACATAAGGGCCGGCAACCAATTTCCACCGTTGGCTCACCTTGTAATTAACCAAGATAGGCACAGTCAGATAAGAGTTACGCGCTTTAGTCTTCACACTACCCGTCCACAATCCTTCCAACTCACCACCGTTGGTATTGATAATCTTCATCCCGTAATTCTTGACCGTTGCTTTAGTAGTCATGCTCTTATTCTCTAGTCGAAGACCGATTGTAAGCCCCCAAAGCTTCTGCTCATCGAACCACTTCGTTGCGTTTCCCTCTATGGAAGTAGCCAAACCTGGAGAATAGCCATCAATAGAACGAATCTCTCTAGGTAAAGGCAAAGGAGACATACCACCGATATTCAATCCCGCTTTAACCCCATACTCCCAACCATGCAAATAAGAGTTTATAATTCCTTTAGTCCGATCCTCCTGTGCCTGCACAGAAGCAACTCCTGTTACTAAAAGCAACAGAGCTATTATTAAGTTTTGTTTCTTCATACGTATCACATTAATCTTCTTTACAAATCAATTCTAATTCGTCAACATACAAGGCACTGCCTACAGCCCCCTTAAAATAGGCGCCATCGACACTCGATGAAAGAACGATAGCCAATTTATACTTCCCAGCAATTAATTTTTTTGAATCGATAGTTTTGCCTGTCTTCAGTTCAAAAGGTAGGCTGAATGTACTCCACTCGTCGCCCTCAACGATGTCGGCCGGATTCAGACGAGCCACCGAAACCAACTTATCGGACGTTAACGCATTCTCACCATTCAACATAAAAGAGACCTCGTCCGCCTCATACATGATGGCATAAATATCACAACGGTCCTTCAGACCAGGTTGCGGCTTACCACTCTCCGTATAGACCGGACCAGCTTTATACTTATAGCGCCCCTTCAGCGTTTGTGGATGCTTATAAAACTGCAAACCGAAATTGGTTGCTTTCCGAGGATCCTTCAAGGCATTAGCCAAGTCGAATGTTCCAATAAAGAGGTTGCCAGCGGCGATATACATCTTCACCATAGCCCCAAAACTACCCGTGCTACGCGTCTCTAACTTCACCGCTTTTCCTTGGTAACCGTCGCCCACCTGAACAGTTGGGTAGTCAGTCGGTTCCTTCGCCATAAAAGTCAATTCATAGCCAGGGTTACCACTAGCCCAAGTCAAGTTTGAGTTCTCCTTGTCAATATAGAGAATGTGATAATTCAGATTACTTTGAAGCTCCTCAAAACGAAAGAGTGAAGGCAGATCAACAGGCGGCATGACATTAATCGTATAAGTCGACTGGACCTTTTTATCTTCCGAAGTGACAGTAAATGATCGAGTAAACCGACTAAAATCGTAAGAAGGTGGTGCATCGGCTGTTTCTGCTTGATCAGGGCTGATGGTAGCCCCTTCCGGCAGTTGGAACAGAAGTTCCTGGCGACTTAAATCGGCACTCTTATCCACGTGGATATAGATAACTTTCGCATCGGCATCAATATCCGATTTCTGCACATTCTTTCCACTGCAACCATCAATAGCTGCTTCTGAATTGAGTGCTTCACTTTGTATGCAAGCTCCACAAAGAAAGAGAGAGCAAAGACATACCGCTAATAGTTTAATGTTCATGTTATAATCGTTTGAATAACTAATTAAATGGTATTAGACCTAAGGCACGGCTGCAAATTTACGCTTCTTTTTTGAATAAGAGGCCGTTACATCTTTATTTTAAACAATCCGACCTACATCTTAGTTCATTTGGGATGTTTAACGACATAAATAGGCTGAAACATAGCCAACCTTTATGGATAATTGTTACTTTTGCCTGCATTAAATTCTAATCAACATATGACACTATCTGAAAGAACGCAAATAATTAATCTAGTCCAACAAGAAGTGATTCCCGCTATCGGATGTACCGAACCTATTGCGGTAGCACTTTGTGTGGCCAAAGCCACCGAAACATTAGGAAGTAAACCCGAGAAAATAGAGGTTTACCTCAGTGCGAATGTTCTTAAAAATGCCATGGGAGTGGGTATTCCTGGCACAAACATGATCGGACTACCTATCGCTATAGCTTTAGGCGCCATCGTTGGCCGATCGGCTTACCAACTCGAAGTGCTCAAAGAGGCGACTCCAGAAACAGTAGAAGAGGGTCGCCTATTTATCGAAGAGAAACGAATCACAGTGACTTTAAAAGAAGATATAACGGAGAAACTCTATATTGAAGCCGTGTGTACTACCGGCTCCCAACAAGCAAAAGCCATTATTGCAGGGGGACATACCAATGTGGTTTATGTGGCCCTAAATGACAAGGTATTGGTCGACAGCCAACATGTAGAGCAAGAAGAGACCGATGAAGCCCCTTTGGAACTCAGCCTGCGCAAAGTCTACGATTTTGCCTTATCGGCACCGATCGATGAGATTCAGTTTATTCTCGAAACAGCCAAACTAAACAAAGAAGCAGCCGAAGAATCATTCAAAGGCGATTACGGTCATGCACTGGGTAAGCTCTTGCGCGGTAGTTATGAACGGAACATCATGGGCGATAGCACCTTCTCGCACATCCTCTCTTACACCTCAGCTGCTTGCGATGCACGCATGGCAGGAGCGATGATTCCTGTTATGAGTAATTCAGGCAGTGGTAATCAAGGCATATCGGCCACTCTGCCTGTGGTGATTTATGCCGAAGAGAATGGAAAAAGTGAGGAGGAACTGATCCGGGCTTTGATGATGAGTCACCTCACCGTTATTTATATCAAACAAAGCCTAGGCCGCTTGTCGGCTTTATGTGGTTGTGTGGTAGCAGCGACCAGTTCTAGCTGCGGCATCACATGGCTCATGGGTGGCAGCTATGAACAAGTAGCCTGTGCCGTTCAAAACATGATAGCCAACCTGACCGGCATGATCTGCGACGGTGCCAAACCTAGTTGTGCTTTAAAAGTGACCACCGGAGTCTCTACAGCCGTGCTATCGGCCATGATGGCCATGGAGAATCGCTGCGTCACGGAGGTAGAAGGTATCATTGATCGCGATGTGGATCAAAGTATCCGTAACTTAACACGTATCGGTGCACACGGCATGAACGAGACCGATAAAGTGGTGCTCGACATCATGACTCATAAATAAGAGCCAACGAGAACGGCTCGAAACAAACCATTAAAAAGAGGGCTGAATCTGTGACGATTCAGCCCTCTCTCTTTATAAGTTAGCGTCTGATTAGTGACATCCGCAACCGCAGCTGTCGCCACAACCATCACCACAATCGCTACCGCAATCGTCGCCACAGCTACCACAACCACAACCTTCGCCGGTCATCGCTTTAATCAGCTCTTGAATCTCTTCGTTTGTAGCCGGACGACTTTCAATGACTTCACCTTCAAAAGTCAATTCAGCACCCGCCAACGGATGGTTCAAGTCAACCACGACAACGTCTGCTTTCACTTCAACCACCACACCATTAACGTGTTGGCCGTCTGAAGTCATCAAAGGAACAACATTGCCTTCTACGATATGCTCTTCATCAAACTTACCTTCGATCTCGAAAATTTGCTTCGGCAAGTCGAGTACATGCGCCTCATCGTACTCACCATACGCCTCTTGAGCAGCAATGTTAAAGTTGAAGCTATCACCGATAGCCAGTGGTGCAATCTCCTTCTCAAAAGCATCGAGTGTTGTACCCAATCCTGAAATAAATTGGAATGGGTGTTCAGCTTTCGCCTCTTCTACCAATTCTTTCTGACCATCTTCAGTGGTGTATAATCTGTATGCAACAGTGATATACTTGTTTTCTGCTGTTTCCATTTTGTCTCTGATTATTAAATTTATATCGGGACAAAGATAGGAATTATTTGATAGCAACAAATCAATAAAGCGGTTATTTTCTCCTAATGTGGCACGCTCGATAACACCCCAAAGCCCCTCCCTTTCCTTGTTTGTTAGACTATTTCATTAAAGCATCTATTATAATATAACACCACAAAAGCTATTTAAACTTACGGATTTTAGTTATTCCAATAAAAAAATATTCAATTTGTTTGCTTTTAATAAAAAACCGTTTACCTTTGCGGCATCACTTATAAAAAAGAAGTAAATGAACTTGTATCTATCAATCAACCTAGCAGTCCTGCATATTATTCGCGTCGTGATGATTCAATCAAGAGTGTGAGGGAGGTTGTTATGGATATAAATTTATCATGGAAAATAGATTTGGAGCCTTTCTCACAGTGTTGAGAAAGGCTTTTTTTAATTTTTTAATCCAATCCTAAAGCAGATGAAAAAGTCCTTACGAAGTTTAGATAGCACACAAGGTCGCCGGATGGCTGGCGCCCGCGCCTTATGGCGAGCCAACGGCATGAAAAAAGAGCAGATGGGCAAACCCATTGTAGCCATTGTGAACTCTTTCACTCAATTCGTACCGGGGCATGTCCACCTGCATCAAATCGGGCAACAAATAAAGGCTGAAATAGAAAAGCTTGGTTGTTTTGCTGCGGAGTTTAATACCATAGCCATCGACGACGGTATTGCCATGGGGCACGATGGCATGCTCTATTCGCTTCCCTCACGGGATCTAATCGCCGATAGCGTAGAATATATGATCAATGCGCATAAAGCGGATGCGATGGTTTGCATCAGTAATTGCGATAAGATTACACCGGGCATGCTCATGGCTGCCATGCGCCTGAACATCCCAACGGTTTTTGTATCGGGTGGTCCGATGGAAGCTGGCGAATGGAACGGACGAGCAGTGGACTTGATTGATGCCATGGTGAGTGCAGCCGACAGCCGTGTAGACGATGAAGAGGTAGAGGCTATCGAACAGCGTGCTTGCCCTACGTGCGGTTGTTGTTCGGGGATGTTTACGGCCAACTCCATGAATTGCCTGAATGAAGCCATCGGACTGGCACTCCCTGGCAACGGCACCATTGTGGCCACGCACGAATACCGGACGGAACTGTTCAAAGAGGCGGCACAACTCATCGTAAAGAATGCCTTGCGCTATTATGAAGAGGGCGACGAACGGGTTTTGCCCCGATCCATTGCCACTCGATCAGCCTTTCTAAATGCCATGACGCTGGATATAGCCATGGGCGGATCAACCAACACGATCTTGCACCTACTTGCTATTGCCCATGAAGCTGAAGTGGACTTTACGATGGATGACATCGACCACCTATCGCGTCATTGCCCATGTCTTTGCAAGGTTGCACCCAACATCCCCCTTTATCACATTCAAGACGTAAACCGTGCCGGCGGCATCCTTACCATTCTGAATGAATTGGCCAAAGGGGGACTGATCGATACATCGGTTTATCGAGTCGACGGGCTGACTTTAGCCGAGGCGATAACCGAGTACGACATCACACGTCCGGAAGTCGACTTATCTTCGGTTAAGCGCTTTTTAAGTGCTCCTAAAGGACGCTTTAATTTAATTTTGGGATCGCAGAACTCTTATTACCACGACTTCGACACCGATCGTCGTGCAGGATGTATCCGCAGTTTGGCACATGCTTATAGCACCGATGGTGGTTTGGCTGTGCTGAGAGGAAATATTGCCCAAAACGGGTGTGTGGTTAAAACAGCCGGTGTGGACGCAAGCATCTTGACCTTTACCGGGCCTGCGAAAGTCTTCGATTCCCAGGAGAGTGCTTGCGAAGGCATCTTGTCGGGCCATGTCGTTAGCGGTGATGTGGTGGTCATCACACACGAAGGGCCTAAAGGGGGACCAGGTATGCAGGAGATGCTCTATCCGACGTCCTACATTAAATCGCGTCATTTGGGTAAAGAGTGTGCGTTAATTACCGATGGGAGGTTCAGTGGTGGCACATCGGGGTTGAGCATCGGGCACATCTCACCTGAAGCAGCTGCCGGAGGAAATATCGGTAAACTAATGGATGGCGACATGATTGAGATCAATATTCCCGAACGAACCATCAAGGTGTGTCTAACCGACGAGGAGCTGTCGTTGCGTCCGCTACGTCTGCTGACAAGAGACCGCGTGATTTCCCAAAGCCTCAAAGCCTATGCTGCAATGGTCAGCTCTGCCGATCGAGGAGCGGTACGGTGTATCGACTAACGAAATAAAACAGATGTTACATCGAGAAGGGAGAGTCTAACCCCAGCCCTTCTCCAAATAGATAGAAGAATGAGTAAAGAGTTTATAACAGGAGCAGAAGCCTTGATGCGTTCACTAGAGCATCACGAGGTGACAACCATCTTCGGCTATCCAGGCGGATCTATCATGCCGGTGTTCGATGCTTTATTCGATCATCAGTCCACGTTGAATCATATCTTAGTACGTCACGAGCAGGGGGCTACCCATGCCGCACAAGGCTATGCACGTGTCTCAGGAAAAATCGGAGTCTGTCTAGTCACCAGTGGCCCGGGGGCAACGAATACCATTACCGGCATTGCCGATGCGATGATGGACAGTACACCCATGGTCGTTATTGCGGGACAAGTGGGGAGTGGGTTCCTTGGAACAGATGCGTTTCAGGAAGTCGACCTTGTGGGCGTGACTCAGCCTATTACCAAGTGGAGCTATCAAATTCGTCGATCGGAAGATGTGGCATGGGCCGTAGCACGTGCCTTCTACCTAGCTGGAAGCGGCCGCCCAGGCCCTGTAGTGCTCGACTTTACGAAAGATGCGCAAACGGGGAAAGCGGCCTATAAGCCCACAAAAATGGATTTTATACGCAGTTACGTTCCTGTTCCCGAAACCGATGAGACAAGCATAGAACGTGCTGCCCAACTGATCAACGCTGCCGAACGCCCACTGCTGTTAGTGGGGCAAGGGGTAGAGCTTGGTGAAGCACAACCTGAATTGAGGGCGATGATAGAGAAGGCCGATATTCCGGTAGGATGTACCCTCTTAGGGCTCTCAGCCTTGCCATCGGCTCATCCTCTAAATAAAGGGATGTTGGGAATGCACGGCAATTTAGGGCCGAATGTGAACACCAATAAGTGCGATGTACTTATCGCCGTCGGGATGCGTTTTGACGACCGAGTGACGGGTAATCTAGCGACCTACGCCAAACAAGCTAAAGTGATTCATTTCGACATTGATCCTGCCGAAATCAATAAAAACGTTCAAGTAGATGTAGCGGTGACGGGCAACTGTAAGACGACTCTGCCTGCCGTAACAGCTTTGCTAAAAGCCCAACAACGGACGGCTTGGATAGAGAGTTTCGAGACCTATGAAGCGGTGGAGCACGAAAAAGTGATTCAAAAAGAGCTTTATCCTTCATCCGATGCACTCACCATGGGCGAGGTGGTCGCTGCTGTTAGTTGCGCCACCAACCACGAAGCGGTTTTAGTGACCGATGTGGGACAGAACCAGATGCTTGCAGCACGCTACTTCAAGTATACCCACCCACGCAGCATCATCACCTCTGGTGGACTAGGCACTATGGGATTCGGTTTACCGGCAGCTATTGGAGCGACCTTCGGGCGGCCAGACCGTACCATTTGTGTCTTCATGGGCGATGGTGGATTGCAAATGAACATTCAAGAACTTGGCACCATCATGGAACAACAAAGCCCAGTGAAAATAATCGTGCTCAACAACGGCTATTTAGGAAATGTGCGTCAATGGCAAGCCATGTTTTTCGGTCGCCGATACGCCTTTACCCCGATGTTGAACCCCGATTATATAACCCTATCATCGGCCTACGGCATTCCAGCCAAACGCATCTCTTCAAGAAAAGAACTAAACGAAGCAGTCGACGAGATGTTAAACACTGATGGTCCTTATCTGCTCGAAGCATGCGTACAACAAGAGGGCAATGTGATGCCGATGATTCCTCCCGGAGGCACCGTAAGTCAGATGTTATTAGAGTGTTAACCCAACTTAATTCGCTTTGAAATGATGAACAGAACATTATATACCCTTATGGTTCATTCGGAAAACTTTGCCGGATTATTGAACCAAGTCACCGCCGTTTTTACGCGGCGACAACTCAACATTGAGAGCCTCAACGTATCGGCCTCTTCCATCGAAGGGGTACACAAATACACCATAACGGTTTGGACCGATGAAGAGACTATCCGCAAGGTTGTAAAACAGATCGAGAAAAAGATCGATGTGATTCAGGCGCACTACTTCACAGATGATGAGACCTACTGTCACGAGATTGCACTTTACAAAGTAGCCACCCCAGCTTTTTTAGAGACCTCGGATGCCTCAGCAGTGATCCGAAAATACAGCGCCCGCATCGTAGAGATGAACCCGACCTTTTCCATTGTGGAGAAGAACGGCAAAAGCGAAGAGATCACCGCTTTGTATAAAGAACTTCGGCGATTGGCTTGTGTCTTGCAGTTTGTTCGTTCAGGGCGTGTGGCCATCACAACAAGTTGTTTCGAACGGGTCAACGAGTTCCTCGATGCCCAAGAAGCTAAACACCATCTTCGACCTACACATTAAAAACAAACTAAAATCATGAACCAATCTAGCGATAACAACACACCAAACATCGGAATCTACCCGTTTTTTGCAGAGCCCTTTCATGTTGATTGCAACGGCTCCCTCACGATGGGCATCTTAGGCAATCACCTTCTTAACTGTGCAGGTATGCACGCCGCCGATCGCGGGTTCGGCATCGGTGCCTTGAACCAAGAGAACTATACTTGGGTCCTTTCTCGGCTAGCGATTGAACTGGATAAGATGCCTGAGCAATACGAGACCTTCACCATTCGGACGTGGGTAGAAAACGTTTACCGCCTCTTTACCGATCGTAACTTTGCCCTCATCGATCAGTCGGGTAAGACCATCGGCTATGCCCGTTCGGTCTGGGCAATGATCAATTTAGATACCCGTAAGCCTGCCGACTTATTGGCTATGCATGAAGGAAACATCGTCGACTACATCTGTGATGCGCCTTGTCCGATCGACAAGCCTTCACGCATCAAAGTCGATACTCAAGCACCCCTCTCCGCTCATCAGGCCAAGTACAGCGACATCGACATCAATGGTCATGTCAATAGTGTGCGGTACATCGAACACATTCTCGACCTCTTTCCATTGGAATGGTACAAGACCAAGCATATCCGTCGATTCGAAATAGCTTATGTTTCGGAGAGTTATTATGGTGACGAGCTGAAGTTCTATTGTGACACGGTAAATCCCAACGAGCATCATGTGGAGGTGCGAAAGAGAGGCAATGAAGTGGTCTGTCGGTCGAAAATATGTTTTGAATAGACCGCCCGCCCAAAAGAGTTCGACAGAGCGCCCCTCTTTTTAATTAATCAAACAAACTAACCGATGGCAGCAGTCATCAACTAAACAAAAATAAGAAAAATGGCAGAAATGAATTTTGGCGGTGTAACCGAGAATGTGGTTACACGCGATGAGTTTTCATTAGAGAAAGCACGGAAAGTATTACAAGGTGAAACGATTGCGGTAATAGGTTATGGGGTTCAAGGACCAGGCCAGTCATTAAACCTGCGCGATAATGGTTTTCGGGTGATTGTAGGTCAGCGCAAAGGCGGTAAGACATGGGACAAAGCAGTAGCCGACGGTTGGATACCAGGCGAAACGCTGTTCGAGATTGAAGAGGCCTGCCAACGCGGTACCATTATTCAATACCTCCTCTCCGATGCCGCTCAAATTGAAGTTTGGCCTACCGTAGAGAAACACCTAACCAGCGGAAAAGCCCTCTACTTCTCTCACGGCTTTGGCATAACCTACAGCGAACGGACCGGCATCATCCCGCCTGCCGATGTAGATGTCATCCTAGTCGCTCCTAAAGGATCGGGCACGTCGCTTCGTACCATGTTCCTCGAAGGACGCGGTCTCAACTCGTCTTTTGCAATCCATCAAGATGCCACAGGCAAAGCCTGGGACAGAGTGGTAGCACTTGGCATCGGGGTCGGCTCAGGTTACCTGTTCTCGACCACCTTTAAACGCGAAGTATACTCCGACCTTACAGGCGAACGCGGTTCACTGATGGGAGGAATTCAAGGCTTATTGTTGGCTCAATACGAAGTGCTTCGCGAAAATGGTCACACGCCGTCGGAAGCATTCAACGAGACCGTAGAGGAACTTACGCAATCGCTCATGCCGCTCTTTGCCAAAAACGGCATGGACTGGATGTATGCCAACTGTTCCACAACGGCACAGCGAGGAGCACTCGACTGGATGGGACCGTTTCACGATGCCATCAAACCGATCATGCAACAACTTTACACCAGTGTAAAAACAGGCAACGAAGCTCAGATTTCTATCGATAGCAATTCGAAGCCGGATTATCGCGAGAAGCTTGAAGAAGAGCTCCGCCAACTCCGTGAAAGCGAGATGTGGCAAGCAGGCGCAGTGGTACGCAAACTTCGGCCGGAGAACCACTAAGAAGACTCTTATAATCTAATCGTTACGCCACCTAAGCAGATGTCTAGTAGACAGAAACTTAGGTGGCGTTATTCATACACCGTTAATGTTCCTTAAATACTTCTTCGTACAACTTATTAATCCGATTTATTCTCTTTCTTTGTGATATCAAAACAATATCATTACGATTAACTCAAATTTAAATCTTATGGAAACAAAAGAAACTCAGTATCAAGGCCTTTTGGTCAACGGTTTTCTCATGTTGTTTATCAATTTAGTGATTATTCCCGGACTGATTGTAACGAGTTTTATGGTATTTGGAGAAGAGAGTCTAATCACCATTCTATCCACATTCTTACTCGCACCCCTCTTCTTTTTACTATCTCCAGGCTACCTTTCTCAAGAGCCGAATCAGGCACGCGTCATGGTCTTCTTTGGCAAGTACAAAGGCACATTTACAGGTACTGGCTTTTTCTGGGTACATCCATTCATGAATAAAAAGAAACTTTCGTTTCGAGCACGCAATCTCGATGTGCAACCCATCAAGGTGAATGATAAGATAGGTAATCCTATTTTAATCGGGCTGGTACTTGTGTGGCGATTAAAAGACTCTTATAAGGCCATGTTCGAAATTGATTCGCAAACCATGGCGGACAATTCTGCCAAACCGAATCAGATCACTGCGGCTGTAACAGGGCGTATGAATGCCTTTGAAGAGTTTGTTAGGATACAAAGTGATGCCGCTCTTCGCCAGGTGGCAGGGCTTTATGCGTATGACGATGGCGAAACGGGGGTCGATGAACTGACTCTTCGTGGTGGAGGAGATGAAATTAATGAGGAGCTGGTTCAGAAACTCAATGAACGTCTTTCGATGGCGGGTATCGAAGTGCTCGAATCACGCATCAATTACTTAGCGTATGCACCTGAAATCGCTGCCGTCATGTTACGCAGGCAACAAGCGTCGGCCATTATCTCGGCTCGTGAAAAAATAGTTGAAGGTGCAGTATCAATGGTTAAGATGGCTTTAGATAAATTGGCCACAGAAGACGTGGTAGAACTTGATGAGGAAAAGAAAGCGGCCATGGTTAGCAATTTACTGGTAGTTCTTTGTGCCGATGAAGCGGCTCAGCCTATCGTAAATGCCGGCACACTGAATCACTAAATACCCTTTTATAACCACCTAACTAGCGCAATGATTACTAAAAGGAACTGACATGGCAAAGAAAGAAACATCCAACAAGAACTTTGTACTAAGGATTGATACAGAGACGATGAACGCTCTTGAGAAATGGGCTGCCGATGAGTTCCGAAGCACCAACGGGCAGTTACAATGGATCATTGCCGAGGCCTTGAAGAAAAATGGGCGAATTAAATCGTCCAAAAAAAAGACAATAACGCCTCAAGCCGAAAAAACAGACGAAAGTGCTTCGAGCTAAAAACAGCACCACTTTTTCTGACTCGTACACCTTCCTTGTCGAGTGTTAATCAAAACTTGAATCCTTCCAAAAAGAGACTCATAGAGAGACTTTTTAGGAAGGATTCTTTGTTGCTCACAACGCTGTTCAAAAGCCAATAGGGTATCGAACTCTATTGACTTTTACTGAGAATCTAGATACATTCAGATTTGTCCATTGTTTTGTGCACAACAACCTTTTTAGTAACCAAAGGAAGAAAATGACCACGTTTTCAGTAACGAATAATAAAATGAAACAACTTATTTAGTAACTAACCTCTAAAAGTGACAACCATTTCCAGTAGAAGT
>RZZX01000150.1 GCA_009929715.1 Bacteroidia bacterium
TGCACTTTAAATTTACTCATTTTCTGCAACATACAGAAACTCCTATGCCTTTTTTTATGCCATCATGTCAACATATCTCATTAACTTGCGAAACTTGAACTCTTTATAAATCAAATTTAGATACTCCCGATTTAATAACGAATAATAATGTTTATTGTTTGGTAGATGACTATGAGCATGGTCTTTGGGCAGGCACTCAAGATGGTTTGAATGTCCTTCATAAAAGGACAGGTCTCATCAAAAGTTATCGGCATCCTCTTATTCCCAATAATTCTATCAATTGTATGTTGGCTGCGCGAGATCATACTGTTTGGATAGGTACAGATGGGGGATTGTGTCGCTATGATAGTCGAAGTGAACGATTTGTTACTTATGATTACAAAACGACTCATGGCACTTTAAAGCGCACTGCGATAAAAGCTCTGTATGAAGATTGTGATGGTGATATATGGATTGGAACTTGGTCGGAAGGACTTTATCGCTATTCTCCTGCCACTGGAAAATGGTTTGCTTATCCGCAATTTAACACTCGTAATTCTGCACATGTGATATTTCAAGATAGTCAGAAAACGATTTGGATTGGTAGTTGGGATTGTGGTTTGTTCAGACTAGATCACCCTAAAGAGATGAATAGAGCTTGTTTTGTCAACTACTCTCATCAAATGGGTGACGATGGGAGCTTGTCGGATAACATTGTTTATGCCATTATTGAGGATCTCAACACTCAGTCGCTCTGGGTTGGAACGCGTAGTGGATTGAGTCTGATGAAAATAAAGGAGCCTGGTCGATTTATTAACTATACACCGAAAAGTTCTGTTTATAAAATCCCCTATGATGAGATAAATTCTCTTATATCAGATTGTTTCGGAAATATTTGGCTCGGCTCTATTGGGGGAGGTGTATTTATGGTCGACACACACAAACCTCTTTTTAAGCACCATGTCATTGATTTTTCGAAAGAAGAGATACCAACGACTGCTATTCGCTCTTTGTTTGCCGATTTAGAAGGCAACCTTTGGATAGGGGTGGGCAGCTACGGCTTGGCATGTCGAAATGGGGCGACTGGAAGTTTAACCCTACATACCCGTATTCCTGAGTTTAAGTCGGTTACTTTGATTCCATCTGTTTATGCTGCTATTCAACGTAAAAATAGAGATATTTGGTTTGGGACATATAATGGTGGAATTTTTGTTTATCACAAAGGGGTAGCTGTGCAGAATCTAACGGCGTCAAACTCTCCTTTTATTGTTAATGATTGTATTTCGGCTCTTTTTGAGGACAGCCATCAGAATTGCTGGGTTGGTACGCGTGGTGGATTGGGGGTTCGTTTTTCTAATGGTCAGAATTATTGTTTTAAACAGATGAATTTTACAGATGGCACTTCTTTAGATTGGTTTTACATCAAAGCTATTTTGGAAGATTCCGATCATTCCATGTGGCTAGGCACGAGTAATTACGGTGTGATTCATGTTGTGGGCGATATACATACTCCTGAAAAGCTGAAATTTTATCATTTCGGATTAACTAATAAAGCATTGGTTACGAATGCTATTTTAACCATGCATAGAGATCAGTCAAACCAGTTATGGGTTGGAACAGAAGGAGGAGGACTTTACTGTTATGATAGAAACCATCAGCGCTTTGTTTCCAAAAACCGAGAATACAGTATTCCAGGTGATATTGTAGGGAGTATAGAGGAGGATAAAAAAGGCAATCTCTGGCTTGGAACCAATGCTGGGTTAGTGAAGTTGAATAGGGATGCCAAAGGAAAGAAGGAAAAGGCTCGGGTTTACACCACGGCCGATGGATTACAAGATAATTTTTTTATATCGGGTTCTTCTTGTAGTTATGGTGGAGAGCTTTTCTTTGGTGGTTATAAAGGTTATAATAGTTTTTGCCCAGGAAGGATGGAAGATCGGTTTCATGATGCGCCATTTCTGATTACTGATATTAAGCTTTCTAATAAATCGTTCAGTTCTCTTCCAAGAGGTTTTCAGGAACGTCTATCCAAAGAGATGCCTACCTTTACACAGCGACTTGAGCTACCTTATGAGTGCACTAACTTCTGTTTTGAATTTGCGGCATTAACTTATAAAAATCCCGAACTAAATCAGTACGCTTATCGGTTAGTAGGATTCGATAAAGAGTGGCAATACACGAATGCTAACCGCCGGTTTGCTTATTATAATAATTTAAAAAGTGGTACCTATAAGTTCCAACTAAAGGCTACTAATGAAAATGGAGTTTGGAGTGGTTACATACGTGAGGTTACAGTGATTGTTTTACCTCCTTTTTGGGCTACTTGGTGGGCTTATGTTTTTTATTTTGTGATGCTTTTATTGGCCTTTTATTGGGGTTATAAAGCCTTAAAAAAACGCGTGTTTTTGCGGCATGAACTTCAAATGCGTGAAATGGAACGACTTAAATCCGAGGAACTTAACCATGCTAAACTTCAGTTTTTCACTAATATCACGCACGAGCTATTAACTCCTTTGACGATTATTTCAGCTTCACTGGATGAACTCAAGATCCGTGTACCTGGGCAAGATGATCTTTATTTGGTCATGAATAATAATGTTCAGCGTCTTATTAGGCTATTGCAACAAATCTTAGAATTCAGAAAAACGGAATCGGGGCATCTTAAACTGAAAGTATCTTCAGCCGATTTAGTTGCCTTTGTGAAGGGAGAAGTAGAAAGTTTCCGACCACTGATTAAGCAGAAAAATCTCCAACTCGATGTCTTTTGCGAGGCTGATACAATTACAGGCTATTTTGATGCCGATAAGTTGGATAAGATCATTTACAATTTGCTTTCTAATGCAGCAAAATACAATAAAGAAGGTGGGCATATCCTCTTTCGCTTATCTTTTGATAGCCATCCAGATTATATCGTTCTGAGTGTTAAAAATGATGGTTCCGGCATTTCTGTAGAGAGACAAAAAGAACTTTTTAAACGCTTTTATGAAGGTGATTATCGAAAATTTAAAACGATAGGAACCGGTATTGGACTTGCTTTGACTAAGGATTTAGTTGAACTGCACCAAGGGAGCATACGGTGTGTGAGTGAATTGAATCAGGGGACAGAATTCGTGGTACGATTACCTATCGGGCGTTCTTATTTTACAGAAGAGCAGATTGATGGTGAAGAGTCACCTTCTTTACAAAAACCGATGGATTTAGAAACCCCTCAGTTGCCAGTAGAACAACTCTTTTCTAGTGAGTCTCCCCGTTATTCTATTTTAGTGGTAGAAGATAATGAAGAGTTATTACAGCTAATGGTTAAGTTATTGAGTCGTGATTACCGTGTCTTCACGGCACTCAATGGAGAAGAGGCGCTCGACAAGATTGAAAGAGAGCTAATCGATTTAATCGTGTCTGATGTCATGATGCCTGTAATGGATGGTATCGAATTATGTAAGGTGGTGAAAAAACAGATTGAAACAAGCCATATCCCCATTATTTTATTGACAGCCAAGAATAAATCAGAAGATCGTGCTGAGGCTTACGATGTAGGAGCTGATGCTTTTATTAGTAAACCATTTACTTTAGCAGTACTTTATGCGCGTATTCGTAATCTACTCAGAGCGAGAGAGAGAGCGGCTCGTGATTTCAAGAATCAGCTTGTTTTCGAGGTCAAAGAGTTTAATTACACGAGTTTGGATGAAGATTTTATGCAACGGGCTATTGATTGTGTTCAAGCTCATTTGAGTGATTCGGAATTTGATCAGTTGCAGTTTGTGGAGGAGATGCACACCAGTAAATCAACTCTTTATAAGAAATTGAAGTCGCTTACAGGTCTTAATACGTCTGGCTTTATTCGTAACATTCGTTTAAAAGCTGCTTGTGAGATTATTCAAGAGAAAGGGAGTTTAGTTCGTATCTCTGAATTGGCTTATGCGGTAGGCTTTAATGACCCGAAGTATTTTAGTGTTTGTTTTAAAAAAGAGTTTGGGATGTTACCAAGTGAATACATTGATCAGTGTATTGTTTCTTCTTCCGGAACAGATCATTAGTCTGAAGCAGTTGATGTTTTGAAAAAGACTTTAGTGGGTAAAACTGTTAAAGCAAAGTTGTTTTCTTTTAGATATTCTCTTTTTAATGACGTATATCATGTTGATAAAATCGCCAACGTTTGTATACCCTCTAGCTCTTCTTTTAGCTAATCTATGCACTTTATCCAATGCTTTATTCAAGTACTGCACTATGTGAAATTTATCAAAGATAATTTGGACGAATCCAACCTCCTATTTGCACGGATTTTTTGTAATCTCAAAAATAGATTAGCGTCAGTCTTATAGGTAAACAGACGCCTTTCTCTAACATAAATATCCTTCTTTCTTCGTGGAAGAATTTATTTTTGTTAGCGAGTATTTTATCGTCCCACTATAGTGGAACGACTGGACCACTATAGTGGAACGATCTTTTTATCGCCAAATAAAAAAGTGTCTCTCGCTGGGCAGCTAAAAAATCTTTTAATGCCCAAACAAACGTTTTTAGAATCAAATTCAGAGGAGTAAAGATGATGTAAATTGGGGTGAGATTATTTAATTTCTGCACTTTTTTAAGATGCCTGAAACAGGCATCTCTTTTTCAACAAGAAGCATGGTATAAGTTTGGTTCATCCGACATTTCGAGTGATACGACAATCATGAAGAGCATATAGCCTTAGTTCAAAATATCGTTCGTTTCTAAAACCATATGCCGCTCTCTT
>RZZX01000151.1 GCA_009929715.1 Bacteroidia bacterium
ACATAAATACCATATTCATCACACAAATCATACCAGCGTGGGTCATTTGGATAGTGGCTGGTGCGTATAGCATTGATGTTTAATTGCTTGGCAACCTTTATGTCACGAATCATGTTCTCAACACTGACAACATATCCTCCATCAGGATCTATCTCATGACGGTTCACACCCTTGATAAGAACAGGCTGTCCATTTACCAAGAGCTGTTTTCCCTTGATCTCGATCTTTCTAAAACCGACATTTTGGCGAATGACTTCCAATACTTTATCTCCATCCATCAGTGTCGCTCTGAGTGTGTACAAATTCGGTGTTTCTGCTGTCCATTTGGCTACATTCTGAATGGTTGACTCTACTGTTGAACTGCCACCCTGTAACTGTTGCTTTCTTTCAAAAACCGTATTGCCAGTTTTCTTGTCTATCAATTCTACCAGAACATTCTTTCCATCACATGATTCTGTAGAAAAATGAATGGCAAAGATACCGTCTTTATAATTATCGGACAAGGAAGAGGTTACGTTCAAATCCTTAATATGTGACTTCGGCTGAGCATAGATATAGTTCTCTCTGGCAATACCGCGAAGTCTCCAATAGTCCTGATCCTCAAAATAAGAGCCATCGCACCATCTCATCAGCTGCATGGCTATCAGATTCTCTTTTCCTGGTTCTACATATTTAGTGATGTCAAATTCCGCAGCAACCTTATTGTCTTCAGCATAGCCAACAAACTTTCCATTTACATATAGGTTGATATTGCTGGAAAATTCGCCGATGTGCAGTATTATATTGTCACCATTCCAATTCTCAGGAATTACAATCTTACGTCGGTAAGATCCTACGTAGTTGCCAAGATCCTGCACATAAGGAGGATTTGATTCCCATTCATTTTCCCACTCATATTTTATGTTGGTATAGACTGGCACGCTATAGCCATTCAACTCCCAACATCCAGGAATTGGCATCTTACCCCAATTAGAATCATCAAGATTGAGAGAATAGAAATCTAAAGGACGCTCATTGGCATTCTGCACCCAATTGAATTTCCAAATCCCTTCAATAGACAAGAATCTCTTTGAAAGCTTCTTGTCATTTCTGTCAGACAGTTCCTTATTCTCATAGCCGAAGAAATCAGAAACAGGCTCGTTACGATTGATGTTGTTCACCAAAGGGTCATTCCATGGTTCTGTCTTCTGGGCATATACATTACCTGACAAAGCCATAAAAAGTACCATAAAATTGCATAATTTATTCATAATCAATCGGTATTTATAGTTTTACACTTGCTCCAAACTCAACAGTGAAAGGACGAAGATAGCGTCCGGACATTACGTAGCCATTGAATCGCTTGGCTTCTTCCGGACCAATAAGCTCTGAGCCGGATATTGTACCGCTGGCACCTTTTTGGTTCAGGAAGTTGACTACACCAAGGTTGAATGATAATTTGTTGGTAGCATTCCATTTCACACCTGCGAAAGTTTCCCAATGGCCGTTAAACCAAAGGGCATTTGAAAGGTTAGCATACGTTTTTCCAAAATATCTGAAACTGCCCCATACAGTCATCTTATCCTTGTAAAAGGTATAACTTGGGTCAAGCTCAATCAGTATCTGTGGTATTTCCTTGACAATGTTACCAGTGGCGTTTAAGTCTGCGGTCTCACCATCATCAAACTTTACTGTCACAGAATAGTCCTTGTATGTTGGCTTCTGATAGGTAAAGAGGGCATGAAGATGCGCGCCCTTGAATGGATCAAGTTCTACATTGGTTGTCCATCCCACTGTCTGGATGCTATAATTCAAAGACGTTGTTTTTGAAATATTGGTACCAGGTTTGGTTATATCCTGCTGGTCTGTATTGTTCATCTTCTGAATCCAGGTTATCATTGATGTAACATCAATCCACTTATTGCGATAGTATATACCACCACGGAGCAATGGAATGCGGAGACGCAGGTCCTGTGGTCCCATATTGGCATAATCTGTCATACGAGGAGAGCGTTCCATTTGAGTGAAGTCAGCGGTGAGTCCCATACCTTTATAAAAGGACCATGTAGCCGAAACTGTAAATGCATAATTGAGTTTATTCTTTGTTCTGTGCTGTGGTGTAATGGTTACACCGTCTGCATTGGTTGCACCGACATACATGTCTGCAAATCGTGCATAAGGCAACTGGTCTACAGACATACGACACCACTCTAAGCGTGCGCCATAGAAGAAACGAAGGCTTTCAATAGGACGCCATTCGTCTGTGAAATATCCTGCTAACTTATTCTCATTACCGATAGCATAGTCTGTAGAAATCTCATTGAACCCATAATAAGTTGTTCTTGCAGTCGGGTCTGAAACCATGGAATGTGACAGAAACTCTGGATACTCCTTTACTGTGGCATCCCATTGTGTTGACGCAGACCAGTAGTTTAAGTCAAAGTTCCACTCGTTGAGACCTATTTTAAGATTATGCTGGCCATAGTTTCTCATCACCTCAGAGGTGAGAAGGAAAGATTTTGCCTTTGCAGTATGAAACCAGATTCTCCGACCATCCATCATACCTGTATAAAGCTTTCCATTCTTGTCATAATACGTATTCATATTACCCTCAACCTTTCCATCTTTGACACTCATGATGGAACTGCCGCCAAAGTCGGCATAGTTAGCATCAACCCAGGTATATTTAGCCTTTGTATCCAAGTTCCATGCATTACCTAAATCCCATTTGAATAATACAGCAAATTCGTGAGATTTGTTTTTGTTCCAGTCATTGATAGTAGTGTTTTTCACTTCACCTGTCTTCATATCACGGTACATGAAGTTTTGAGAAGCTGGAACGTATGAAGATGTACCCAATTTAAAGCCATCCAATTCTGTCACATCACCATTAGTGTGATAGATAAATGGTGCAAACTGGGTTACGGTACCCATACGCTGACTGTTTGAGAACTTGTAGAGGAAAGACAACTGTCCTCTGTTTCCCCAATGCTTTGTCAAGGCACCCTTATAAATCTGGGTACGGTCATTATAGTTGGTAAACTTCAAGTCAAAGGTTCCTGGATCAAAGTTTTGATACATATTCAAGGCATAAGTCCAGCCTTTAGCCAGAGGTCCTGAAACGTTCAAATCAAACTGATGCATACCATAATGGTTGCCTTTGTAATTCAAAATACCCTTGAACGTATTACTGCCTAAGTCGCTGAAACTGTTTACAGAATAAGCGATGTTTCCTGTAGCTATGGCAGATTCCTGCGGGTTCATCAATCCTACTTCAGCCAAGCTTCCGTCACTTCTCCAATGAGCAGATAGAGGATGGATGTAAGAAGAATAAACGACAGGTAATCCGTTCTCGTACACATTTACATCTTCACTTGGAAGACCTATCTGAATGTAACGAGGTGCATTGGCATCGGATGCATTGAGCATCACATTGCGTTCTGCTTTCTTTTCTACCATTGTAGTGTCAGACTTCTCTTGAGCACTACAAATGCTTGGGATGACCACGCAACAAGATAAGAATAAAAGTTCTCTTCTCATGACTTTAAAACATTAAAAACGCTAAATACATAATGGATTTATTTCAACCATACATGCAATTACGCTTTATGTCCGTTGCACCTATACGGACCAAATAAACTACTGAACACATACATAAGGGAAACGGTGTTGGTGCAGTACGAGCTACTCAGTCAAACAGTCCTGAACTCCTAAAACATCCTATACCAGCCAGTAGTGGAATACACTTTGTCACGTCCAAGATAATTGTGAAATCTTACTATACATTATATACTACTAATGGAACTATTCTGGTGTAGCTGATAATAAGTTTTCTATTTTAATAATCTATTGGGCGGTCTGTAACTGCCTCGTATATTCCTGATCCTGATTTGATATTATAGAATCCAAGTGTGGGTATAACCAAGTGTGCTTGTAAACGCCATTTCCAATATGCTTGTCCTTCCCGTCTTTCTCACTCGGCATTCGTCAATTAAGACAAGACGTAAAAACGTTTGCAAAGGTAAGGTTAAAATCTTAAAATTCCCCCAAAAAGCACTAATATTATTAAACTTTAACGATAGTTACCGAAGCGTTTGTCAGATTTCAATATATTCTTACTTGTTGGCACGGATCTTTAATCCGTAACCCTTTAGAAGTAACATCTGTTTTTACGTTATTTGTTGCTTCTACTCCAGTTCGGGATAAGAAATAGTTTATAAAGAAGTTAGTAGTCTTATAAATATTTTGTACCTTTATAGGTGAAAATCAATCAATTTCAGCCTTGGGAGCATATTGTTTCTTTGATAACAAGCCAAAGGCATTGCAAGGATACTGCATCGAAAACACCAAACAACTGTCACTATTCCAAGGGCAAAACAACTTTTTTCAGCCTTCTGTTATTACCCACTCCTAATGGTATGGGGAGGAGGCGTTTTCACGCTGCATTTATATTGTATAAAACACTCGGTTATCCCGAACTGGGGTAATTTTCTACATGTTAAATCCGATAAATCTTGTTAAACAAATCCTGTCTTACCTCTCATATTTATACTTTTGTACGCAAATTTAATAATTCAAAGGATAACCTGTTGGCGGAATTAATTTAGTGCATACTTAATTCTGCCAATGGGCTTGTCGTTAATGAAGTTTACGTATTGCAGAATGGTAAGTGCACTAATTT
>RZZX01000152.1 GCA_009929715.1 Bacteroidia bacterium
CGAATGTGGTGCTTTTCTTAAGGAGTTGGATGGGTGGACGCGCTTTCGGCTTCGTATGTGCATTTGGAAATCTTGGAAGAAACCGAAGAAACGCATACGTGAATTGATGAAACTTGGTATGGAAAAGTGGAAAGCCTATCGGAATGGCAATACTCGCAAGGGTTATAGCCGCATAGCGCACTCTGGTATTCTACATCACACGCTCACCAATACGGAGTTGGAACGATTAGGCTTCCAATCTCTTTTTGACTACTGCAAATCTTGTTATGTTTAATAAACCGCCGTATGCCGAACGGCACGTACGGTGGTGTGAGAGATCGGAAAACGAAAGTAGGAAGAAAACTACTTCGTTTTCCTCCTACTCGATACTTGGATTCTCACAGAGAGAAAGCTGTTTTTACAGGATGCTTACTTAATACAAAGTGCAAGGTTGCCCCGTTTTTAATGTCGTTGTAGTAAATGAAAGGAGCTTGGAGCCGTTTGCCATTTAGAAGTACCTCTTTCAAATAAATGTGTTCATCGGACCAATTGCTGGTTGTGACTTTTATTTCTTTGCCATTGCTTAAACGCGTGGTGATGGCTTCTAGGCAAGGAGAGCCTATGCTGTAGGCATTACTACTGGGGGCTACCGGATAAAATCCCATGCAGGCAAAAATATACCAAGCAGACATTTGTCCACAATCATCGTTTCCGCTTAAAGAATTTGGTTTGTTTCCGTAAAATCTTTTAGCAATTTCGCGTACCCATTTTTGGCATTTCCAGGGTTCACCTAGTTGATTGTATAAATAGGCAATGTGGTGGCAAGGTTCGTTGCCATGCCAATAAGCGCCAATACGTCCTTGTATGTCGTGTGCTCCGGGAATGTCTTTACCCATTTCTGTTGTAAATAGCTTATCGAGCTGTTTTAATAAAAACGCTTTGCCGGCTATATCTATATAACCCTGGAAGTCATGTGGAACAGACCAACTATATTGCATGGTGAATCCTTCTGTGATATCGCCCCAACCATGTATCGAACCAGGTCCTTGATAGGCTGTAGGATTGAATGGTGTACGCCAATTACCTCGCGAATCTCGTCCCCGCATGTATTTTGTTTGAGGGTCTATCAGGTTCTTGTAATTTGTTGAGCGATGCATAAAATAATGGTAATCGGTTTTTTTTCCTAAAATTTCTGCGGCACGCGCAATGCAATAATCGTCGTAAGCATATTCCAAAGTTTTGGATACGGATTCTGATTCTTTATCGAAAGGAACATATCCTAACTTCGTATATTCGGGCAAGCAATCGTAATGTTGGTTCATAGCTGTGGTTTTCATCGCTTCGAATGCACGTTCGTAATCGAATCCTTTTACACCTTTTACGATCATGTCAGCAAGAACAGAAACAGCGTGATAACCTATCATACACCAAGTTTCGTTACCGTAGAATGACCAAATGGGAAGCATTTGCTCTACACTTTTGTCGAAATGTGCCAACATGGAATTGGCAATGTCGGCATTTAACGGTTGGTTGACCAAATTAAGTAACGGGTGAAAAGCACGGTAAGTGTCCCAAAGTGAAAAGACAGTGTAATTTGTGAAGTCTTTTGCAAGACCGATGTTTTTATCTAGTTCGCGGTATTTACCATCGCTATCTTGGAAAATAAAAGGATGTAATGCGGTATGATAGACATTACTATAAAAGGTTTTTTTTGTGTTTAAGCAGCCTTTTATTTGGTATTTCCCAAGTTCTTTTTCCCATAAATTATCAGCTTGCTTTTTTACTTGTTCGAAGGTTAATTGACTTATTTCCTTTAAGTTTTGTAACGCTCCTTGACTGCTGACACTTGAAATGGCTGTTTTGACGTAAATTTCTTCGTCTTTTTTTGCTTTAAAGCGAACGCATGCCATTAACTTTTCTCCCCATGCTTCTTTGTGGCTTCTGAATCGTTTGGTGTCATAGATAACGGGATGTCCATTTTGGAGGATGGAGAAATCTTTTAATTTGCAAGAAAAGGTTGCTGCAAAATAGATGTGTCGTTCCGGCCCCCATCCCTTTACTAATTTATATCCAGTAATGGTTGAATCGTTTATCTGGCGTAGATTAGACCAAGGACAACTTTGCCATAACGTGTGGTTTAGATCAACTAAAATGAAGGCGTCGTCTGTTTCAGGATAGGTAAATCGAAAAACACCACTTCGGGTGGCTGATGTCATCTCTGCTTTGATATTATAATCTGATAGGATTACACCATAGTAACCTGGAGATGCCCACTCTTGTTGATGGGCATAGCGTGAGCGATAGCCTTCTTCCGGACGTTCGTGAGTACCTGGAGTTGCTTTTATTTCCCCTGTGCCTGGCACAAATAGGAAATCACCTAAATCAGGAATTCCTGTTCCGCTAAGATGTGTGAGGCTAAATCCCATGATAGTAGGGTGTGTGTATTTATAGCCGGATGCAGCATCGTAAAAATGGTCATCGGTATCTGGGCTGATCTGTATGCCTCCAAAAGGTATTTGAGCACCGGGGTAGACATTCCCGTAGCCGTCTGTTCCGACCAAGGGGTTTACATAACTAGTTAGTGACTTTTCTTGTGCTTCTGTAATGGAGATAGAAGCACAAAAGAGGATGAGGCTTAGTATTTTTTTCATTCTTGTATATCTCCCATTTTGACTTGATACTCATGCCATAATTCGTCTACGTTATATTGTTGGCCTAGAGCGTATTTTATAGCAGCATCGAATGACCAAGGTACTATTTCGAGGGTGCTTCTGTTGAATTTACGTAAAAAGTCAGGATCTTTATGATCTTTTAGCCAAACGAAAAAATAACCAGCATGGCGATAACCATTCATGTAATTACCTCCTTTCGGACGGTCGGTTTCACCATGAAAGCCCCCATTCGCTAGACGCACGGCATCGGCCATACCTTCAATAAATGCCCAGAACACTTTGTTTGTACTATAAGAACCAATGCCTTGTGGCTCTAATTGATAGGCATGTGTGAGTTCGTGCAATAGAACGCCACGAGTTTCGAAGAGAACATTGCTTGCATCTTTGTCTACATATGCTTTGGCAATATGACGGGTACTATAGAAAATGGAAATATCGCCATTCCCACCGCCTTTAGCTGATACACCGTCTTGATCTTCTAGGCTGTAATGTAGTCTGTATACTGGCACAATGCTATCTTTGGGACTATAATATAAGGTGTTTAGGACTGTTCGTGCTTGTTGGGTGATGTATGTTTTGGGGTTAGTTATTAATTCGTGATAGATTCGCGAACCTTCGCTGGCAGGTGCTTTATCCTCAAATAATATGTCGCCAATGTAATATTTCCCCCAAACGCTGTCATTCTCTGTTGCGTTAACCGGTTTTATTGGAATATTTATTTGTGTGTCTATTTCCAATGATTTTGCGGTACATGAGGATAGTCCTAAATAGAGGTAGGCAGCTATCAATAATTGTCTCTTTTTCATTTTAGTTTATTTTTTGATTTTTATTTTGTTAATGAATAGGGCTTGTCATATTGATTTAATCCACGAGTTTTATTGGGTGATGAACTCATGATAAACTCTAATACTCCGCCATTTAATAAATCTTCATGAGTGATGTACATTTTTGAATAAAGTTTGCCATTCAGCTTAACTGCTTTTACATAACGTTTTGAATCGCTAACTAGCGGCGCTTTTATCTCGAAATATTTCCCGTTAGGTAGGCCTAGTTTAACATAAGGCACATAGGGCGCTCCTAATACATATTGATTGGTTCCTGGGCAGACTGGATAAAATCCCATTGTAGTGAAGACATACCAAGCAGACATTTGACCGCAATCGTCGTTACCGCTTAATCCTCGGATGTGATTTCTGTACATGCGATTCATTACTTCCCGTGTCCAATATTGTGTTTTCCATGGTTGCGATGTCCAGGCGTATAAATAAGGAATGTGGTGACTAGGTTCATTGCCATGGACGTATCCACCGATTAAACAGTCGGAAGTGATATCTTCATTGTTCTTATAATATTCTTTAGCAAGGTGCATTGTGAAAAGTTTGTCTAATTTATTTCTGAATGCTTTTTCACCACCCATTAGCTTCATTAATCCAAAAATATCATGAGGCACATGAAAAGAGAAGTTCCAAGAGTTTCCTTCAATAAAACCCTCTCCATGAGTTTGTAAAACGTCAAATCCGGTTTTAAAACGACCATCTTTGTAGCGTGGTCGAGCGAACCCAAGATTTGTGTCGAAGATGTTTCTATAGTTAAGGGCACGTTTTCTGTATTTCGCGGCAGTTATTGTATCATTGGCATTTAGGGCGGTTTGGTAAATGGCCCAATCATCATAAGCGTATTCTAGAGTGGTAGAGGCGGCAGTGGTGTTGTCATCTAATGGGACATATCCTAATTTGACATAATCGCCTATGCCATCGTAATAGCCTACATTCGATGTTTCGATCATTGCTTTTAAAGCTTCTTTTTTGTCGATGGGAGCCCCTTTGGTGATGGCATCAGCTAATACGGATACGGCATGATAACCGCTCATGCACCAGTTATCGTTAGCCATATGACTCCAGATTGGAAGTAATTTATGAACACTTTGCTGTTGGTGTTTGATCATC
>RZZX01000040.1 GCA_009929715.1 Bacteroidia bacterium
AATAGCCAAGGGATTTTAAGTCCCTCGTGTCTACCGATTCCACCATTCGAGCATCCTTTCAAAGAAGAGCGGAAAACGAGACTCGAACTCGCGACCCTAACCTTGGCAAGGTTATGCTCTACCAACTGAGCTATTTCCGCGTTTTTTCAACGGGTGCAAAGATATGGACTTTCCTTGATTCTACCAAATTTTTCAAAAGAAAAATAGCACACATTTATTAACCGATTCTTAACAAGAGGAGCTATCCTTCTCTTTTTCAATAAAAAAGAGAAAAATAACTCCTTTAAATAAAATCTCTTTATCGTCCTAACAACTCCCTTTCGGCTTGTTGCATGGCTTCAAAATGAAATCCGTCAACCGTCTTTTGCATCAGAGCTACAACTTCTGCGTGACATAGATTGCCGATGCTTCCCTCATGGGTGTGACTCACCTGCTTTTGAGGAGTGAACCGACCAGCTTCAATGTCGAGCCCTACCTTTTTATAGGCGTCACGAAATGGCATACCCTCACGTGCTAGCCTATTGACCTCTTCCACACTAAATATTAGCTGATACTTATCATCCTCAAGAAGATGCTCATTGACCTTTATTTCGGTCATGATATAAGTTGTCATCCGCAAACACTCTTTCAATTCATCGAAAGCGGGCAGAAAAAGCTCTTTGATAATCTGCAAATCGCGGAAATAACCAGAAGGTAGATTGTTGGCTATCATCATGATCTGTTGAGGAAGTGCTTGCAACTTGTTGCATTTAGCACGAGTCAATTCAAACACATCGGGGTTTTTCTTATGCGGCATAATGCTAGATCCAGTAGTGCAATCGTCCGGCAATTTTACAAACCCAAAGTTCTGACTGTTGAACAAGCAAGCATCAAAAGCCAATTTAGAGATGGTCCCAGCAATAGAGGCTAAAGCGAATGCCACATTGCGTTCCATCTTTCCACGCCCCATCTGTGCATAAACAACGTTGTAATTCAAGCCATCGAATCCAAGCAACTTGGTGGTCAACGACCGATCCAAAGGGAATGAGGAGCCGTAACCGGCTGCGGAACCCAACGGATTGCGGTTGCACATCTTAAAAGCTGCTTGCAAGAAAAGCATGTCATCAATTAAGCTTTCGGCATAAGCCCCAAACCAAAGGCCAAACGATGAAGGCATCGCTATCTGGAGATGCGTGTAACCAGGCATCAAGACCTCTTGATAACGGGAACTTTGTGCAATCAAAACCCCGAAAAGCTGCTCTACCGCCTCTGCTATCTCTTTAATTTGTGCCCGAGTAAAAAGTTTCAGATCTAAAAGTACTTGGTCATTCCGTGAACGTCCACTGTGAATCTTCTTGCCAACATCGCCCAACCGGCGGGTTAATAGAAGCTCTACCTGAGAATGCACATCTTCTACCCCTTCCTCAATCAGGAAGTCGCCCTGCTCAATGGTAGCGTAAATCTGCTTCAACTCGGTCAGTAATTGTTCTAACTCATGAGTCTCCAACAAGCCTATGGTTTGGAGCATGGTGATGTGAGCCATAGAGCCTAGCACATCATGCTTGGCAAGATACAAGTCCATCTCACGATCACGACCAACCGTAAATTTTTCAATATCCTGATTTACCTGAACGGTCTTTTCCCAAAGTTTCTGTGCCATATCTGTCTTCTTATTTTAGGTTAATACTGTACCATTGAAAGCATCTCGACCATCTTTTCCAAACCATCTTGCAAAGGTTTTTGAACCATCGCTTTCATAAACGGATTGATCTCAACATTAATCGTCAGTCGGATTTTACACTCTTGATCCGTAACAGGCACGAGCTGTATCCAGAGATTAAAAGGTAAAGGGGAATTGACCGATTCAAATTTAATACATTTACAGGGTTCACGCTCAATGATCTTCAAAGTCAACTGCCCAACGGGAGCCACATTAAAACTCAAGGTATCGGTATCGAAACTGATATCTTTAACCTTATCTTGAGGTAAACGGTCTTTAACCGCTTCCAGGTTATTTAAATCGGACAACTTCTCATAGACACGCTCTTGACTGGAAGAGATCGTCTTTATGCTACTTTCAAATTTCGCCATATAGTTATTTTAAAAAAAGAAGGATTATCCGAGCAGTGATTGCCCGAATGATCCTCTTACATTATTTTTGTGAACAACACAGATTGTTTATTTCTCAATATCCCAATGAGCAGGGTCTTTACGCCATTCATTCAACGTTTCCACATCGGCTTCTTCGATGTATGAAGTCCGCAGAGCAACCTCTAACACAGCTTCATAGTTGGTCAACGTAACCAAAGATACTTTAGCATCCTTGAATGCTTTCTCGGCAACAGGAAAACCGTAAGTAAAAGCAGCCACCATCCCGATAACATCGCAACCATCGCGACGGATCGCTTCAACGGCTTTTAAACTGCTGCCACCAGTAGAGATCAGGTCTTCTACAACGACAACCTTCATACCCGGACGAAGTTCACCCTCAATCATATTCTCCAAACCGTGATCTTTAGGAGTAGAGCGAACATAAACGAATGGCAAGTTTAACGCATCTGCCACCAAAGCACCTTGCGGGATAGCTCCCGTTGCCACTCCAGCGATAGCATCAACTTGGCCGAATCTTTCCAAGATCAGACGTGTTATTTCCACCTTCACAAAGTTGCGAAGCGATGGATAAGATAGAGTCTTACGATTATCACAATAAAAGGGCGAATGCCATCCGGAAGCCCACGTAAAAGGATTATCCGGCTGAATCTTTATGGCCTTAATCTTTAATAACTTCTCTGCAAACAGTCTCTCTAAGTTTTTCATAACCAAACGAACTATTAATTATTTGTGGCAAAAGTACTGAAATAGTCTGAGATTTAAAAAAATGAGTCTGTTTATTTTTAATCGTCAAACTCTTCTTCGTTAACGGAAACGGTTAGATAACGATTCACATCTTTCTGCTCAAACCCACGTCCTAAGGCAAACCGCATCAGCTTGACATTCAATTCATAGTCGCTGGATGCACGGATACTTTTACGCTTACTGTCGAGCAGCTGCCGCAAAACCTCCTGATAAGAGGTTTCGTCTATTTCATTAAGGTAACGCCAAGCCATCTCCGAGGGGATCTTTTTTAGATAAAGTCCTTGGGCTATTTTCATCTTCCCCCATTTGGAAAAACGAAATTTATCGTTCACAAAAGCCCGACAATAACGCTCGTCGTCAATAAAACGATCGGCTTTCAGGCGAGCAAGAAGACGTTCAACAGCATCGTAAGAGATGCCCCATTTTTTTAGTTTATCGGCTATTTCAGCACTGCAATGTTCGGAAGAAGAGCAGTAAGATTCTACTTTGGCCAATGCCTGCTCTTCGGTTAATGGTTCACTCATTTTTCTGCAACTATTATTCGATCGTTTTGATAGAAGTCTTTTATCAAACGAATGTTGTGGTATTGATAACTAACTAGCAACTCAACAGTTTCTGCCCCATAAGCTTGATTGATTTCAAAATAGAGTCGCCCGTGGGGCGTCAAAAGTTCTCTCCCCAAGGCGGCTATGCGCCGATAAAAGAGCAACGGATCGGTATCTGGAACGAACAAGGCACTTGCAGGCTCCCACTCTAAGACGTTGGGGGTCATGACTCTTTTCTCAGAGTCGGCTATATAAGGAGGGTTGCTCACGATAACATCGTAACGAGTCTCCGTCACAAGGGGGTCTTGAAGCACATCTTGTAGCCTGAAAGAGACTTTCCCTTTCAAGGATTCATTATTCCGGCGAGCGATAGCTAGCGCCGCACTCGAAATATCCCAAGCCTCTACGACTGCCTGAGGAAGCATTAAATCGAGGGTCACAGCTATACAACCGCTACCAGTGCCGATATCCAAAAGGCGTTCGCAAGAGGGGTTTTCAAGCGCCACAAGTTCTACTAATTCGGCCGTTTCTGGTCGCGGAATAAGCACACCCGGCGCCACATAAAACCGACGTCCGCAGAATTCTGTGACACCCTGAATATATTGTATCGGTTCGTTTTTTTGCAAACGCAACAGAATGTTTTCCAATTCAGCCTGCTTGCTTTCAGATAAATTAATATCTTTGCCCATGTAAAGATCGGTGGCACTCAGACCCAGAACATCGCAACAGATCATCATCGACAGAGCTTTGGCTTCGTCCTTAGAATAGATGGAATCGAGTGATTGACGGATAGACGTCAGGAGATTATTCATGTGTTACTGATTTTACCTGCAAAAATAGACATTATATATCTAAGTATAAAAGATGGAAGATGAAAAATACATGAGACGGTGCATCCAACTAGCGCTAAACGGGCAGAAGAGGGTGGCACCGAATCCAATGGTAGGGGCAGTCGTGGTGTACCAAGATAGGATTATCGGCGAAGGGTATCACCAGTGTTTTGGAGAAGCACACGCCGAGGTCAATGCCATTGGCTCTGTTAAAGATCAAACGTTATTGGAAAAGGCAACTATTTATGTCAGCTTGGAACCTTGCTCGCACTACGGCAAAACGCCTCCGTGTGTGGACCTAATCCTTGAAAAGAGAATTCCACGCATTGTGATAGGATGCCAAGACCCTTTTCCTGAAGTTGCCGGACGAGGTATACGCAAGCTGATAGAAGCCGGCAGAGAGGTCGTGGTGGGGGTTTTGGAAAAGGAGTGCCAATACTTAATTCGCGAGTTCATCACATTCAACACGCTCAAACGCCCGTATATCTCCTTAAAATGGGCCGAATCTCAGGATCGTTTCATCGATGTTAATCGAACAGATGGCAAACCGGTGATCCTCTCCAACTCACAAACAAGCATGCTAACGCATAAGAGACGAGCAGAAGCGACCGCCATCATGGTGGGAACACGAACAGCTCTGTTGGACAATCCCACACTGAATGTGCGCCACTGGGCCGGGCAAAATCCCATACGCGTGGTGATAGACCACTCACTCACGTTGCCCCAGTCACTGCATCTCTTTGACGGGAGCATCCCAACGCTCGTTTTTACAACCCGAGAGCATCCTAACCGACAAAATGTGACCTATTATAAAATCAACAAAGAGGAGGGGTTGAAGCAAATCATGACACAACTTTATGAGCTCAAAATACAATCTTTGTTGGTCGAAGGTGGCAGTGTGTTGCATCAGTCGTTTCTCGATGCTGATTTGTGGGATGAAGCGTTTGTTGAAATCTGCCCAATAAAACTACATGATGGGGTCAAAGCTCCGTCAATAAACGCTTCCATAAATCCATCAGTCAGTGAGCACTTTGGCCGACAAATTAAACATTATAAAAATATCAAAAAGATCATTTTCGCCTAAAAAAGGATCTTTGGTGGAGAAAAATAGCTTTTATTATCTATAATTTAATATAAATCTTCACACGAATATTCTATTTAGGAAAAATTGTTTCTATTTTTGCAACTTGTAAATAAACACATTCGTTTAAAATGAGAATAAAGTTTTTATCTGTAATCGCAGGCTTTTTTATCACATCAGTTGTTACGACTTCATGCCTTGACAATGAATCAGAAATTAGCTATAGTCCGGATGCAACCATTCACGCATTCGAGTTAGACCCTGTTTATCGTGTAAACTATAAGTTCACCATTGATCAACTAAAAGGGGAAATTTACAATGTCGATTCGATGCCGATGCACGCAGACACGATTATCGATAGGATTTTAATTAAGAAGTTTGTCACAGCGTCAAACATCATAACGGTTAAATCACACGATGGTAAACGAGACTCGCTGCTGAACATCAATGACTCTTTGGATTTCAGAAAAACCATGAAGGATCCCATGAAGATTACGGTATGGGCACCGGATATGCAAAACAAAAAAGAGTATAAGATCAGCGTACGGGTTCACTTGCAAGATCCAGATTCTTTAAATTGGGGCAAGGGGCCAATGGCTGCTTCACCCATTACCGGCAAACAAAAAATGGTGATCTTAAAAGATCAAATTTTACTCTTCTCTGAAAATAATGAAGCGATCTATACATCGGCTATAACAGACGGACACAGTTGGAACAACTTGCCTATCGCTGGTATGCCGGCCAATTTCAAACTCTCTTCATTAACTTCTTTTGCTCAAAGACTTTATGTCGTGACACAAGAGGGTAAAGTCTACAAATCGAATGAGCAAGGAACTGCTTGGAGCGAAGATAGCGGATTAAGCCAACAAAAGGTGACAAGCTTAATAGCGGCATTCCCTACCGAATATAATGGCGTTTCTTATGAATCGGCAGGTTTAGTCGGAATTATAGAGGATGGTGGAACACTCAAATTTAATAAGACGAATGCCTCGGGCAGCCAATGGGATCAAACTCCTGGCAGCGAGGTGGATGCTTATTTCCCAATCGACTTGTTTTCTTCGGCTAGTTACCTAACGAAAACAGGAATTCTAAACGTCGCTCTTGTAGGAGAGACAAAAAAAGGATTGGAGAATGATACCACAACGATTGTTTGGACTTCGGATAATGGAAAAGCGTGGTATCCGCTGACAATCGATTCAAGAAAGTCTTGCCCAAAACTGGAACAGCCTTCTATCATGAGCTATAACAAGAGCTTTTATCTCTTCGGAAAAGGGTTTGAAACATTCTATCGCTCTTCTACTTTATTGGAGTGGACGGCGCTTTCCGAAAAGTTCCTCTTCCCTCAGTGGAGTGTGGCTTCAAAGAGTGCAACAGCCGATTATGCGATGACTATCGACAAAGATAATTTTATCTGGATCACAAGTGGAACTCCTATTGGTAGCGTGTGGCGTGGGCGACTGAATAAGTTGGGCTTCCTCAGACAATAACAGGTGTTCTAACAAGCAAACTTCTAACAGATGTCTTATAAAGAACTTATAGATCAAAAGAAGATACCGCAACATATTGCCATTATCATGGATGGGAATGGACGGTGGGCCAAACAGCGGGGTCATGAACGTAACTATGGGCACCAACAAGGGGCGCAAACGGTTCATGCTATCACCGAAGCGGCTGCACGCATAGGGGTAAAGTACTTAACGCTCTATACCTTCTCAACCGAAAATTGGAATCGTCCTTCAGAAGAGGTAAACGCTCTGATGGGGTTGCTATTCGACTCTATCGAAGAGGAGACTTTCATGAAAAATAATATCAGATTCCAAATCATTGGTGATGCCGAAAAGCTACCCGTGAATGTGAGAAAAAGATTGAGCGAGTGTATGGATCATACGGCTGGCAACAGTGGTATGTGCTTGGTACTCGCACTTAGCTACTCTTCGCGCTGGGAGATTACGGAAGCGGTTAAACAGATAAGCCAACGGGTAAAGGACGAGGAGATAGCTCCCGAAGAGATTACGGATGAGCTGGTCGATAGCTTCCTGACCACCAAGTTTATGCCTAACCCGGATTTATTAATACGCACCGGAGGGGAGATTCGATTGAGTAACTATTTGCTGTGGCAGGTGGCTTATTCGGAACTCTATTTCTGCGATACTTTTTGGCCCGACTTCAATGAAGAGGAGCTTATGAAAGCAATCTATGATTACCAATCGCGCGAACGCCGATTCGGCAAAACCAGTGAACAACTTCGTTAAAACAAAACATCTAATAATATAATATAAATGCATAACCGTATTACCTTTATATTCGTAACGTTTATTTGTCTGTTTTTCTTTAATTCGACAAACATCGCTCAGAATACTAATACTGACAAAGAAAAACCTGTAATTATATATTCAGGTAATCCGAAAAAGTATGAAATCGCCGACATCAAAGTGGAAGGGGTGAAAAACTATGAAGATTATGTTCTCATAGGCCTATCTGGCCTATCGGTGGGGCAAACAATCTCAGTCCCAGGCGATGAAATAACCGATGCAGTAAAACGCTATTGGAGGCATGGCCTATTCTCTAATGTGCAGATCACAGCCGAGAAAATAGAAGGGGCTAAAATATGGATCAAGATTAGCTTGACGCAACGCCCAAGAATCACGGATGTACGTTATCACGGAATTAAAAAATCGGAACGGACGGACTTGGAAACGAAACTGGGAATGGTGAAGGGGATGCAAATTACCCCAAATACGGTGGACCGTTCTAAAACATTGATCAAACGCTATTTCGATGATAAAGGGTTCAAAAATGCGGATGTCGTTATCGCACAAAAAGATGATCCAAGTACCGAAAATCAGGTCTTAGTGGATGTTTATATCGATAAAAAAGAGAAGGTTAAAGTTCACCAAATCACAATCGTAGGCAATGAGGCGCTTAAAACATCGAAGTTGAAGCGGATCATGAAGAAAACAAATGAGAAAAATAAATTGCTGAATATCTTCCGTACCAAGAAGTTTGTCAACGAAAACTTTGAAGCGGATAAGCAGCTTATTATCGATAAGTATAATGAATTGGGGTATCGGGATGCAATGATCACCAAAGATAGTATCTCGTCTTATGATGATAGAACGATCGATATCTTTATGAAAATTGATGAGGGACAGAAGTATTATCTACGAAACATTACGTGGGTGGGTAACACGCTCTATCCTTCTGAGCAGCTGAACTATATGCTGCAAATGAAAAAAGGAGATGTCTATAATCAGAAGTTGCTGAACGATCGCTTGAGCACAGATGATGATGCTATCGGTAATCTCTATTATAACAATGGGTACTTGTTCTACAACTTGGATCCGGTAGAGGTGAATATCATTGGTGACTCGATCGATCTTGAGATGAGAATCTACGAAGGACGCCAAGCGACAATCAATAAAATTAATATCAGTGGTAACGACCGCTTGTATGAGAATGTCATTCGCCGGGAATTACGTATCCGACCGGGACAGTTATTCAGCAAAGATGACTTAATGCGTTCTATGCGTGAAATACAACAAATGGGACACTTTGACCCAGAGAAGATTCAACCGGATATTAAACCGGATCCAAACAATGGAACGGTGAACATCGGACTCCCTCTTACATCAAAGGCTAATGACCAGGTGGAGTTCTCTGCAGGATGGGGACAAACGGGTATCATCGGTAAATTGAGCTTGAAGTTTACAAACTTCTCGGTAGCCAATTTGTTGCACCCGGGCGAAAATTATCGGGGTATCTTGCCACAAGGTGACGGACAAACTCTAACGGTAAGCGGACAGACTAATGCGAAGTACTATCAATCGTATAGCGTGTCGTTCTTTGATCCTTGGTTCGGTGGTAAACGACCTAATTCGTTCTCTTTATCGGCTTTCTACTCAGTACAAACGGGTATTAGTAATAATTACTATAGCTCTTCTTATATGAATAACCTTCAAAACAGCATGTATGGCTACGGAGGTTATGGAAGTTACAACTACGGCAACTATAATAATTATGAGAATTATTATGACCCTGATCAATCGATCAAAATCTGGGGAATATCTGCTGGATGGGGTAAACGTTTAAGCTGGCCGGACGACTACTTTACTTTGTCTTCGGAATTGGCTTTCCAACAATATATTTTGAAAGATTGGCAGTACTTCTTGGTAACGAATGGTACGTGTAACGACTTGAATTTAAGCTTTACATTGGGCAGAAACTCTGTAGATAACCCTATATTCCCACGCTCAGGATCTGAATTCTCTCTATCGGTGCAGTTTACACCGCCGTATTCACTCTTTGACGGGAAGGATTATAAGAGTTATTACAATGAAAACGGGACTATTTCACAAGAGAACAGAAGTGAACTGCATCGGTTTATAGAATACCATAAATGGAAATTTAAATCGAAAACTTATACACCGTTGATGGATCCAATGTCACATCCTAAATGTCTAGTTTTGATGACGCGGGCTGAATGTGGCTTGTTGGGACACTATAATAAGTATAAGAAATCGCCTTTCGGTACGTTCGAAGTGGGTGGTGATGGCATGACAGGGTATTCAAGCTACGCAACCGAAACTGTTGCTTTACGTGGATACGAAAATGGATCAATCGGTACATCTAGCTATGCGTATACACGCTTGGGCTTGGAGCTGAGATATCCGTTAATGCTCGAAACAAGTACCAACATCTATGTGTTAGGCTTCCTTGAAGGGGGTAACGCTTGGAGTGACATCAGTAGCTTTAACCCATTCAACTTGAAACGTTCTGCAGGTGTAGGTGTACGTATCTTCTTACCGATGATCGGTATGATGGGAATCGACTGGGGCTATGGGTTCGATAAAATTAAAGGATCGAAATCACAAAGCGGAAGTCAGTTCCACTTTATCTTGGGACAAGAATTCTAATGTTTCATTAAATAACTAAGCGATATGAGAAAGTCTGTTTTAAGCCTGGTAGTGCTACTGATGGTCAGCCTGACCGCAAGCGCACAAAAGTTTGCTCTGATAGATATGGAGTATATCATGCAACATATCCCTGCCTATAACAAAGCGAACGAGGAGATACAAAATGCCACTAAGAAATACCAAACAGCGGTAGAGGAGCAAGCTAAAGAAGCACAAGCTTTATTTAAAGCGTATCAAGCTAAGGTCGCAACACTTTCTGCTACGCAAAAAACACAGAAGGAGGATCAAATTGTAGCGAAAGAGAAGGCTGTTACAGAACTCAAACGCCAGTATTTTGGACCGGAAGGGGAACTTGCTAAGCTACAAAAACAACTCATGCAGCCTATACAAGATGCCGTTTACAACGCTGTTAAGCAGCTTTCAGAGGAGTATGGCTATAGCTTAGTGCTCGATCGGGCATCGGCTTCTAGCATCATTTTCGCTTCTCCCCGCATCGACATCAGCAATGAAGTTTTAGCAAAACTAGGATATTCAAATTAATTTCCTACATTTGCACCCGATAGAAAGAGTCATAAGTAATCATTCAAAAATTAAATTATAGAACTATGCTTAGAAAAATCGCACTTATCATTTTGATTGCATTGCCATTGGGCGTATTTGCACAAAATTTAAAATTTGGTCATATCAATGCTCAAGAAATTATTACCGTTATGCCGGAATATACAAAAGCTATTGCTGACCTCCAAGCTTTAGAAAAAAAATACACTGAAGAGTTAGAGCGTACTCAAGGAGAATTCAACAAGAAATACCAAGAGTTCCAACAAGCGATGGCTAAAGACTCTCTTCCTGCGAACATCGCCGAGAGAAGACAAAAAGAGTTGCAAGACATGGCTCAAAGACAAGAACAGTTCCAACAAGAGGCTCAACAAGGTATGCAAAAAGCACAAGGTGAAATGATGGCACCGATCTATAAAAAATTAGACGATGCTATCAAAGCGGTAGGAGCTGCCGAAAATGTAACTTACA
The DNA here is from genome assembly GCA_009929715.1 of Bacteroidia bacterium. Taxonomy (GTDB): domain Bacteria; phylum Bacteroidota; class Bacteroidia; order Bacteroidales; family Bacteroidaceae; genus Bacteroides. The sequence goes on from RZZX01000040.1 coordinate 11,231, forward strand.
TCTTCGACTTAGCTAGAACACCAATTCCTTATGTAAACGAAGCGCAAAGCATCAACTTAACTCCTAAAGTGAAAACACACTTAGGTATTAAATAAAGCATCGATATTACATCGCAAATAAAAGGAAAGAGAAAAGAACATTTGTGTTTCTTTTCTCTTTCCTTTTTATATCTTTGTCTTAGTTAAAGCATCCCAATCATGATGAAAGAAAAGCTGCCTCAACAACCCGGTCCGATTGGTGTATTCGATTCTGGATACGGCGGACTAACGATCTTGAGCAAAATAAGAGAAGAGCTGCCTGAGTATGACTATATCTATTTAGGCGATAACGCCCGCACACCGTATGGGTCGCGCTCTTTCGAAATAGTCTACGAATTTACACTACAAGCCGTTAAAAAGCTCTTTGAAATGGGGTGTCACCTTGTGATACTCGCTTGTAATACAGCTTCTGCCAAAGCATTGAGGAGTATTCAAATGAAGGACTTGCCAATGCTTGACCCTCACCGCCGGGTGCTTGGGGTTATCCGCCCAACGGTAGAAATTGTTGGCAACATGACTCAAACGAGGCACGTGGGGGTTCTCGCTACTGCCGGAACCATAAAATCAGAGTCGTACCCCTTAGAGATTCAAAAGCTCTATCCGGAGATTGAAGTCACTGGACAAGCATGTCCGATGTGGGTGCCACTGGTCGAAAACAATGAATTTGAAGAGGAGGGGGCCAACTATTTTATTGAAAAATATATCCACCAACTCATCGAAAAAGATCCGAAAATAGATGCAGTCATTCTAGGTTGTACACACTATCCTCTCCTACTCCCTAAAATCAGACGCTACACACCGGAACATATCCAAGTCATTCCACAAGGAGAATATGTGGCCAAAAGCCTGAAGGATTATCTGACGCGCCATCCGGAAATAGATAGCCAATGTACTCAGAATGGTCGGTGTAAATTCTATACGACGGAGGCGGAAGATAAATTTATAGAATCGGCATCGACTTTTCTAAATGAGGATATTACAGTGGAACGGGTCTCCTTGGAATAGTTCCAGGGAACATTTCTTCTTGCTGTTTTGTTATAGGAGTATTCATTTAAAACCTTAAAATTATGGATTCAAACAGTTCAACTAAATCGGTAGAAGTATTCTCTGGCTCGCCTTGGGAAGCAGAAGTTATCAAAGGATTGCTTGAAAGCAATGCGATTCATTGTGTGATAAAAGATGGCATTTTGGGAACATTAGCTCCTTATATCGCCCCTGCGGTTTCTCTTTTAGTGACTGAGGAGAACTATGAAGAGGCTACTCGCCTTATTCAAACCTACGAGGGTGAAGCAAAAAATGAATAATAGTGGGCTACATCAATAAGCTAACGGCCTTACAATCTAAACATTGTAAGGCCGTAGTTTTATAAACGATCCATTCGCTTTTAAAGAAACCATCAGAGTGTCATATCGATAGAATTTACTACATTTGCATATCTAAATGATTCAAACAATGGAACAAATTCCTTCACGCATTACCATCAAGATAGGTAGTAATGTGCTTACCCGCTCAAACGGCACACTCGATGTGACGCGGATGTCGGCTTTGGTCGACCAAATTGCTCGGCTTTATCAAAAAGGGGTTGAGGTGATTTTAATCTCATCGGGGGCCGTGGCATCTGGAAGAAGCGAGATCCGTGAAACAACGAAGCTTGATAATGTAGACCAACGCCAGCTCTTCTCGGCTGTGGGACAGGTGAAACTAATTAACCGCTATTATGAGCTGTTCAGAGAATACCACATTCCGATTGGACAAGTGCTCACTACGAAAGAGAATTTCAGCACCAGACGGCATTATCTGACGCAGAAAAACTGTATGGCGGTCATGCTGGCCAACGGCATTATCCCTATTGTCAATGAGAATGATACGATTTCTGTAAGCGAACTGATGTTTACCGATAACGATGAGTTGTCTGGCCTAATAGCCTCCATGATGAATGCGCAGCAATTGATTATTCTAAGCAACATTGATGGAATATACAATGGCAACCCTGCCGACCCAAACAACCAAGTGGTACGCACCATCCAACAAGGGGAGGATTTATCAACGTATATTCAAACCTCTAAATCGGCATTCGGTCGAGGAGGTATGCTCACAAAAACAAGGATTGCTAGTAAAGTGGCCGACGAGGGGATAGCTGTGGTTATCGCCAATGGAAAACGGGAACAGATTCTAACTGATCTGATTGATCACCCGGAAGAGACCATCTGTACACGTTTTATACCCAACGAACATCCTGTGTCGAACGTCAAAAAATGGATCGCACATAGCGATGGATTTGCCAAAGGAGAGGTACACCTCAATGAAAAGGCTACTCGAATAATAACACAAACTGATAAAGCGAGTAGTATTCTGCCTATTGGGGTAACCCGAATTGAAGGGGATTTTGAAAAGGATGACATTGTCCGTCTCATCGATTTTGAAGGAAAGACCATAGGGGTGGGCAAATCGGACTATAGTGCCGAACAAGCCCGAAAAAGTAAAGGCAAGCATGGTGAGAGACCGATTGTACACTACGATTACCTCTATATTGAATAAAAGACGTATGACTATAAAGAGACTGCCTTTTAATGATCTTGCAATGCTAATATTCCTGAAATAAAGTAGTTACTCTTAATCTATTTCATTATTTTTGTATTCTTCGTCTTTTTATTTTGAATTAAAAAGAAGCTTTAAGATGACAAATATAAATGAAATATTAGCAACCGTACAAGCGGCTAGCTGTGAGCTGCCACTACTTACAGACCAGCAGGTGAATAACTTCTTGCTGGCTTTGGCAGATAAAACAACCGAACAAGCCTCTGATCTTTTAAAGGAGAATGCGAAGGACTTGGCTTTAATGGCCGAGAGTGATCCAAGGTATGATCGACTAAAACTGACCAAGGAACGGCTCTGTTCGATAGCAGACGACTTGAGACAGGTGGCTGCTCTCCCCTCTCCACTAGGTAAAATACGGCAGGAGACGACTCGTCCCAATGGCATGAAACTGACTCGTATCAGTGTACCCTTTGGGGTTATCGGCGTCATTTATGAGGCACGCCCCAATGTGAGCTTTGATGTCTTTGCTCTCTGTTTGAAAAGTGGGAATGCTTGTGTTTTAAAAGGTGGAAGTGATGCGGAACATTCAAACCGCGCTATCGTAAAACTGATCCGGGAGGTTCTGACCAAGGAACATCTCAACCCGTCGTGTGTCTACTTGCTACCAAGTGATAGGGAGACAACCGGCCAACTGTTACGAGCAACGGATTATGTCGATTTAATCATCCCCAGAGGTAGCAGCAACCTGATCCGATTTGTACGCGAAGAGGCTACCGTACCAGTCATCGAGACTGGCGCTGGTATCTGCCATGCTTATTTTGATGCCTACGGTGATCTAGCTAAAGGAGGAAAATTAATCGCCAATGCCAAAACGCGTCGTGTAAGTGTATGCAATGCTTTGGATTGCCTGCTTATTCATGAGCAGCGCCTGATGGAGCTTCCTTTACTTTGTAACGAGCTAAAAGAGAAACAGGTGGTGATTTATGCGGATGCCAAAGCGCATGCTGTACTACTGAATCATTACCCGATAGCGCTCCTTCAAGAGGCTACTGCGGATAGTTTTGGAACAGAATTTTTAGACTATAAGATGGCTGTTAAGACCGTTGCAACGGTTGAAGAGGCACTGGAGCATATCCGGCGATATAGTTCCAAACACAGTGAATGTATCATCACGGAGGATAAAGAGATGGCTAATTATTTTTTCAAAAGGGTCGACGCTGCCTGCGTATATGCTAATGTATCAACGGCTTTCACCGATGGCGGGGAGTTTGGCTTAGGCGCAGAGATTGGTATCAGTACACAGAAGCTGCATGCCCGTGGCCCGATGGGACTGGAAGAGCTGACTTCTTATAAATGGCTCATTACAGGAGATGGACAGATCAGGGAGTAGGGAAATGATCGGACTAAACAACTAGACAATATAATATGGAAAAATTTACGTGTGTAAAAGACATTGGCCATCTGCCAACAGCACTTGCCGAAGCGTTTGAACTAAAGAGAGAGCCATTTAAGTATGTGGAACTCGGACGCAACAAGACTTTAATGATGATCTTTTTTAATTCGAGTCTACGTACCCGCTTGAGTACACAAAAAGCGGCTCAGAACTTGGGTATGAATGTGATTGTATTGGATATCAACCAAGGTGCTTGGCAATTGGAAACGGAACGTGGGGTGGTGATGGATGGCGATAAACCGGAACACTTATTAGAAGCTATTCCAGTCATGGGGTGTTACTGTGACTTGATCGGTATACGCTCGTTTGCCCGCTTTGAAGATCGTAATTACGACTATGAGGAGGTCATTATCAACCAATTTATTCAATACTCCGGCCGACCGGTTTTCTCGATGGAGGCAGCTACGCGTCACCCTCTTCAGAGCTTTGCCGACTTGATTACAATTGAGGAGTACAAAACAAAGGAGCGTCCTAAAGTGGTCTTGACTTGGGCACCTCATCCCAAAGCGCTGCCACAAGCAGTGCCTAACTCTTTCGCAGAATGGATGAATGAGACAGAATACGACTTTGTGATCACACATCCTAAAGGGTATGAGCTTGACCCTAAATTTGTAGGCAATGCGCAGGTAGAATATGATCAGATGAAGGCCTTTGAAGGAGCCGATTTTATCTATGCGAAGAATTGGGCTGCTTATCAAGGAGAGAACTACGGCAAAATCTTGTCGACCGACAGATCTTGGACTGTAAGCGACCGCCAGATGGCTGTAACCAACAAGGCCTATTTCATGCATTGCCTCCCGGTAAGAAGAAACATGATTGTGACCGATGATGTGATAGAGAGCGATCGTTCCATTGTTATTGCCGAAGCTGCTAACCGTGAAATATCGGCCATGGTGGTTATTAAGCGCCTGCTTGAGGGATTAAAATAAAAACTCCTATCCTCGCTAAAAACAACTAAAACATAACAAAGCGGTAAAAAAGAGAGTTGGATATGCTCTTCTTTTTTACCGCTTTGTTCCTATCTAATCCGATTATTCTGCAATAGCAGCACTCGGCTGATACTCAAAACCTGGATTGCAATACCTGGTATCCTCTACTTTCTGTCCATCGGCCTGCCGCCTAAAGTACTTAAACTTCACAACCACCTTTCTAACTCCCAACCCTGTAGTGTACTTAATCAACGGAATAGAGAGGTAGGCTCGTTTAGTATAAGCCTCTAAATCGCCTCCCGCATCGTGATACAAAAGAAGAGTCACCTCGCGTGTTGTCGGAGAGTCGACTACCTGTTCCTCAACAAAGTGAAACAGATGTTTTTTATTTTGTGCCTGCAACGCCAAAATGACATTCAAATAATCTCGCCCCATCCAAATACTCAAAACCTCTGCCGGATCGGTTTTGATGCCACTAGCAAAAACAGGATCGGACGAATGCTTCGGTGCCACAGAGACAGGGGTTGCTAAAGCATAAAGTCGGACTTGCGAAACACTGTTCGAAGAGAACAGCTCATAATTACTCAAAATACGCACATAACTATCTGCTACCATTTTTGAGTTCGTCCGGTCTTCGGCCACCGGATAACGGATCCCCTTATCGGTTATCACATATTCTAAATGTCCGTTACTACCAGAATGAGCAGTCAAGAATTCCAACTTTACAGGCGGATAAAGGTACTCATCCTCTTTTTCACAACCCACTAATAAAGTGAACAGTAAGACAAACAAGCTATATGAATAAATCTTTTTCATCAATGTTTCGCTGCTAAATAATTAATCAAAGGATTAGCATACATAACCAACAACTTCTCACGCAAGAAAGCCTCATCCTTATTCGGAATCTGAATCTTGCTAAGTTGTGCCGTGAGATAAACTTCAAACTGCTGTTTCTCTTCGAGAGAATATTCTGAAACATAAGCCTCTGTTTGATGCAGCAGATCGTGTGCCACATAATTAACCGGATAAAGGCGATAATTAGAGTGTATCCGCCGGTCGATCATCTCAGAAACAAGAGCAAACAACTCCGTTTTAGGCAACGACCGATCCACTTGCGCCAACTCGTCATTCAAACAGGTAGCCACTTGAAAATGCACCCGTCCTTTATAACCGAACAAGCCCATCTGCATATTTATCAAATCGTCCTGAGTGGTTTTCTTATACCCCTCTACATCCCGCTTCAGCTGGTACTCCTGAGCTTTAAGAAAGTCACACGAATCATACTCATACGAAATAGCCAGCGGAGCAATATTCATCGCCATCAAGCGATCGATAATCTCCCCTTCACCTCCCATAGCCAACATCTTGAGAATGCTATCCTGTGTTCGGTCGTTCGAATCCTTAGCACGTCCTTCGCGTTGAGCTATCCAGATAGACTGTTGCTTTTCGCCAATGGTATAATGCATGTAACGCGACATCCGAGCCGATGACTCAAGCATTTGCCGCATGGTAAGCGCACGCTGCACAATAAACGATTTATTAACCCGAACAAGTTTACTAATCCACGGATAGATCAATAGGTTATCGCCAATCGCAATCTCCACCGTATCCAAACCTTTATCGATCAATAAAATCGACAAGAATCCAGAATCTAAAATAATATCCCTGTGATTAGAGACATACGTGTAAGCCTTTGAAGAATCATTGGCCGAACACTCCATGCTCAGTCCATCAGTATACTTCCCAGCAAGCTGCCACAGTAAGTCGTAACAAAAAGCCTTTTGGAAGTCCAACTTCGTTTTACACCCCCGCATCTTTTGAGCTACCGCCTCAAAAGGTACCCCTGGCATCACCACGGCAGCTGCATCCCGAAAAGCAGGATCTTCAATCAATTCCTCAAAAATTTGAGGAAGTTCCTCATCGTGATAAGGACGAATCTCATCAAATTCTTTCGTATCCATAAGTCAATCCTTTAATGAAACTTATTTTCTATAATATCGGTCATAACCTCTTTAATATCCAGACCAGCCGCTCTCACCTGTTGTGGGATAAAGCTAGTAGCCGTCATACCTGGCGTGGTATTTACCTCAAGCAAATTAATCTTCTCGCCGGCAGTCACAATATAATCAATGCGAATAATGCCCGAGCAGCCCAAGATATCATATATCGCCGAAGTCAACGCCTGCACCCGTTGAGTCAACTCATCAGAGATGCGTGCCGGTGTAATTTCGTCGACCTCACCATTATACTTAGCCTCATAATCGAAAAACTCATTGTGCGTAACCACCTCCGTTACAGGAAAAGTCACCGCTTTCTCTTTCGTTTTATAACAGCCACAAGTCAGCTCCATGCCATCCATAAACGCCTCAACAACCACCTCTTGCGCCTCACTGAACGCCTTCTGAATAGCCGGTTGGATCTGTTCTTTCACTTTCACTTTAGTGATTCCAAAGCTAGAGCCACCCAAGTTGGGTTTAATAAAACAAGGTAAGCCAATGGTTTCCAAAGCCTGTTCATCGGTCACCCCTTGCCCGCTGCGCAACAGCAACGATTCTGCCACACGCACCCCGAAAGCTTTGAGATATTGGTTGCACGCAAACTTATCGTACGTCAAGGCTGCCGCCAATACCCCACAACAAGAGTAAGGAATGCGCAATAAATCGAAATAGCCCTGCAAGCGACCATCCTCACCAGGTGTACCATGTATCGTTATATAGGCAAAATCGAATGTTACAGAAGCCCCTTTGTGTTTGAAACTAAAGTTATTTCGATCCACTGGCGCCTTTGTTCCATCAGGAAGTTGCACTTCCCAACGCAAGCCCTCCATCTCGACCAGATACAACTCATACTTATCCTTATCAATAAAGGAATATATTCCCTGTGCACTACGCAGAGAAACTTGAAACTCGGAAGTATCCCCTCCGGCTATGATAGCAATTGTGCGTTTCATTCTAAATCTCGATTACTAATGTATGTTCTCCACTTGTCAATCAGTTCCACCATATCGGCAGGCATCTCGGAGGTAAAAAACATCTCCTCGCCAGTGACCGGGTGAACAAATCCCAGCGTCATGGCATGCAATGCTTGCCGCGGACAGATATCAAAGCAGTTATTAACAAATTGTTTATATTTACTAAAGTGAGTCCCTTTCAGAATTTCATGTCCCCCATACCGTTCATCATTAAAAAGAATGTGTCCGATATGCTTCATGTGAACACGTATTTGGTGCGTTCGTCCCGTTTCCAGCTGACACTCTACCAAGGTGACATAACCCAAGCGTTCGAGTACCCGGTAATGCGTTACAGCAGGTTTCCCCACTGCCGGATCGGCCATCACCGCCATTTGCATTCGATCTTTCGGATTCCGAGCAATGTTACCAGTTATGGTCCCCTCATTCTCTTCCACCACTCCCCAAACCAAAGCTCTATACTGACGCTTAGTGGTCTTATTAAAAAACTGGCGTCCTAGATGTGTTTTAGCATCAGGCGTTTTCGCTACGACCAAAAGCCCCGACGTGTCTTTATCGATCCGATGCACAAGCCCCACATGCGGGTCATTGGCATCATAATTCGGGTTATCTTTCAAATACCAAGCCAAAGCGTTGACGAGCGTACCATGATAATTGCCATGTCCGGGATGCACCACTAAACCAGGAGGTTTATTGACCACCATCACCGCCTCATCCTCATAAACGATAGACAACGGAATATCTTCGGGAATCACCTCATTTTCATAACGTGGGCGGTCCATCATCACCGTAACCACATCGAGTGGTTTCACTTTGTAACTACTCTTCACCGGCTTATCATTGGCCATCACAAAGCCATCATCCGCCGCTTTTTGAATACGGTTACGCGAAGCATTGAAAATGCGCTCAAATAAATACTTATCGACACGCACGGGCGACTGTCCTTTATCGACGACCACCCGAAAGTGTTCATAAAGCTGACCCTCCTCGCCAATAGGCTCTATCTCGTCGACTTCATCCAAATCACTCTCTCTATCGGCCGTTAAATCCTCTATCATGCTTATTTATAATTAAACTCTGTATTAAAACCAGCTCTCCTCTGTAGGGGCCTCTGCAGAGACAGGCTCTGTGCCGACTACTGAATCAGTATCTAAAGAATCGCCCTCAACATGCTCACCAGTACCATCACCCACCATCAAGACGAGTGTTGCTCCGGCAGGAACTTTATCACCGGCAGAGAGCTGCCGACCATTATACTTCAAGCCATAAACCCAATCTTGTTCACCAGAGACTATCTGAGGAACACCTAATTTAAATCCGGCAGCTAAGATACGAGCTTCCGCCTCTCGGAAAGAGCTATTATCCGCCACATCCGGTACTTGACGCAAAGGCACTTTCAAGGCATTTAGCGTAAGATAGATCATTCGTCCCTCCTTCACCTTCTGTCCTGCTGCAGGAGTCAATTCCAAAATGATGCCAGCCGGTTTATTTTTAACATAAGTAGAATCAGACACCACACACGTCAAGCCGTGGTTACGAAACATCATCGTTGCCTCTTCGACGGACATTCCCTTTACATCGGGCACCACTACCCCTTCGCCATGGCGCGTATAGACATCAATTGCTTTTAAAGTGATAAACAATAAAACAATGACAACCATCCCCATCGCTGCGATATTTACCCAAAAAAACTTATTCGTTTTAATCGAAAAAAACTCTTTTACAGTCATGCGCATTCAAGTTATTTTGTGCCAAAGATACAATATTTTAGTGGAAAGTAATACCTTCAGCGGCGTAAAGCAAAAAAAAAGCAGAGCTTAATGCTCCGCTTCTCTTTATACGTTTAAAACTAAGGCGGTTAATTACCGTTTTAGTCCGTTGTACTCGTCAGAAACAGTCAGTTTCTTTCTGCCTTTAGCACGGCGAGACGCCAATACTTTACGGCCATTAGCCGAAGCCATTCTTTCACGGAAACCGTGTTTGTTCTTTCTCTTTCTGTTAGAGGGTTGAAATGTTCTTTTCATTACTGTATACTGTTTTTATGTTATTATTCTACGTAATCGGGCTGCAAAAATAGGCACTTTTTTTAAATAAACCAAGAGATAACTCATTTTTGCTCAAAAGATTTTGTGTTTTAGACCTATTTAAATTACTTTTGCATGCGAAAATAGAGACATAGGAAATAAACAATATAATTATCAATAACATAGAAATATGATTAACGCTCAAGACATCAAGAACGGAACTTGTATCCGTATGGACGGAAAGCTTTACTTCTGTATCGAATTCCTTCATGTAAAACCGGGAAAAGGAAACACATTCATGCGCACCAAGCTTAAAGACGTGGTCAGCGGCTATGTCCTCGAACGTCGTTTCAACATCGGTGAAAAGTTGGAAGATGTACGTGTAGAACGTCGTCCATACCAATTCTTATATAAAGAAGGAGAAGATTACATCTTCATGAACCAAGAAACATTCGACCAACACCCGATTGCTCGCGACCTGATCAACGGTTCGGACTTTTTGTTGGAAGGCATGATTCTGGAAGTTGTATCTGATGCTTCTACCGAAACCGTTCTTTATGCCGACATGCCTGTAAAAGTAAAAATGAAAATTACCTATACAGAACCGGGTATGAAAGGCGATACAGCCACTAACACCTTAAAACCTGCCACAGTTGAATCTGGCGCAACCGTACGTGTTCCGCTATTTGTAGGTGAAGGCGAAACCATCGAAATAGATACGCGCGATGGCTCATACGTGGGTCGTGTAAAAGCATAATCTTTTCAAACCATAGCTCAAGACAGCCTATCACTCATCGTGATAGGCTGTCTTTTTTTTGTCACACACGCAGCCTGAATAAATGGGTTTAGCAGCGCCAACAACAGAGTTTTTCTCTTTTTTCCCCACCCGATGAAATTAAATAACGTGAGTTCGACGAATTCAAAATAGTTTAAGTTGTGTGTCAATAGTTCTTTCAATATTGATACACGGCTTTTTAGGAAAACAGCAATACGCAGCCA
>RZZX01000153.1 GCA_009929715.1 Bacteroidia bacterium
TCTCATTAAACGTTATTCTATTACAAACAAGACAACCCATACCCTATGAAAAAATTTAAATTAATACTAGTCAGTTTACTCGTTGTTTCATGTAGTAGTTACCAGCCATCAAGACAGAGTTCATCTAAGATCTCCGAAAAAAAGCTGAAAAAGGTTGAACAAGAATTGAATGCAAAAAATTATGAGATCAAGATTCATACTGCCCTACCCATGCGAGGAAAATCCATACAACTCACATCGGCATACAGTCTCAAAATTAAAAACGACTCCCTCTTTTCCTACTTGCCCTATTATGGCAGAGCCTATTCCATTCCCTACGGAGGTGGTGCTGGGCTCATCTTTAAAGCGCCATTAGAAAGCTACACGATCCAGAAAGGCAAGCACGAAAAGCACATCGTGAAAGCTTCGGCGCAAACTCCGGAGGACCGTTTCGACTTCACGCTAACCATCTTCGACAATGGCACAGCATCTGTTCATGTCAACATGAGAAACCGCGAATCCATCAGCTTTCAAGGAGAACTAGAGCAGCATTAGATGAAGCACTAAAGCCTCACGCTTCACCTTTTAATATAGGCAACCGGATGTGGTATTTCACGGCCAATATACGCGTTAGAAAAACGGTAACTCCGGCTACTATCTGGCAGAGATACTCTTCCAGGCCAACTGCATGACAGGCCCAATAAGCCACTCCCCCAAGGACACAAGCCATTGCGTAGATCTCCTGTCTGAAAATCAGAGGTATTTCATTAATAAAAACATCACGTATTACACCGCCAGCTGCCCCCGTTACGCTTCCCATGATAATGGCCACCCAAAACGGATAGCCCAAAGCCAAACTTTTGCCTGCGCCAACGACCGTAAACAGAGCCAGCCCGATGGTATCAAACAGGAAGAAAGTATTATGGAGATGAATTAAGTATTTACCAAATAAAATAACCCACAACAACGCTAGTCCGGTACAAATGAGATACATGGGATTAAGCATCCATGCCGGCGTAACGTCAAGTAAAACATCTCGGATAGTACCTCCACCAATAGCAGTCACCAGCCCCACCACATACGCACCAAACCAATCGAATCGTTTGGCAGAAGCTAGGCGAATTCCACTAATAGCAAAAGCAAATGTCCCTATAAAATCAATAATCTGAACAAATGTTGGCATACTTCTATTTTTTGTCTACAAAGTAACAAATAAATTCGATAAGAAACCGTATTTTTGTCTCTCGAAAATAGCAAAATAGGAAAATGAAAATTACGATTGTTGCCGGGGCACGCCCCAACTTTATGAAAATCGCTCCCATCACGCGTGCAATCGAAGCCGCTCGGGCGCAAGGTAAGAGCATCTCTTACCGTTTGGTCTATACCGGTTCTCAAGACGACACCAGTCTTGATGCCTCTCTATTTGCAGACCTTGGTATGCAAAAGCCGCATGCTTACTTAGGTATTGAAAGCAGTAACCCCACAAGACTAACAGCCGGCATTATGGTTGCCTTTGAGCGCGAGCTGACAGAAAATCCGGCTCACATCGTTCTGGTAGTAGATGATTTAACGGCCACGATGAGCTGCGCCATTGTAGCCAAAAAGCTAGGAGTTAGAGTAGCCCACCTGGTAGCCGGCACACGTTCATTCGACATGAACATGCCCAAAGAGGTGAACCGAATGATCACCGACGGGCTATCCGATTACCTCTTCACGGCAGGTATGGTAGCCAACCGTAATTTAAATCAGACAGGTACAGAAGACAAAAACATCTATTACGTTGGTAACATCCTTATCGACTCCATCCGATACAACCGGAACCGTCTGCTCAAACCCGTTTGGTTTCCCGTCTTAGGGCTAAAAGAGAAAGAATACATCCTCTTCACGTTGAACAGAAGAGCATTGTTGAACAATCAAGAGACCTTAAAACAACTCATTCAAACACTGATAGAGAAGTCGAATGGATTACCCATCATAGCTCCGCTCCACACCTATGTGAGCGATGCCATCAAAGCACTCAATCTATCAGCCCCCAACCTACACATCATGCCGCCTCAGAACTATCTATTCTTTGGCTACCTGGTGAATCACGCCCAAGCCATTGTAACCGATTCAGGCAATGTAGCAGAAGAAGCCACCTTCTTAGGGATTCCCTGCATCACCCTGAACACCTATTCAGAACACCCGGAAACGTACCGCATAGGCACCAATGAGCTCGTTGGCGATGATCCCCAAAAGCTAGCAGAAGCACTCATCACGTTGGGTCAAGGCAAGTGGAAAAAAGGGCAACTCCCCGAACGTTGGGATGGAAGAACAGCCGAAAGGATTATACAAATCCTATCAGAAGCATTTTAAAGAAGAAAAAAAGAGACGTCCATCTTTCATATAAATAGCCTGCTAAAAGAATTTTTTAGCAGGCTATCTACTTATTTAAGTCGCCCTATACCAGTCGTGACTCAAAAAAAACGGTCGCATCAATCCACCTTTTCTCAAAGAAGATCAAGCGACTTTTTCAAAGGAATAGAAAAATAAAAAGTAGAACCTACCCCCTTTGTCGATTCAAACCAAAGCTTCCCTCCATTCTTCTGCACAAAGTCAAGACAGAGTAAAAGTCCCAAGCCAGACCCCTCCTCATTTTTCGTGCCAAACGTACTAAAATGCGTATCCGTATGAAGCAATTTCCGCTGTTGTGCTTCATCCATTCCGCATCCGCTATCTTTAACGCTCACCACAACAAAGCCATCCTCCTCCTTTAAGCACACTTGGACAACAGAATTCTCGTGGCTAAATTTAATCGCATTACTAATCAAGTTACGCACCACCGTTTTAATCATGTCCGCATCCGCCCGCACTGTTGCCTCCTCCGGAGAATCGACCAACTGGATAGAGATCTTTTTCAGCTCCCCCACCATCGTAAAGATCTCAATGACCCCTTGCACCACCTGTCGGATATCAACCTCCTGATACACCACATTCAAGCGTCCAACCTGGCTCTTTGTCCACTTCAATAGATTATCGAGCAACGAGAACAGCTCTTCCGTAGTCTGATTGGCACTATTCAGTAAGTCGAACATCTCCTCACCAATCACCTCCGCCGGTAAGCTCAATGTCAGCATGTTCAAGACCATTTTGATAGACCCCATAGGCGAGCGCAAATCATGAGCGATAATCGAATAGAGCTTATCCCGTCCCATAATAGTTCGTTGCAGCTCCTCCTTTTGAGCCATAATAATCCGTTTAGCAGCGATCAAAGAGATCTGATGCTTCACTCTTATCAGCAACTCCTCCTTATTAAACGGTTTAGAGATAAAATCATTACCCCCCACCTGAAAGCCTTTCACAATATCGGCCGTCCCATTCAATGCCGTTAAAAAAATAAGAGGGATTTCCGAGTATCGTTCATCCCTTTTCAACGATTCCGCCACCTCAAACCCACTTAAATCGGGCATCATCACGTCGAGTAAAATCAAGTCGGGCAACTCCGCTTCAACCTGTCGAAGTGCTTCAGTGCCGTTATTGGCCGTAACAATCGTATATTTCTCTCCTTTTAAAAGAACCTTCAACAATAAAACATTCGAAATCACATCATCTACAATGAGGATTTTATATTCTTCGGGGGTGATCTTCATCTCCATTGGTTTATCCTTTTTCTCAGCAACACCTGCTACTGAATCATCTTGTTAAATATAATTTTTTCTAAAATAGTCAATCATTCTACTTAATCCTTCCTCCAATTGAACCTTCGGTTCCCAATCCAGTTTCTCCTTGGCCAGCGAGATATTCGGCTGTCGCTGTTTAGGGTCATCATGCGGCAGCGGTTTAAAGACGATAGACGACTTAGAGTTCGTGAATTGAATCACCTTTTCTGCCAATTCTAAAATCGTAAATTCATTCGGGTTTCCGATGTTGACAGGCCCTATAAACTCATCAGCCGTATTCATCATCCTCAACATCCCCTCGATCAAATCATCCACATATTGAAAGCTACGCGTTTGAGAGCCATCGCCATAAATAGTCATATCCTCATTTCTCAAAGCCTGCATCACAAAGTTCGACACCACCCGCCCATCATTAGGCAACATGCGCGGTCCATACGTGTTAAAAATACGGATAATTTTGATACGCACATTATTCTGTCGGTGATAATCCATAAAAAGCGTCTCAGCGCATCGTTTCCCCTCATCATAACAAGAGCGAATCCCGATAGGATTCACATGCCCCCAATACGTTTCCGGCTGTGGATGAATAAAAGGATCACCATAAACCTCACTAGTCGATGCCTGTAAAATCTTAGCTTTCGTCCGATTAGCAAGCCCTAGCATATTAATAGCCCCCATCACAGAGGTCTTTACCGTCTGTATCGGATCATGCTGATAATGAATAGGAGAAGCCGGACAAGCTAAATTATAGATCTCACCCGTTGGCGGAATTAAAAAGATAATATATTGATGTTTAAAAAGTTGTGCATATTATTGATTTATAGTATATTAGAGATGGTCAAACCTTTAATATAT
>RZZX01000041.1 GCA_009929715.1 Bacteroidia bacterium
TCATAACTGTACATTTGTTTGTGAATATTCAAATATACAAATTATACAGCAGTTTTCTGCTTTATATCACTATCACTCGAAATGTCGGATGAACCAAAACAAGGTGTGGAATGGCATGAGTTCGGGAAGATAGGCACATCACGCCGCCAGTTGATGCCTATGAAAAAAAGGTGTCAACAAGCGCAAGGTTATCAAAGTGACAAGGTGGATACTGCTCAAAAAGGGATGCCAATGGTATCACAGGAGGGAAAAAGCTGCTGGCTTTGAAATAGCTGGGGTGGACTACGATAGCTGTTTACATTTTCCTACAGATACACTTCATTAAGTGATCGTTGACAAATCCAGTAGCTTGTAAATGAGCATAACAAATAGTTGTTCCGAAGAATTTGAATCCCCGCTTTTTCATGTCTTTACTCATTGCATCCGATTCGGGAGAAGATACGGGGATTTCACTTAACGACCGAGGTGTGTTGATGATCGGTTTATTGTTTGGGAAGAACGAAAGCGTATAATTATAGAAGCTACCGAACTCTTCTTGAATGGAGAGGAAGAGTCTAGCATTCGTGATGGTCGATTTTATTTTTAAGCGGTTTCTCACAATGCCGCCAAACTCCATTAGTCGCTCTACATCCTTATCGGTCATTTCTGCCACCTGTTTGGCATCGAACTCGCAGAAGGCCTGCCGATATCCTTCTCTCTTTTTAAGAATCGTAATCCAACTTAGCCCGGCTTGGGCACTTTCTAATACTAGAAACTCGAATAGAGTTCGATCATCAGTGACCAATTGTCCCCATTCTTCGTCATGGTATTTCACATACCGCTCGTCGGTTCCACACCAACCGCAACGTCCGTTGACTAAATCTTCCATCATCTTTATTTATTAGTGCTGTTCGAATAGACCCTATTAATGGGTTTCAAACACTTTCGTTTTTATTTTCTCTCTGCATAAAGGCTGTATCTTCTCTAAACAGAACTTGGAATCATGTGGGCTAAAGTAATTCAAAAAATTGGTGTTAGCAAAAGAATACGCTTTGTATTTGTCGTCACGTCCATGAAGTATCACTTCATGGACGTGACGTGAAAAAAGAGAGTGTGTTGGTTGCCTTAATAAATGTTCGGGCTGATCTCTTCCTTGGGGTTGATCCTTTTTATTCTTTAAGCATTCTGAGGAACTCCGATCATACTTAATTGGATACGCTTACGTTCTGTATCGATACTTAGAACCTTCACCATGACTTGTTGATGGATAGAAACAACTTCCGAAGGATCCGAGATATACCGCTCCGCTAGTTGCGATAGATGTACTAACCCATTCTCTTTGATACCGATATCTACAAAGGCACCAAAATTGGTAATGTTACCCACAATGCCGGGGAGAATCATGCCTTCGGAAAGGTCATTGATGGTGCGTACATTTTTATCGAACTCAAAAACCTTGATGGCTGCTCGAGGATCTAACCCGGGTTTGTCTAACTCTTTTAGAATGTCTTGTAGCGTAGGTAGCCCAACTGTTGGGGTAATATAACGGCTAATCTCTATTTTGGAACGGTATGTTTTATCTTTGATCAGATCGGCTACACTGCCATTGAGATCTTTGGCCATTTGTTCCACGATGTGATAACTTTCCGGGTGAACCGCAGTCTGATCGAGTGGGTTAGAGGCTTTCGGAATTCGTAAGAATCCTGCCGACTGTTCAAAGGCTTTGGCACCCATGCGGGTTACTTTTAGTAGCTCTTTGCGCGACTGGAATGGTCCATGCTCGGCTCGGTAGTTGACTATGTTTTGTGCCAATTGAGGACCTAATCCGGATATATAGGTCAGCAGATGGCTGCTGGCTGTGTTGAGATTGACGCCAACAAGGTTGACGCAGTTCTCTACTGTTTGATCGAGCGCTTTTTTTAGTTTCGTTTGATCGACATCGTGCTGATATTGACCCACGCCGATGGATTTAGGGTCGATTTTGACTAATTCGGCCAACGGATCCATTAGGCGACGACCGATCGACACTGATCCACGAACCGTTACGTCGTATTCGGGAAACTCCTCACGAGCTATTTTGGAAGCGGAGTAAATAGAGGCGCCTTGTTCACTGACAACAAAAACGGAGAGTTCGCGATCGAAACTTTGTTTGCTGATAAACTCTTCTGTCTCTCGACTGGCTGTGCCATTCCCGATAGCAATAGCCTCTATCTGATAAGCTTCGACCATTTTGCGAAGTTTTGATGCAGCTTCGCTCGTTTTACTTACCGGTGGGTGAGGGTAGATGTTTTCGTTGTGTAGTAAGTTGCCTTGTGCATCCATGCAAACCACTTTACAACCAGTACGAAAGCCGGGATCGATGGCTAAAACGCGTTTCTGACCTAATGGGGCTGCCAAGAGTAGCTGACGGAGGTTTTCCGTGAAGACGAGAATGGCTTCTTCATCGGCTTTTTCTTTGGTTTGCGCCGCAAATTCTGTCTCGATAGAGGGTTTAAGCAAGCGTTTATAAGCGTCTTGAACAGCTTCTTTAATCTGTTCGGCACAGCTATTTCTGCTTCTGACGAATCGGTTTTCTAGCCCTTCTAGACAATCATCGTCGTTTGGAGAGATGTTTAGTTTTAATAAACCTTCGGCCTCGGCACGACGAATGGCAAGTAAACGGTGCGACGTACAGCGTTTAAGGGGTTCGGAGAAATCGAAATAATCGCGGTATTTAATGGCTTCTTCCTCTTTTCCTTTCACTACTTTGGCGCTGATAACGGCTTGTCTGCTGAATTGATGCCGTACTAAATTGCGGGCTTGTTCATTTTCGTTGATCTGTTCGGCAATGATGTCACGCGCTCCTTTCAGGGCATCGGCCTCGTCTTTAACGTCGCCTTTGACGAAGGCTTTAGCGCGATTGATAATGTCGGATTCGCGTTGGAGTAAGATCAGAGAAGCCAGTGGCTCAAGCCCTTTCTGACGGGCTATTTCTGCTCTCGTTTTCCGTTTGGGTTTATAGGGCAGGTAGAGGTCTTCCAATTCGGTCAATTGCCAAGTCTGATCAATACGCTGTTGCAGTTCGGCGGTCATTTTGCCTTGCTCATTGATGGTCGCAATGATAGTCTCCTTACGTTTGGCTAGCTCACAAAATTTCTCATAATGTGTTTTTATACTTTCAATTTGAACTTCATCTAGCCCACCTGTTACCTCTTTTCTATAGCGACTGATGAAAGGGATGGTTGCTCCCTCTCCAATCAGATGTAATGTGTTTGCAATTTGTTTTTCCGATATTTTGAGAATGTCGGAAATCATTTTGTTGAATAATTCCATGTTTTTTCGATTTTACGGGACAAAAATAAGCATTAATCTCTTATAGCTACTAACTTTTACTATATTTGCGCCTTTAATAAGCTGAAATCTGTCTGATGTAAAGACAACTTGATTTTGGATACCAATGGTTTGCAGTGCTGTGGCCAAGCTTGGTGGAACAAGAAACTGATTATGACTGAATTTAACATGAAGAAATTATTAAATAGCTGCTTTTTATTACTTTGTAGTTGCCTAGGATTGAGTGCACAAACTCGAACGGTGAATTTGAAGATTATACAAACGAGTGACGTACATGGCAATTATTATCCGCATGATTTTATAACGGGCGATACTTGTCAGGGAGGTTTGGCACGGGTTGCTAGTTATGTGAAAGAAAAACGTCGCACGTTTCAGGACAAACTGATTTTGCTTGATAATGGTGATATCCTTCAGGGGCAGCCTACAGCGTATTATTACAACTACATCGATACAGTGTCTCCTCATCTTTGTGCAGAGATGATGAATTTTATGAAGTACGATCTTGGTAATATGGGAAATCATGATGTGGAGACAGGTGTGAGTGTCTTTAATCGCTGGATATCCGACTGTCAGTTTCCTGTATTGGGAGCCAATGTGATTAATACATCTACTGGTGAGCCTCATTTACCTCCTTATCAAATAATCCAACGGGAAGGGGTGAAGATTGCAGTCCTTGGCCTGATTACGCCGGCTATTCCAGTTTGGTTGCCGGAGGCTTTATGGCAGGGGCTTCGTTTCGATGACATGGAACAGACGGCTGCCAAATGGATGAAGATAATAAAGGAAAAGGAGCATCCCGATTTGGTGGTGGGGCTTTTTCATGCCGGACAAAATGCGGTTCGCTTGTCGGATAAGTTTAACGAGAATGCGTCGTTGCAAGTGGCCAAGAATGTGCCCGGATTTGATATCGTCTTGATGGGGCATGACCATACACGGGAGTGTAAGAAGGTAGTGAACTCGCTTGGCGACTCTGTTTTGGTGGCTAATCCGGCCCATGATGCCTTCGTGGTCTCGGATATTGATATTCATTTGACGCTGGAAGATGGAAAGGTGATTCAGAAAAAAATAGATGGAGAGTTGGCTTCACTAGCCAACTACCTGCCCGATGATGAGTTTATGACCCGTTTTTCTGCTCAGTATAACGATGTACGGTCGTTTGTTGGTAAAAAAATAGGGCGGTTTACAGAAAGTGTTTCTGTGCGTCCTGCTTATTTTGGCCCATCGGCTTTCATCGATTTTATTCATTCGCTTCAGTTAGAGATAACCGGGGCTGATCTTTCCTTCACTGCTCCGCTCTCTTTCGATACCTCTATCGAGAAAGGGGAGGTTTATGTGAGTGATATGTTTAAACTTTACAAGTATGAGAATATGTTGTATGTGATGTCGTTGTCCGGTCGAGAGATAAAAGATTATCTAGAGGAGTCCTATTTTCATTGGACTAATCGGATGCGTACTCCGCATGATCAACTGCTTTGGTTTAAAACGCCTCAAGTGAAGGATGGCGTCGGGCAGGGAAAATTACAATATTTCAGCTTTAACTTTGATTCCGCTTCGGGAATTCGATACACAGTTGATGTTACCAAACCTAAAGGTAAAAAGATTACTATTTTGAGTCTGGCAGATGGAAGGCCTTTCGAGATGGAACGCAGGTATAAAGTGGCTTTAAGTTCTTATCGTGGAAATGGCGGTGGAGAGTTGCTTACGAAAGGAGCAGGGCTCTCTTCTGAGGAATTGAAAACACGTATACTTTACTCTACGGATAAAGACCTTCGCTATTATTTGATGAAGTTCATTGAAAAGAGAGGGGTGGTCACACCGCGCACCATGAATCAGTGGCAGTTTATTCCTCAAGAGTGGGTAAAGAAGGCTATTGAACGAGATTATAAAACACTATTTGGTGAGAATTAAAAGATGATAAACCGTTTGAAGAACAACTGGATATGGCAGAACAATTACAGGTAATAACAGGTACAAAAGAGGAGCAGTACAGAGCTCTTTTACCTCAAATAAAATCGCTTGTGGAGAGCGAAAAAGATTTGATAGCCAATCTGGCTAATGTAACAGCAGCCTTGCGGGAGGCGTTTGGCTTCTTTTGGGTCGGTTTTTATTTGGTAAAAGATGGTGAGTTAGTCCTTGGCCCGTTTCAAGGACCAATAGCGTGTACGCGTATTCGTAAAGGACGTGGTGTTTGCGGAACTGCTTGGGTGGAGGCTAGGACATTGGTTGTTCCGGATGTGGATGCTTTTCCTGGGCATATTGCTTGCAGCTCTTTGTCGCGTTCTGAAGTCGTGGTGCCGCTCATCAGAGAGAAGGAGGTTTGGGGCGTTCTTGATATTGATAGCGATTTGCTGAATAGCTTTGATGAAGTTGACCAACGTTTTTTAGAAGAGCTCTGTGGTTATTTATAGCGTTTTTTAATCTTGCTGTACTCCAGATCTATTTAGTTTATATAAGTTTTGTTGGGTAGTTTTTGGAAGAAAACGTATTAACTTTGTTGCAAAAATAGGCAGATGGATAAGCTTTTAAAAATAGGAATTTCTTCTTTGTTTTTCTCTAAACATGTTGACGCCAACAGTTTGGATACGATCGACAATGACTTTGCGATATTAGATTCTTCCGCTATTATCTCTTTGTTTGATGGTCCTGGAAAGCTCGATGTGGCTGCCGTTGGGCTCTGCCAACAGGGGCAGGGATGTATCCGGATAGGGTTACGTGATTTTGAGTTGAATCCGGGGCATCTTTTCTTACTACTCCCTAATCAAATAGTAGAGAATAGGGGGATTCGTTCCGATTTTAAAGGTGTTTTTTGGGTTATTTCCAGGCAAGTTTTGGAGAAATTACCGAAGATGAATAACATCTTGTCTTTCTTTTTTTTCTTAAAAGATCATCCTCTTTTGGAACTGACCGATGAGCAGCGGGAGACTTTTGAGGATTATCATCACCTGATTGGGAAAGTGGTTAAGAATAGAGAAAATATCTACCGCCGAGAAGCCGTATTGGGCCTTCTTCAGAGTTTGTTTTATGAATTATGTCACATAGTCCATTTACAAATTTCTTCAGAAACGATGGTCTTGAGTGTGAAAAGTCGAAAGGAAGAGATTTTTGAGTTGTTTTTCCGTTTGCTCAACACCTCTTACCAATCGGAGCGTAGCGTGAAGTTTTATGCAGATAAACTCTGTTTAACCCCCAAATACTTATCAGGAGTGGTGAAAGAGGTGAGCAGTAAAACAGTCAGCGACTGGATCAATCAGTTTGTACTGCTTGAGGCCAAGGCACTACTTAAATCGTCGACCATGAATGTGCAGGAAATATCTGATCGGCTGAATTTTGCCAATCAGTCTTTCTTTGGGAAATACTTTAAGCATTACACGGGTGTCTCTCCTAAAGAATTTCGCAAAAACAGAGACGCTTAATTGTGGTACTATAAAACCCCTGAACGTACGCGACTCAAAGTCTCCGGTGTCATCAGGAGATAAGAGGCGATGTGTGCCAATGGCGCTCTTTTAATCACCTCAGGGTGCATATCCATGAGTATGTTGTAGCGTTCGCGTGCCGTTTCAAACCGCCAAGAGTCTGCTTTGACTTGCGAAACGATGAGGGAGTATTCTAATACTTTCCGGTAGAATAGGTTGATTTCCCAGTTTTCTTTGGCCAATGTCTGAAGAACCTCATAAGGGAGTAGGTAGATAACAGCTGGTTCAAGTGCTTCGACCATTAATCGAGTGGGTTCTTGCTTAAGAAAACTTTCAATGCACATCAAGATACAGCCTTCATAAGAGAAGTGTTCAGTGACATCTTTTCTGTTTTTATAGTAAAATTGGCGAAGCATTCCTTTGCCTACGAATACGATATGGTGTGATGTTTCGCCCTCTTTTAACAGCGTTTCGCCTTTAGCAAACTCTTTCCGAACGAGGAAGTGCTCGATTAGCTTGCGCCCTTCTTGACTCATCTCCGGATAACGGGAGTTCACCACAGCATCTACAGTTTGTTTCAATAGCATATCCATGTATTTGTGTTTTTATTTGGTTACAAAAATAGTAAAACCATTGATATAAATCAATTAAAAGGCCTTAAACGAACGAATTTGCTTTATGTCAATTTCTAATAGCTTAATAATCATTACTTTTGTAGCGTTTTCAGGATTAAAATAGGTATTAGTAAAATGAAAAAGGTAGAAAGTTGGTTGGTTTGGTTAGTAACCAGAACCAACAACAACGCTTCAAGTGTATGGGGATTCTAAGTAGAATCCCTTTTTTTATGGCTACTGTTTATGCATCATCAAGCATTGATTATGCCACCTACTTTATTTTTTGTTCTTCTTAAATCGGTTGTTCGATTGATGTTTGCGAAAAGTGCTTTCTGATTTGTATTCAGGAGCTTCTCCTAAACTTTCTGGTACAGGTATTTTATAGATCGTTTTTTCTAAGAACTTCTCTATGGATCTGAACTTTCCTTGCTCTTTTTCTCCAATAAAGGTAATGGCTATTCCGTCGCTGTTGGCCCGTGCTGTACGACCTATGCGGTGGATATAATCTTCGCTATCATGTGGAATGTCGAAATTGATTACAAGTTTAATGTCATCAATATCAATTCCTCGTGCAACAATGTCTGTGGCTACTAGAATATTTATTTTCCCGGTTTTAAATTGATGCATAATGCTTTCTCGCTGCGCTTGCTCTAAATCCGAGTGCATCTCTTCAACGTTTAGCTTCATTAGTTTGAGCGACTTAGCAGTCTCCTTAACTTTCATTTTTGAAGAGGCAAAAATAATTGTTCGTTCGGGAATTTCGTCCTTAAATAACTCCTTTATAAGGCCTAATTTCTGATTGTCATAACACACATAAGCCGCTTGTAGGATTTTTTCGGCTGGTTTGGAGACAGCTAATTTAATTTCTTTCGGGTTGTTGAGTATGCTCTTAGCCAGTTGCTGTATTTTGCTTGGCATGGTAGCCGAAAACATAATCGTTTGGTGGTTAGGAGGGAGTAGTTTGGCTATTTGCATGATGTCGCTATAAAACCCCATGTCAAGCATACGGTCCGCTTCGTCCAAAATAAAATAGGATACCTTGGATAGATCGACGTAACCCAAGTTGATGTGCGAAATCAGTCGGCCGGGTGTAGCGATCACCACATCGGCGCCCAGAGTCAGCCCTTTCTTTTGTTGTTCGAATAAAACGCCATCACTTCCGCCATAAACAGCTACGCTTGATACCGGGATGAAATAGGAAAAACCTTCCATTTGCTGGTCTATTTGCAAAGCAAGCTCTCGGGTAGGGGTCATGATGATGCAATTAATAGCATCTTTTTGATGGTTCCCTTCGGATAGTTGGTTTAATACAGGTAGCAGGAATGCGGCTGTTTTGCCGGTACCAGTCTGAGCTACCGCTATTAAATCACTCCCCTCTAGTAAAACGGGGATTGTTTTTTCTTGTACCGGAGTACATTCATTAAACCTCATAGCATCTAATGCCTCAAGGATGTTCTCATTTAATGCTAATTCATTAAATTTCATTCTCTTATTATTAATTACATATTCAGATAAGAATCCTTAAATCCAAGGAAATACAATACGCCATCAAGGCCTATCGTGTTGATAGAATGCTTGGCGTTGGCCATCACTTTGGGTTTGGCATGAAAGGCAATACCCAGTCCGGCTACGCTCAACATTGGCAAGTCATTGGCGCCATCGCCCACAGCAATAGTCTGTGCGATATCGACTTTTTCGACCTTAGCGATGAGTTGTAAAAGCTCTGCTTTGCGTTTACCATCGACGATATCACCCAAGTATTGGCCAGTTAGTTTGCCATCAATAATTTCCAAATCATTGGCATAGACATAATCGATACCATATTTCTTTTGGAGATATTCGCCAAAGTAAGTAAATCCTCCTGAAAGAATGGCTATTTTGTAGCCATATTTTTTCAAAACGAACATTAAACGCTCTACTCCCTCTGTTATAGGGAGGTTTTCTGCTATTTCTTGCATGACAGATTCGTCCAATCCTTTAAGAAGAGCCACCCGTTGCCGGAAACTTTCATTAAAGTCTATCTCTCCACGCATGGCACATTCTGTGATTGCTTTCACCTCATCGCCGACTCCCGCTTTAATGGCCAGTTCATCGATCACTTCTGTTTCGATGAGAGTAGAATCCATATCAAAGCAGATCAATCGACGCATTCTGCGGTACATGTTGTCCAATTGAAAGGAGAGATCGATGTCGAGTTCGGAAGCCATCTGCATCAGTTGTTTTTGCATCAGCACTCGATCTTTGGGAGTACCACGTACGGAAAATTCAATGCAGGCTCGTGAGTGTGCTTCGGATTCATTAAGCGGGGCACGGCCAGTTAAACGTCTGATAGAGTCAATGTTTAAGCCCTGCTCGGTCAGTACAGCTGTTGTCGCTGCAATCTGTTTGGCAGAAAGCTTACGCCCCAAAAGGGTCAAGATATAGCGGTTTTTGCCTTGCATTTTAACCCAATTCTCGTACTCTTCGGTGGTGATAGGGTAGAAGCGGGTAGAGACGCCTAGTAGAGAGGCCTTAAAAAGCAACTCTTTCATGATAAAACCAGAATGTTTCTCTTCTGTTTTACAAAGAATACCTAGTGAAAGTGTATTATGAATATCTGCTTGTCCGATATCGAGAATCGTGGCATCATATTTAGCCAATATTTCTGTGATCGATGCCGTTAATCCCGGTCGATCTTCTCCTGTGACGCGGATAAGAATAAGTTCTGTTTTAGATGTTGACATGTTCCAACTTTTAAGTTGGCAAAGGTAGGAAAAAAAGTTATCATTTATGCTAAATAACATAAAATCATGACTTGTACAATTAGAAATATCGTTGAAAATTTGTTTTTTTAATGAATAAGTATTTACCTTTGTCGCCGGTTTCTGAATAAAAAGGCTTTGAATATCAGTGATTTTTGAGATTTAAAAGCTTTGCTAGACGATGTTTCGGGTAGAAACCACTGCTTGAGGCAGTCCCGGATAGTATTAACTAAAACCTAATTACATGAGGCATGTAAAATGGCTTTTTGTTGTATTACTAATTAGTTTCTTAACATCTTTCGTAGAGAAAGACAAAAAACCTTCCGGAGGTTTAAGTATGGGCGATGTAGCCCCCGACTTCAGTGTCAAATCTACATCAAACGAGCAGGCTTTATTCCATTTAAATGAGTTTAAAGGGAAATATATTTTGCTAAACTTTTGGGCCAGTTATGACGCACAGTCCCGGATGCAAAACATCTGTTTTGATCATGTGCTTCGTTCTGCTCACGGTGTGAAAATGGTTTCTATATCGTTCGATGAGTATCGGTCGGTTTTTCAAGAAACCATTCGTAAGGATCAAATAGCTACGCCGACTTGTTTCGTGGAAACGACTGGCGAGAAATCAGATTTATTTAAAGACTATCGTCTTAAAAAAGGTTTCGCTAACTATTTATTGGATGGTAATGGTGTCATTATAGCCAAAAACATCTCTGTTGCAGAACTTTCTGCTTATTTAAAGAAGCTAGGGTAGCAACCCTTTGTTTTTTAAAAGGAGAAAGTGCCTATGCTTTAGGTTTATCGTTCGATAAATGTAAAGCATGTACAAAAGAGGAAACGAATACAACAAAAAAATCCGCTTAAACTTAACTAAGTTGAGCGGATTTTTTCTATTTAGTCAATGAGTTCAAACACTTTCAAGAAAAAATAAGTGTTTTCTAAAAGTGTTTTGTAAGCCTCTTTTTATCGACCGATGCATTGGTAGATAAATCCGAAGTCTTCCATCTCTTTCTTGTCGTAAATATTGCGTCCATCTAAAAGGATGGTTTGAGCCATCGCCTTCTTGATAACAGCCCATGAAGGTAAGCGGAACTCTTTCCATTCAGTGACTAATAGGAGTGCGTCTGCGTCGACAACTGCATCGTACATGTCTCGCGCATAGTAGATCGTGTTTCCTATTCGGCGTTCACATTCAGCCATGGCTGCAGGATCATAGGCACGAACGTTGCACCCCGCTTTTAGTAGTTTATCAATGAGTACAAGAACCGGCGCTTCACGCATATCATCCGTTTCTGGTTTAAATGAAAGCCCCCACAAAGCGATGGTTTTATCTTTTAGTTTACCGTTGAATAACTTTTGAAGCTTATCAAATAAGATTCCTTTTTGTAACTCATTCACCTCTTCAACAGCTTGAAGCACTTTCATGGTGTAGCCCTTTTGTTCTGCTGTTTTAATGAGTGCTTTAACATCTTTAGGGAAGCATGAACCGCCATATCCGATGCCCGGATAAAGAAATTTTCGTCCGATGCGGCTATCAGATCCGATGCCGTGGCGAACCATGTTAACATCGGCCCCTACAATCTCACATAAGTTGGCTATGTCATTCATGAAGCTGATGCGTGTGGCCAACATTGAATTAGCGGCATATTTGGTCATTTCGGCCGATGGAATATCCATGAATATCACTCGGAAATTATTGAGCAAGAAAGGTTTGTAAAGTTTAGACATCACCTTTTCAGCTCGTTCAGATTCTACGCCAACTACCACGCGGTCAGGACTCATAAAATCATTAATAGCATTGCCCTCTTTTAGAAATTCCGGATTAGATGCGACATCGAATTCTAAATCTAATTGGCGTTTATCGAGCTCCTCTTGGATCACTGCGCGCACTTTTTGGGCTGTACCTACAGGTACTGTACTTTTGGTAACTACAAGCATATAACGCGTCATGTTCCGTCCAATCGTTCTTGCTACGTCGAGTACATAACTTAAATCGGCACTGCCATCTTCATCGGGAGGTGTACCGACAGCGCTAAACACCACTTCCACTTCATTCAGGCAATCTTCGAGCGAAGTGGTGAAGCTTAAGCGACCAGCTTTAACGTTCCGGAGTACCATCTCCTCCAATCCGTTTTCATAGATTGGTATGATCCCTTTTTGTAGTGATTCGATTTTTTCTTGATTCGTATCTACACAAATCACATTTACCCCTATTTCTGCAAAACAAGTTCCTGTAACTAACCCGACATAACCGGTTCCAACAATTGCTATTTTCATATTCTATTGTATTATAAGGTGATTAAAAGTAAATGGCTTCTTTGAAAGTCACCCCTTGTTGGTCTTTCTGAGACAGCTGTATTTCTTCTTCAGTGATAGGCCAATGAATGGCCAAAGTTTCATCATTATACTTGATTGAGACCTCTGCTTGGGGCGCATAACAATTATCCACTTTGTAAGTAAAGACCGCTTCATCACTTAAAACGAGAAAACCATGAGCAAATCCTCGTGGAATGAAAAATTGCTGTTTGTTCTCTTCTGTCAGTAACACGCTAACATGCTTGCCGAATGTTGGAGAAGCGGCTCTTAAATCCACTGCTATGTCAAGAACTTTACCCTTGATGACACGAACCAATTTAGCTTGGCTATAGCCCTCTTTTTGATAATGAAGTCCCCTTAAGACCCCATACGTAGACCGAGATTCGTTTTCTTGGATAAAGTCGACTGCCCCAATGGTGGCGTTAAATTCTTCTTTTTTGAACGATTCCATGAAATAACCTCTTTCATCCATGTAGACATTAGGGGTTATCACCCAAACACCGTTTATTTCAGTTTCTCTATAATTCATAATTAAATGTGAAGTAATGGGTTAAAACCATGCAAAAATAGTGTTTTTTTTAAGAATTTATTGGGATATGTTTATTTAATCTTTTATTTTTGCATCATGAATGAATTAGCACGGCATATAGAGATTTTATTGTTGGACAACGATTGTGTCATTTTACCTGGGTTTGGAGGTTTTGTAGCTCATTATACTCCAGCTATGTGGGTAAAGGATGAATGTCGTTTTTTGCCTCCTTCGCGCAAGATCGGATTTAACGCTCAGTTAAAAATGAATGATGGGGTTTTGGTTCAATCATATATGTCTGCTTATGATACTAACTTCTCTGATGCCAATCGACGTGTTGAGAAAGCCGTTAACGAGCTTGTTGGGTTGCTTCATGAAGAGGGTAAAATTCCTTTAGAAAATATTGGTGAACTTTGTTATACCATGCATGAAACGTTGGAATTTGTCCCTTATGATTATCGGTTTACGACTCCTTCTTTATATGGGCTTGATTCGTTTGAGATCAAAGAACTTAAAACGTTGCAAAAACCTGTTGAGACAACTTTAGCTCCGGTCACTCCTCAGAAAGAGGCCAATACTTACGAACTAAGAATAAACCGTTCTTTTCTTCGTTATGCTGCGGCAGTCATTGTAGCTGCTGTGCTCTTTTTTGCCTCTTCTACACCTGTTCAAAATACAGCGGTATCTCAGACTAGTTATGCACGTTTAATTCCTACAGAACTTTTGGAATATATGGGGAGTGAAGGCCATTCCCATGATACCGTTATGTCTCGCACATCGGTTCATCAGAAAATAAGGAAGCCATCGACCGTTCAGCCACGAAACTTAACCTCGAAGGACGCCGTGATCTCTAGACCGATCGCTGTGAAGCCTGTTAAGTTGTCTGCCACACCAGTAGTCGATGTGAAGCCTGCTTCAGATGACCATTATTACCTCATTGTGGCAGCCGGTATTTCCTACAAGGCAGCTTTGTCTCACGCAGAAGAACTTCAAAAGAGCGGCTATACCAAAGCGCAAGCACTGAATGAAGGAGGAAAAGTACGGGTGTGCATCTCTTCTTATGAATCTTATAAAGAAGCTTCTTCTCAGTTGGCTTCTTTGAGAGAGAATGAGGCTTATCAAACAGCTTGGATTTTACGTAAATAAAAATTATACATCTTATTAATGAAAAGAATTCTCTGTCCTAAATGTGAAAACTATCTTTCTTTTGATGAAACCCATTATACAGAGGGCCAGTCGCTGGTTTTTGTATGTGAGCATTGTGGAAAGCAATTTAGTATTCGTTTAGGCAAAAGTAAAGTCAAATCGCTTCGTAAAGAGGAAGATCTTGAAAAAGAGGCTGAATCTCTTAAAGAAGAGTTTGGATATATTTCTGTGATTGAAAACGTGTTTGGATATAAACAAATATTGCCGTTGTCCGAAGGAGATAATGTTATCGGTCGGAGATGTGTGGGTACCTCCATTTCCACTCCGATTGAAAGCGGTGATATGAGTATGGATCGTCGGCATTGTATTATAAATGTTAAGCGGAATAAACAGGGTGATTTAATCTATACACTGCGCGATGCGCCTAGCTTGACCGGTACTTTTCTGAGCAATCATTTGCTAACAGATAAAGACCGCATCCGGTTGGAAGATGGTGCTGTTGTTACTATTGGCGCTACCACCTTTCTTCTTCATATAGGCGAATGATTAAGTGATAGAAAACGTTGAAATTTCTTTTTTAAAAGTGTTCCTTTCGTTTTCTTATATTAAAAAAGGCTGCTGGGTTAAATTAACCCAGCAGCCTTTTTTTTAAGTCTATTTTGTCTCTCTTCAAAATAAGTCTTTTCGTAGACCTCTTTTAAGCTTATTTAGGCGCTTTACGGTACAAGACAAATGCGATAACGGCATAGAGCACATTCGGGATCCAAACCGCAACAACTGGAGGCATATTGCCATTAACTGCGAAAGTCGAAGTGATGGTTTGGAACAAAATATAAGAAAAACTCAACCCCAATCCTATACCAAGGTGAAGCCCCATGCCCCCTTTGGTCTTTCTAGAAGAGAGAGAGACTCCAATAATTGTGAGAATAAAAGAGGCAAAAGACATCGCTATACGCTTATGATACTCTATTTCGAACTCCTTAATATTAGCAAACCCCCGTTTCTTTTGTTTTTCTATATACCGACTAAGTTGTGGACTAGTCAACATCTCTTGTTGGTTTTTCATAATCAGAAAATCCGTTGGTTCCATATTAATAATGGTATCTAAGCGATCTCCCTTTGTGATGTTTTCCTTTAATCCGTTCAATTCTCGGATCATATAATCATGTATTGTCCATTTATTCACAGCCGTTGTATCATAAGTAATTCGGCGTGCTGTGAGGTGAGAGACCAACTTCTTATCGACAAATTTATCCAGTGAAAACCGATTCCCAGTTTTATTTTCATCGTAGTAACTATCGATATAGGCAATGACACCGCTATCAACTTCTAGTTGGATGTTATTAGCATTACTTTTCTTTTTCTTCTTGATATATTGATCTTCGAAGTTTAAGCGAATAACACTGCCCCGAGGAATGATATAAGAGCTCAATGTAAACGTTGTCACTGCGATGATAGCCGCCGATATCATGTACGGTCTAAGCATTCGTTTAAAGCTCATACCTGTAGAGAACATCGCTATCACTTCCGAGTTTTCGGCCAACTTTGAAGTAAAGAAGATAACCGCAATAAAGACGAATAGCGGACTAAATAAGTTGGCGAAATAAGGGATGAAATTCATGTAGTAATCGAAGACAATTTTAGTCCATGGGGCATCATGCTCCATGAACTTATCCATTCTCTCGTTAAAGTCGAATACTACTGCGATAGAAATGATCAATGCTATAGCAAAAACGTACGTCCCCAAGAACTTCTTGATGATATACCAATCTAATCGCTTTAAGAATTTATTGTTTCTCATCATCTACAATCTTGTTGACACCTGTTTAACCATCATCGGTTTCCACGTTGAGAAATCGCCTGCGATAATGTGTTTTCTAGCCTCTCCAGCTAGCCAAAGGTAAAACGCCAGATTATGTATAGAGGCTATCTGCATGGCCAATAACTCTTGAGCATGAAAGAGGTGACGTAAATAAGCTTTGCTATAAGCCGTATCGACATACGATGCGCCATCTGCTTCAATGGGCGAAAAATCCGATTCCCATTTTTTGTTGCGCATATTCATGATACCATTTTTGGTAAAAAGCATGCCGTTACGCCCGTTTCTAGTTGGCATCACACAATCGAACATGTCAACCCCACGTTCAATTCCTTCAAGGATATTGACCGGTGTACCTACTCCCATTAAGTAGCGTGGTTTATCTTGCGGCAATATTTCATTAACCACCTCGATCATCTCGTACATTTTTTCCACAGGTTCGCCCACAGCCAATCCGCCAATAGCATTCCCCTCGGCTCCTTTAGAAGCTACAAATTCAGCCGATTTTTTGCGTAAATCGGGATAGACACATCCCTGTACAATAGGGAAGAGAGCCTGTTGATAGCCATATTTCGGATCCGTTTCATTAAAACGTTTGATACAGCGATCCAACCAATCGTGTGTCAGATCCAATGACTTTTTGGCATAAGCATAGTCCGAATCCCCTGGCGGACATTCATCGAAAGCCATCATAATATCGGCTCCGATGGTACGTTCGATATCCATCACCTTTTCCGGTGTAAAGAAGTGCTTACTCCCATCAATGTGTGAGCGAAATTCAGCCCCCTCCTGACTTAGCTTGCGAATTTTAGCTAGAGAAAAGACTTGAAAGCCACCACTATCCGTCAACATCGGTCGGTCGAATCCATTGAATTTATGCAATCCTCCCGCAGCCTCAATGACATCCAGTCCCGGTCTTAAATATAAGTGATAAGTATTACCTAGTATAATTTGCGCCTGTATATCCTCTTTTAATTCTCTGATGTGAACCCCCTTTACGGTGCCTAGTGTGCCTACCGGCATAAATATAGGAGTTTGTATCTGCCCGTGGTCCGTTGTAATGAGACCAGCACGGGCATTACTTTTAGGGTCTGTGTGTTGAAGTTCAAATTTCATTCTCAATCGTTGTTGTCTTTTTTATCGACAAGTTAATAGGAGCTTCCACCTTTTCATCAGTTAAAGCTATGTTAAACACCTCTTTTATATCATCTACATAATGGAAAGTCAGATCTTTTAAATAGATATTCTGAATCTCTTCAATATTCTTTCTGTTCTCAGCACTTAAAATAATCTCCTTTATTCCGGCACGTTTAGCAGCAAGGATTTTCTCTTTGATGCCACCTACTGGTAACACCTTACCACGCAAAGTAATTTCGCCAGTCATCGCCAAATTTACTTTAACTTTTCGTTGGGTCAAAGCCGATGCCAGCGCAGTAGCCATGGTAATTCCGGCCGAAGGTCCATCTTTAGGAATAGCCCCTTCCGGCACGTGTATATGAATGTTCCAATTGTCGAAAATCTCTTCATCAATATTCAGTAAAAACGCATGCGCTTTAATGTATTCAAGTGCAAGCATGGCAGACTCTTTCATAACATCACCTAAGTTGCCCGTCAATGTAAGACGTCCTCCTTTGCCTCGGCTCAAGCTCGTTTCAATAAATAAAATTTCGCCTCCTACGGCTGTCCACGCCAATCCGGTGACCACGCCAGCATAATTATTTCCTTGATACTTATCACGGCTATACTCCGGAGCCCCTAAGAACTCATATAAATCGCTTGGTTTAATATCCGATTTAAGAAAGAACCCATCTGTAGCATACTGACGAGCCGATTTACGTAGAATCTTGTTAATCTTCTTTTCAAGTTCACGCACGCCACTTTCGCGGGTATACGATTCGATGATAGCCTCTAAAGTTGGTTTTGAGAACCGAATATCCATTTTGTTGAGTCCGTTTTCTTCCAATGCCTTAGGAACTAAATGCTTGCGAGCGATTTCCACTTTCTCTTCGGTGATATATCCGCTAACCTCGATTAGCTCCATACGGTCGAGTAGTGGTCCTGGGATCGTGTTAAGATTATTGGCAGTAGCGATAAACAGCACCTTCGACAAATCATAATCCACATCCAAGAAATTATCGTGAAAAGTGGTATTTTGTTCCGGGTCCAAGACCTCCAACAAAGCCGATGAAGGATCCCCTTGTCGGTCTGAGGCCAGTTTATCAATCTCATCCAAGATGAAAACAGGGTTAGAAGATCCCGCTTTAATCAGATTTTTGATCACCCGTCCAGGCATTGCACCGATATATGTTTTGCGATGCCCCCTGATTTCCGCTTCATCATGCACTCCACCTAACGACATCCGGATATACTTCCGTTTTAATGCCGAAGCAACCGATTTACCCAGCGATGTTTTCCCCACTCCCGGAGGTCCGTAAAGGCAGATGATAGGCGACTTCATATCTTTCTTAAGTTTCAAGACCGCCAAGTGCTCCAAGATACGCTCTTTAACCTTTTCTAACCCGTAATGATCTTTATTTAAAGTCTTTTCGGCATTCTTAATATTTAGATTATCAGCCGTGTAGATGCCCCAAGGCAAATTCAGCATGGTTTGCAAATAGTTCAGTTGAACACTATAATCAGGCGATTGCGGATGTGTTCGTTCCAGTTTAGCCAACTCTTTGTTGAAAACAGCTTGAACTTCTTCGTTCCATTTGGTTCTTAGAGCCTTTCGGCGCATCTCGTCAACTTCCTGTTCATTGCCATTACCGCCCAGCTCATCTTGAATCGTTTTAATTTGCTGTTGCAAGAAATATTCGCGTTGTTGTTGGTCAATATCTTCTCGGGCGCGCATTTGGATTGATGCTTTGATTTCGGCCAATTGCACTTCACGGTTCAAGACCTCTAAAAGATTATACGCCCGTTCTCTAAGCGAGTTAAAGCGTAAGAATTTAATTTTTTCATCTTTTTTGAGAGGAACATTCGAACAAATGAAGTTGACCAAGAACATGTGATTATTGATATTCTTGATGGCAAAGGCTGAATCTTGATGCATCGAATCGGACGATTTGATATAACGAACCGTCAAATCCTTGCAAGACTCTACCAAGGCTTGAAACTCTTTGTCGCTCTTATCCGGTACCTCGTCCTCAAGTGCCTCAACCTCACCCTTCAGATAAGGCGTTGTTTCAGTGATGCTCTTAAGGTTCATTCTCTTTAACCCTTGTAGGATGACAGTAGTTGTTTGATCCGGCATTTCCAGAACCCGTACGATTCGAGCGATTGTTCCGATTTCGTGTAAATCCTCCCAACCCGGTTCATCTATTTGCGCTTGTTTTTGACATACAATAGCAACATTCGAATTCTTTTTTTCGGCTTCACGAACCAATTTCAGTGAAGACTTGCGTCCTACTGAAACAGGCATGAAAACTCCTGGAAAAAGTACCATGTTTCGAAGTGGAAGAACTGGTAGAATTTCACCAGAGTCTATTTTAACATCAAACATCTGTTCTTCATTGCCTTCAAAATCGGCAATTAGAGAAAAAGAGTTGCTGTCTGTATCTTCTATAAAGAATTTTTCTTTCATTTTTCTTTTAATTTAGTTTATGTCATCCATATAGGCATAAATTGTCTGCAAAGGTAATGGATTCTAGTTAATAATAAAGCACCTATAGGTATAAAAACACAAAAACAATGCCAAAAAATGAGATGCAGAAAAGATGTTTCAGGTTTATTGGTTACTTTTGTAAATTAAACAACGTAATAGATAAAATGGCAAACGATTTTTTTCAATTTAAGAAATTTACTGTGTGGCACGATCAGTGTGCCATGAAAGTTGGCACAGACGGCGTCTTGTTGGGTGCGTGGGTTGCTGTTGATGGGGCTAAACGCCTGCTCGACATTGGTACCGGAACAGGTTTAGTTGCCTTGATGCTTGCTCAGCGTTCATCTCCGGAAGCTCGTATCACTGCCATAGAGATTGATCCCCATGCTGCGGATCAGGCCAATGAAAATGTGTCACGTTCGCCGTGGGCACATCGCATAGACGTGAAGCGTCAAGATATAAAGAGCTATGTTGCTGCAGAAAAATACGACACGATTGTATCTAATCCTCCTTATTACAAGAATGCGTTGCGTTGCCCCGATGAGCAGCGAAGTGCGGCTAGGCACGATGAATGTTTGACTTATGAGCAACTTTTGCAAGCAGTCTCGATGCTTCTTGAAGCAAAAGGTGAATTTACGGTTGTTATTCCCATGGATGTTGCCGAAGAGTTCCAGGCTGCTGCCGCTCGGTACGCCTTGTGTCCTATTCGTTTGCTTCGTATTGCAACCAAGCCTGGTGCCTCTCCTAAGCGCATTTTAATAACGTTCGCATTTGAATCGGCTCATCTGGGGAGTTTAGAAGAAAAAGAGCTGTTGGTAGAAAAGTCTCGGCACTGTTACAGTTCTGAGTACATCGCATTGACTAGAGATTTTTATTTAAAGATGGAGTAGGGGGAATGTAAAAAGAGCTATCTTAATAAATAAGATAGCTCTTTTTTCTGTCGGGGTAGCGGGATTCGAACCCACGACCCCCTGCTCCCAAAGCAGGTGCGCTAACCGGACTGCGCTACACCCCGAAAGTGCTTTTTGTTAAGATAACCTTTTGTAGTCGGGGTAGCGGGATTCGAACCCACGACCCCCTGCTCCCAAAGCAGGTGCGCTAACCGGACTGCGCTACACCCCGTTATCTAGAGGTTTATCTTTCCAAAAGCGATGCAAAGATAGAGGGTATTTTTTAATAAAACAAATCTATTGAACTCTTTTTTTTAATAAAATTCACAATTAACTGTAAATCACTTGTTTGTATTTTGATTTTTTTTTGGTCGCTTTTGCGGTGCTAGGTTGTTTTTGCTTTTTATCCTTTTAGAAAGTGTTTAATCATTTTTTTTGGTCACGTCATTTTTAAAGTAAAATTGATCTTATTGAGGTTTGCGTAGGAGCTGTTTTAAGTTCCATCGTTGCTTTGTCTGAATGACAACTAGTCGTAAAGTTTCGTTTTGCTACTGCTTTCTTGCTTGTTTTTTCAATCTGCTTTTTTTAAATCCTTGCGGAATCAAGGCGTTTCGTTGGACTAAAGTTCCGAATCTGTCTGAACTCTCTTTTCTTAACCGGGAACTTGCTTGCGTGTTGCTTGAAACAGGTCGATAGAGGTTGGCAGACTCTTGAAACCGATTCCGACAAGGTGTCGAGTGCTGATTCTAGCACAGGCGAACAGGGAGGGGTTGATGCAGGATTGATGGCCTAAAACCACCAAGCGAATTTTTCTAATGATAAAAGCACCGCTTTACGACTGCTAAAGCGGTGCTTTACGACTGCTAAAGCGGTGCTTTACGACCTCTAAAGCGGTGCTTTACGACTGCTAAAGCGGTGCTTTGACTTCTACTGGAAATGGTTGTCACTTTTAGAGGTTAGTTACTAAATAAGTTGTTTCATTTTATTATTTGTTACTGAAAACGTGGTCATTTTCCTCCTTTTGTTACTAAAAAGGTTGTTATATACAAAGCAATGGATAAGTCTCAATGTATCTGGGGTTCTCAGTAAAAGTCAATAGGGCTCGATGCCCTATTGGCTTTTCTGAGACAATGGTTTAAACACTGAAGTTCCTGCTCTGTTTCTGTGGCGTTTTTGGGATTTATGAGGGTTTCTCGAGTTGCAATAATATAAGTGTGTTAGCTCAATGGTTAAAAACATTTAGAAGTCCCGAAAAAACGCCTAGGGGGTTTTCAGAAGGATTCGCAATGAGCAGATGACATTCTAAATGACCCTTCTCTTTAAAAACACCCCAAAAAGCACTCAAAAAATAAAATTTGAACAAGTAAAATACCGATTGACTGCTTGTTGAAGAGTGGAATAGGCACTGGAAAAGTGCACTAAATGCAAAAGGTACACCCCCTCTTTTTTCTCACACATGTGCGCGAATTATAATAAAAAAAGAACTAATGACCAAAAAAAAAGGGTTCATCCGACATTTCGAGTGATACGGCAATCGTGTAGTGCATATAGTCTCAGTTCAAAATATCGTTCATCCCTAAATCCATATGCCGTCCTTTTCAT
>RZZX01000042.1 GCA_009929715.1 Bacteroidia bacterium
TGAGGGTTCAAGTGGGTTCCTTGGAACGCATCATTCGGGACTTTAATCTCTTCGATGTGAAAGAGGAGGGATTCTGTTCTTACGAGCTGATGGATCAACGTGAGGCACGCCTGAATGCAATAGAAAGAGGCAAATTAAGGAATTTAACGAAGAATGATTCTCCGTTAAAAAACACGCCTACTAATAATCAGAATAACAGCAGTTTAGGTGTCACTAACGCGGACGCGTGTTTAGTAGTAGTAGAAGAAGTATCTAATACTATAAATAGAAATGAAGAAAAAGAAAAAGAAAATAGAGTAAACGCCGATCGAGCTGCTTTGCCTCACCTTTTGCCGCCGCCCGAAGATAATCAGCTTGAACCGGTACGCTCTTTCGATACTCTACTGAAAGAGATGGTCAACTCGGAGGCTTACATCGAGGCAGTCGCCTTTCAGTCGGGATTGGGTCGGTTATTTATCGACAAAAAAGAACGCATTGTGGAGCTGTTTAAGAATCATGCTTTGGCATATGGTAGTCCAGAAAATTACCTCACCCAAAAAGACATCCGTTTTTACTTTGCCAATTTCATTCGGATGGGGATGAAGACTTGGTATCGGGTTAAGCGCATTCTTGAGATAGAGCAGCGTGACGGGCATCAGCTCACTCTTCAGGACACCGCCGAGATGGCGGAAGTTTACGAGGTGAAGGAGAAGCCGGGGTCGGTTCCCATAGTGCCAGAGGAGGAAGACCCTTACCGGTTTGAACAGCGTGATGAAGAGGGCAACAGGTACTACTCTAACAGAATCATCCCGCCCGAAGCCCCACCGCGTCCCTCGCAGTACTCCATTTGGCACATCAAACTCAACAAATGGACCTACTAGCAGGCTCCCCCTCCCCTTATTGGTTCTCAAAAAAAACGACCGGACATCAGCACAGTGTGTTGTGAAAAGCGGATAAAAAAGGGTGTTTTGATTTGTAAAACAGCGCCTGAAGCGTTATCTTTGTCTCTCGGTTAAAGCCTGAAAAAAAGAGGCAAAACCGAAAAGACAAACGAAAACTAAACAGAAAACTAACTCTTAAAAACAGTTTAATTACTCAATCATGAATTACAAAAAACTACTTCTCGTTCTTGCGGCATCGGCCTATACGGTGACCCTACCGCTAAAAGCGCAAAGCCTTGTGCAGACAGAGAACGAAGCGGACAAAAACAAACGCATGGAATGGTTCGACAACGCTAAACTCGGCATCTTTATCCACTGGGGGATCTATGCCGTGAATGGAGTCTCCGAAAGTTGGTCGTTCTTCAACAATTACTTGCCCTATGAGGCATACATGAATCAGGCTAAGGGGTTTACAGCCGAAAAATACGACCCCAAAACATGGGTCGGACTTATCAAAGAGAGTGGCGCACGCTATACCGTGATTACCACGAAACATCACGATGGCATGGCGCTGTGGAACACCAAAGCGGGACACCTGAATGTCTTGGAACAGACACCGGCCAAACGCGATCTCATCGATCCATTCGTGAAGGAGGTGCGCAAACAGGGGCTGAAATTGGGATTTTACTACTCGCTACTCGACTGGTCGAACGAGAATTATCCAAACAAAACACGCACAGAAACACGCTACGATGTGAAGACCGATCCTGCTAGATGGCAGAAGTTTGTCGACTTTAACTTCACACAGCTTGCCGAACTGAACAAGACGTGGAACCCCGATCTCTATTGGTTCGACGGTGACTGGGAACAGAGTGCCGAGAATTGGAACTCGAAGGGAATAGTGAACTTGCTACGCTCTACAAACCCGAACGTGATTATCAACTCGCGCATTCAGGGCTATGGCGATTATGCAACACCGGAACAAGGCGTGCCTGTGGTACGACCGAAGGATAGTCATTGGGAGTTGTGTATGACCATGAATGATTCGTGGGGGTATCAACAAGCCGATACGAATTATAAATCGCCCTTTATCTTGCTACGCACGTTTGTCGATTGCTTGAGCATGGGGGGGAACTTGTTGCTGGATATTGGCCCGAAAGCGGATGGCTCTATCGCCGATGAGCAGGTGGCTATCCTTAAGGAATTCGGTCGGTGGACCAAGAAGCATAAGGAGGCTATTTATAGCACACGAGCAGGTATCCCTAATGAGCATTTCCAAGGGTATACCACGCTTAGCCAAAGCGGCGACGTGCTTTACTTGTATCTGCCTTATAAACCCAATGGACCGATCGAGGTGAAGGGCTTGGTAAACAAGGTGAACCGTGTGTGGGTGGTAGGAAATGGCACCATCTTGCCGCATAAGATATACAACAAGAATTACTGGAGTGCCGTACCTGGAAATCTCTACATCGATGTGCCACAACAGGTGCTCGACCCGCAAATTACGGTGCTGGCGGTGCTGCTCGATGGGCCGATTAAGCTTTATCGCGGCGAGGGACAGATTATTTCTAGCAATT
This sequence comes from Bacteroidia bacterium, assembly GCA_009929715.1. Taxonomy (GTDB): domain Bacteria; phylum Bacteroidota; class Bacteroidia; order Bacteroidales; family Bacteroidaceae; genus Bacteroides. The sequence continues at coordinate 2,438 of RZZX01000042.1, forward strand.
AATCACTTTTTGACTACATAGCATGAAGAAACAACTTGTATTGGGGGCAGTGATGGGCCTCTTGTCGTTGCTGCCGGCGAAAGCTCAGCATAGCTTGTCTGAACGGTATGCACAACGACTCACGCTACCGAAAAATTATGTTTGCTACCGGACTGCGGAGAAGATGACCATTGATGGCAAACTGGATGAACAGGCGTGGCAGAAGGCGTTGCCAACGGCTTCATTTGTCGATATCAGCGGCGATGGCTTTGCCACACCGAAGTATGATACGCAGGCTAAAATGCTCTGGGATGACCGTTATCTTTATGTGGCAGCGGTGCTGAAGGAGGAGGATATCAAGGCACGACTGACTCAGCGGGATACGATTATTTATCACGATAATGACTTTGAGGTGTTCTTGGATCCGGATGGCGACGGACTGAATTATTTCGAAATAGAGAACAATGCGAGGGGGGTGATCTTCGATCTGATGCTTGATAAGACGTATCGCTGTGGGGGTAATTTTATGATCCAATGGGATTGCCCAGGCTTGCTCTTGAAGGTGCATCACGATGGAACGCTGAATAATGCGAAGGACCGTGATCGGTCGTGGAGCGTGGAGATGGCTATCCCACATCAGGCGCTAACCATGAATTTTTCTAATCCACTCAAAGCGGGACAGACGTGGCGGGTGAACTTCTCACGGGTACAGTGGCTTAAGGCTAAAGGACCGGAAGAGAACTGGGTTTGGTCTGCTACGGGAAAGGTGGATATGCACATGCCGGAACGGTGGGGCTTTGTCTACTTCTCGGATAAACAGGTGGGCAACGGGGCCGATACGTTTACTTACCCGTATGATATGGCTGCCTATCGCTTGCTTTGGGCCATGTTTTATGCGCAACAGGATGTGTATGCAAAGGAGCGTAATTATATCCGCTCGAAGGAGCGTTTCTTCTTTACGGAGGCGGAACTGAATGCACTGCCAAAGGGAACAACGATCGATGTGGAGGCTACGAAACGGACGTTTGTTATGTCGGTTACGGTACCGAATCGCCAAGTGCGTTATGTCCTGAATAACGATGGACGGTTCACTGTGGAGCAGATTGCTCCGCGCGTGGTGAAGAACTGGGTATGGACGCGTATCGACCGGAATAAGAGTGACCAAGCGTATCGCGAATGGTTCGGCTTGCTGAAAGCGTGTGGTATCAGTGCAGTGCTTTTCGAGGGGTACAACGAGAATTTGTATAAGCTTTGCCACGAAGCGGGCTTGGAGGCACACTATTGGAAGTGGACCATGAACAGACGGGAGTTGCTCGATGTGCATCCGGATTGGTTTGCAGTGAACCGCAAGGGGGAGTCGACGCATGATAAACCGGCTTATGTGGATTATTACCGCTTTCTCTGCCCGAACCGTGAGGGGGTAGCGGATTACTTAGCGAAGGATTATGTGAAGGAGGCCAACTTGCCGTATGTGGATGGGGTGCATCTGGATTATGTGCGTTTCCCGGATGTGGTGCTTCCGGTGAGTCTGTGGAAGAATTATGGCATCGAACAGACATCGGAGCATCCGGAGTATGATTATTGCTATTGTGAGGTTTGTCGTGCGAAGTTTAAGGCGCAAACGGGACGTGATGCTATGGCGATGAAGTTTCCCATGGAGGATCAGTCGTGGATCAACTTCCGCTTGGATGCAATTACCCACGTGGTGGATCAGATTACGAAGGCGGTAAAGGCCGACGGGAAAGCAATCTCGGCAGCAGTCTTCCCTGGCCCGTCGATGGCTAAGAAGATGGTGAGACAGGATTGGGGCAATTGGCACTTGGATGCGTATTTCCCGATGATTTACAATGGCTTTTATTACGAGGGTCCGGAGTGGATCGGTCGGTCGGTGAAGGAGAGCGTACAGACGGTTCAAGGTGGTGCGAAGATTTACGCTGGCTTGATGTTCCCGGATATTAAGAAGGATTTCGAGAAAGCGCTCGACGAGGCTTATGACAATAGGGCTTCGGGTGTTTCGTTCTTTGATGGACCTACACCGGAGTATCTGCGTAAGCTCAAAGCGTATCTCGACAAACGGGGCTTTAGTGTGCAGTAGTGCATCACGGCTCTGGTATGAATAGATAATCTAAGGGGGGGGGACGATACCGTGATTGGTATCGCCCCCCCTCTCCTTTTTAGACTTCCCAAACGGATTCTTATAACAGAGTCTAGCCTTATCGGGGTAATGGGAATTTATAGACGGCTTGCCTACATTCGCTTACTCGAAACGGGGAAAGACGTATTTATCCAAGTAAGAGGTAAAGGTTAGTCCCGGCATGCCTTGCGAGGTCTGACGCTCTTCGTGGTGCTTGACTAGTGCATAGCTGGAAGCATCCAAGGCGTAATAGTTCACACCTTCGGGGGTGCCAACCTTAACGGTCCAGTTGAATAAATCTCCTAGAATAATCAAATCGTCTGTTTCCGGATTACAGTGTGCCACACCGGTTTTTTTGATCTCATACGACGGTGCATTTAAGACATAAAACTGGTGATTCTCATCGATCATGAAAGCCAATGTCTTTTTGTTGCTGAACTCCGTGATATAAAGGTGCTTCAACAGGAGCTTCTCTGCACCTGCCACCAAGCGCACATACGGTCGTCCTCGCATCTGTTTCAAGTGAAAGAGTTGATGTTTGGCATCTAAAAGAACATACCCTTCATCGTACTCTTTGCGAGTAGTAGGGTTACCAGAGATTTCTAAAGCCGGAAAAGAGAACCCTTTGTTGAGCATGGCCTGCGTAAAAAGCTGACTTTTATCGGCCTTGAGGCTGTTGGATTTCATGTCGATAAACTCGATCCCTTTTTGAGTGATTCGAAACACATCGTCGGGCATCTCTAAATCGACCCGACCAGATAGGCTTTCCAGTAGCGGATAAAGCCCGATAGAGGGAGCATTGATATCCGATGGAGAGCTACGAAAAGTAAAATTCTCTCGTTGGATTTGACGCGGAGTAACCGCTATACCATGTATCGAGTCGGGGAACCGTTCATCGGACATCAGTTGCCGCGCATAAAACGTGGGTAAAATGCTATCAAATTCGGCTTCGGTATAGATATGTCCCGATAAGTCGCACCGTTTAACGCCCTTCCCCTCTTCAGGGATCATCTGAACAAAGTCTCCAATGATCGTGCTGTAGAGTGTGAAAGGTGCTCTATCGGACTTAACGGCAAAGAAGTTGTAACACCACGGCAATTGCCAAAGTAATAGAAGTGCCATGGTGGTGTAGAATAATAGGGTACTGAATCGTTTCATCTTGTTGTCTTTAAAAAATTCCTAATCTTGTTTACCTGCTTTAAAGCGTACTACAGAAAGCCAAGAGAGCGAAGCAGTCGAGAGCGTATAAAGTGCCAACAAAGGCAAAAACGGTCGATAAGCTTCCGGCGTTTCCGATAAGAAGAAAATACGTAACACGAGAATGGTCACGATCAGATTGAGCAACCGCCGCTTCCACGTGGGTTCCAAGCAGACCCAAGCCATTAGCAGATAGGCGGCTAAGCCGGCTAGATACCAAGTAGCGGCAGTCAGCAGAATGTGGTTTTTTAGCTCAGAGGCCAAAATGGTGGAGAGGTAACCCTGCATCAAAAGGAGGTTGGATAGGAAGGCAATTAAGAGCAAGGAGAAACCCGACAAGAGCATCAGGGCCGTCATCTTCATTTGCGGATAAGGCAGATGAAGGGTGAGTTTAAGACACTTCCGTTGCATCTCGGGCACAAACTGAACCAGAGCCATCAGAAGCCCTGTGAGCAGGGGGATGTATTCTAGCAGATCGATGAAGATCACATCGCGTTGCAGCATCACTTCCCAAAGGTGAGCAACTCCTTTAAGTTCGACTACACGGTTTATGCGAAGCAAGCAATAGCTTGTAAAGCCAAGTGTTGTCAGCACGGCTAGTAGGTAATACCAGCGTGTTTTAATCCATTCTTTATAAAATATGGTATACACAATTAGACTGTTTTTAATGAGTTAATACTTCCCAGTGAGCCCGATAAAGGCATCTTCTAGGTTTACTTGTTCGGCTTTCAGATCGGTATAGGGTGTGCCTTGTTCTTTCAAGAGCTGTTCTACCGCTGCTTGGTTTAAGAAGGAGAAGAACTCCAACGTGCGACGAATGAGTGCCGGGTGGTAAATCCTTTCATCGACTGGTAATTCATACCCTTCGGGCACGCTACAAGTATAACGTCGAACACTGCTAAGCAGCTCGTCGACGGGTTTTTGGATTAAAATCTTGCCATAATCCATCAGAATACAGTCGTCGACCAACCGTTCCATGTCTTGGATGATGTGCGAAGTTAGAAACACCGTTTTGTTTTCCGATCGGGCATAATCGCGGAGGTAATCCACAAATAGGCGGCGATAGCCAGGGTCGAGCCCCAAAGAGAAGTCGTCTAACACAAGCAATTCCGGATTTTGAGCCAAGATCAGTCCCAAGGCCACTTGCGAGCGTTGGCCACAAGACATGCGTGAGATGCGTTGTCCGGGGGCAACCTTCAGCTTATTCATCAGCTCGTAATAGGCCTCTTTGCGCCACTGCCCAGGATAGAAAGCGGCATAGAATTTCTCTATTTGGGCGATGCTCATGAACTGGTATTGTACATGCCCTTCGATCAGCAATCCGATTTGTCGCCGCAAGGAGGGATCCATGGTTTGAATCTCCTGCCCGAAGATGCGACATTCGCCCGAGCGTGGTTTCAGATAACCACTTAGAATGTTGATGGTGGTGGTTTTCCCCGTTCCATTCTTACCGAGTAGTCCCAGAATACGACCTTTTGGGACATTGAAACTCAAATTCTCATAAATCAACCGTTTACCGTAGTAATGCGTAAGATTTTTACACTCTATGATAGGTTCCATATAATCTGTTGTTAAGTAGTTTGGCTTTTTGAATGGGCATATAAAGCCCTCTCCCTCTCTTTACGAAGAAAGAGAGAGCCGCTTTATACCACACAAAAAAAGCTTATTTTAAAATAAAAGAACGTTTGCTGCTAGAAAAAGAAGAGAAACAGCAATGGTATCAGAATACCAACTGCTAGTTCGATCCCTCCTTGCCCGATCACTCCTTTATTGCCTTTGATCATGATCAGCCCGGTGAGGGTGATGAGGATCAAGCCAACGGCAAAAAGGTCGGCAAAGGTGGTCCACCATTTACCTGGGTTGTAGTGCAACTTAGCTAGGGCACCGATAACCGGGCGACGGGTGATGGATTCATAAACCGCCTCCCCTGTCCGGATGTTTACCTGCAAGTTAGACCCTCCTTTTAGAAACACTTTCATCACCTCCGGCTGAGGAAAATAGTGCTTGGTATAGTTGTCCTCTTCACCCAAAGGGGTCAGAAGTGAGAGCACTTCTGCTCGAGTCACTTCTGTTTTATCTGACCATTTTTGCTGAATCGTATAGGCTTGACGTTCGATGGAGAAGTTGGGGTTTATCGTATCGCGGTGATTCATCACAATTCCAGAAATGGCGTAAATAAGCACCATCCCAGAGAAGAAGAACGATAAGTCGCGGTGGATAATCCGACTCCATTTACGCCAAGTACTACCCTTCAATCTCATAACCAGTAGCCTCCACAAAATAGAATGACAAATACGCTTTACCTGTTTTCGCCTGACGATCGGCTATCTTGGTCCGAAAATCTTGAATGCGCTCTTGGGTAGAGTTTCCTTTTTCACCGCGTGCCTTCTTTTCGGTAGAGCAACCGGCTTCACCATCGCCGTGCTTTTCTTGCGCTTGTGCTTTAACCTGCTCTTCCCAATTTTGTAGATAAGCTTCATCGATCCGTTGTTCTCTCAGCACACCAGTCACAGAGACAATGGCGTTAACGCATTTCTTCGCATCAAAAGCACCGATCACTTCGGTTGCTTCTACGCGGATGGTTTGGGTATCATCGCTACCCATCAGGAAGATTTTCTTTGCTCCGTGTGCGCAGGTATGTGTGCAGACCCCTTTGACTGTAATCTCTTGGCCAACGAGTGATTCGCCACGGGCCAATAAAGTGTCGACCTCCATGGCACTGCTTTGAGCCATTTGTTCCGTTTCGGTGGTAGAAGACGTTTTTTGTTTGTTGCCACAAGAGGTTCCTAAAGCGGCGAAGGCCATCAAAACGACAGCGACTGTGAGTTGTTTTACTTTCATTGTTGTTAGCTTTTAATTGTTATTATTCTTTTGCTTTGCTTGTTTTTCTTTATTTAGAGTTCTTAATAAACTCTAAATAACGGCTTTAGAAGAGGACTCCCAAAGATAATTCAAATAAATTAATCCGTCCACTCTTTTTATAATTTTCATGTAACCAGCGACCGGTCAGTTGGAGTGCATAGGCCGAAGACCAGGCATAATGCCCCCGAAGCAGGAGGTTTGTTGCCACATGGTTATCGGACAAGTAACGTGCATTGGCCAATAGCGTCTGCCCCACTGATGAATTTTCCTTCAGTCCTGGCAGTTCTTGTTTAGCTGTTAAGTTCCAAACATAGCCACCATCAAAACCACCCGTCAGGAGTACACGCCCTACTCGTCGGGTACTTTGTAGCTGCAAGCCACCAGAGGCAGAGCTAATCTCCAAACTCCGATGAGCTGCCCGATAAGTGGATTTAAACAGTCGGTACCCCACAGTGGGTCTAACCTGCCACCCCCAAGCTGAATCATCCGTGAGCTTTTTTTGCCAAACTCCAGATAAGTCCGATTCCAAAACGGAACAGGTCAATTGCTCCACGTCGTGTAGTTTGGTATAAACGCCATTGGTTGGTTCACCAAAAACGGTCTCTCGGCCAACACGTTGGTGTACTTTACTGGTTAGCTGAACGCCGTGGATCCACCGGTGAGTCTCCTTCATCCAACTCGTCTCAAGAGCTAATTCATAATGGTTCAGAGCGGTTAGCGGTTCAGAGATGCCATCGAGCTTCTTAGTCAGATGCAAGTAATCGCCTCGCAATGAACCGGTAAAGCCCGTGTGTGTCTGTGAAGAGACTATCGGCAGTAAATCCAAGCTTCCGCCCAAACCAAAACCTTCATAGTGTGCATAAAACTGATTGCCGGCAAAACGCACATAGTCCATGCCGAGACCGAGCATCTGATAGACTGAAGTCGATCCTTTATCACCGTTGAATGTGATGCCACTCTGCTGATCGTAGGTACGAACAGAGAGTGAAGTTCCCAAATGGTAAGCTGCTCCGATCTGTCGCGCAGCCGATAGAGTGAGACGTAGATCTGAGACCACATTGCGGGGGCGTGGGTCCTTATCGCGATAGGCCAACATGGCTCGGTAAGCCAGTTCGGCTCCCCACCGCCACGAACCGGAAGTGTGCGCATAACCTCCTGAGAAGCGATAAGCTTCTTCCTTCATAAACCCACCGATAGAATCGCCGGTTACATAAGGAAAAAGAAGGTTGAAGTCGGCATTTTCATTCCAGCGCACCTCTTCATGCTTTCCATGACGATAAGAGGCTGAACCGAAAAGCCGACTTGCCTGACTTAACACAACAAAAGAGTTGACTTCAAACCCGAAAGCTTTCTCGCCGTTCCCTTCCTGCTTCACCGCTGCCTCCCCACGTTGCTCAGACCGACCGTTCAGCTGAACGGAGGTTAGAGAAAAAGGGAGTTGGCCATAGCGCATCGCCGGATTCAACCAAACTTGTTCACGAAACTTGCAGCACAGCTTATCCACGTGCATCAGTTTTTGTTGAACCGTTAAGCTATCTGCCGCTTTTAAAGCAGAGGTGCAGCTCATTATAACACCCAATCCTATGATCCGGAAACATTGTTTCATGCTCTTTCTTCGTGTTTAGTCTGTTGTTTTATTATTTTGAGAGTAGAGTGGCCGATACTGCACACTCGAAATCCTCTGTCGAGTTATTGGTATCCTTCAGCACTACTCGGCCGTTGACTGTTTTTTCCACTTTACGAACCACTGCTTTGCCTGCATTCTCGGCAATGGTGGTATTTAAGCCGATATATGCAAAGCCCATATCGAGCGTAGAGCTCGTTACGTTCCAGACATAATCATTCTTCGGACTTAAGTTTACGGCATCGATAATCCATTCATTAGGGAAATAGTAGTCTGTAATATCCCGTGAGATGGTACCGGTGGCTAGTTCGAACTTATACGTATAGGTGTATTTCTCCAAATACTCTTCCGGAGAGATCTCTTTAGGTAGGCGGCCAATTAAATAAGCTTTGTTGGCTTGTTTATTCAACACCCAAATGGTCCTCGTGTAGTTGTACAGCATATTTAAGTTGGGCACATTCGGATTATCGGCATCCACAATAGAGGTGCTAGTTGAATTGGTAAACCATTCAAAGTCTGCTTTGCTCAAATCGGCCGATGACGGATTAGCCTCCTTGTGATTCAACGCGTTATCGCAGATGACGATGCTTTTTCCTGGTTCTACCGGATACTCTTTGCCGCTACCCGGAATCATCGCCACCACTTGAACGGTCACTGCCTTGTCCATGATATCGGGCGTATATTTCATCTTCCGCACTGTCATAAAGGCCGACTCCATAATGACGAGTCCATCGGCATAAAGCGTTTCGTCAGAATTGTTATAGATACGGAAATATTGGTCGCCGTTGTACTGCTTGTTGGTTGTTTCATTGAGTGTGCCCGAAGGGAATATTTCGGCAATAACAAAATCGCCCTTCTCATTCAGGTAGCGCACATGAAGTTCCAAGTTTAGTTCACACTGTCCCCCCTTGATGGTGACATTCTGTTGTACCCCTTGCACGGCAACATTGAAGACCAAAGCAGCTTTCGCTTGTGGCTTTTCCGCTGTCGGATCATAGTCGTACACGGCCGTACCGGTAAAAGAGACATGGTAAAGTCCGTCTACCAAAACAACTTTTTTCTGAGCATAGTCCACCGTTGTTTCGAGTCCTGTGCTCACATTCTTGAAGGTATATGTTCCTCCTGTGATGGTCAAATCCTCCTTCACTTGAGAAGAGATTTTAACGCCAACAGCTACTTCTGAGTTTCCTCCATCATCGTCGCTGCAAGCAGAAAGCGTCAATGCTCCTGCTAGAATACAAGCTCCAAATAGATACTTAAATTTAAAATTCATGATTTTATCGGTTTTAATTAAACAGTTTAAAAAGTGAGATTGGCTTCCATCCCGAAATAGGGCGAAGTGGTCCGGTAGATCCAGACATTTCCGTTCTTATACTTCGGATAGTAATGCCATAAGCGGTTGACAAAGACAGAGAGATGGATATACTCCGTAACATCTTTCGTGGCTTTGAGGTTGAGGTCCATAGCGAGTGGTACCGAACGACGTTCAAAGGAACGACGTTCAAAGTAATCGTCCGAGTAGGTTTTCATCAAGAACTTCAACTGTTTGTGGCTCTTATCGGCCTCGGTATAAGGGCGTACAGTGCCCGATTTATCGATGTAATTAACCGGAATACCTTCGTTCCACAACTGCCTGCGGGCGGTGAACCAGGTGCATTGAGCCGAAAGTGAGAAAGTCATCCCGATGCGTTTCAGATAGGTATCGGCTGTGAGGTTGGTCGACAAGCGGTCGTTGACCGATCCTTCTTCCCAATCGTACAACCCGATATACTGTATCTGCTGATTATTGATTAGGACCGATGCTTCTTCATAGCGAGGCATTCTTTTGCTATAAGTGGTCCGATACCAAGCACCAGTCAGGGTGAATTTGGTATGGAGTCCCGACAGTCTGGGTGAAGTATATTGCAACTCTACCCCCTGCTTACGTACCCGCGTAGCGTTGCCCTCCATGCCATAGACGTTGATGAGTGTATCGGGAGTGGAGGTGAAATCGGTCAATGCCGGTGCACCGGTAAGACTAGAGGGATCGACCGAGCTCTCATGGTACTTTGTATAGGGCATGAGGCGATAGTATGTAAGGGTCTGAAAGGCGTTGTTCATAAACTCCTGAAAGTAGGTTGCCGATAGATCGTGTCCACGGTGTGAAAGCCCCATCCGAACCTCCCATTTGCGGTTGCGTGCCGGTTCAAGGTCGTAGTTGGTATTATCCCAACGGTAGGTCTGGTAGTTCAGCTTACGGTAGTTGGGGTTGACGTGGTAGTAGTTGAGTTGTGCAATGTCTACATACCGAAGGTTGGGGTATAGTTGCGACAAGGTAGGCAGGCGGGATAGCCAACCGATACCTGCGTTTACAACAACAGTCCAGTCTTTTTCAGCACCGAATGCGGGAAGTTGCCATTGCATATTGAATCGTGGATCTAAAAAGAGTTTCCCACTCATAGAGAAATCGGCTTTCAGACCCAACAAAGAGGTGCCACGTACACCGGCAGAAAAAGTCAGCTTATGTGAAGCAGCCGACAAAACCATTTGCTCTTCAACGTACCAAGCCAACTCATTCATACCGGGAATGTCTTTATAACGCCGGGGACGTAAGGATAAAGCGGAATTCATGGGACGGGTGGTGTCATAGACCTGTCCGTTGCCGTAGTTCTTGCTCAGACTCCAGTCGGCCCCGGCCTTGAGTGTGTGTGAGGTACTTCCCCAATTCCATCCCCAGTCGCTTTCTACAGCAGCATGGGCGTAAAGTGGTTTCCCATCAATCACCATATCGGCTACATAATTATAAGGTAGGTAGATACCATCGGCCACACCTTGGTTCAGGTTATTCGGTAAACCTGTTGGCCGGTCTATGGAGACCGATTTGCGTTCGGTTATCTGACTCCATTCATGCGACAAAGAGGCTTTGGCCTGAAACCGACGCCAAGGAGAGTCGGTATTGAACACCCAACGCCAAGAGGTTCCCAAAGAGAGTTTATCGTAGTCTGACCGATAGCGGTCTTCTTTCATGGTGACGTCTTTATCGCGTTTGATCTGATCGAAAGAGCCGGTGTAATCGGCGTTGGCCGACCACCGTAATTGGCCGTTGTCCAACTGCTTGTTGGTGTTCCAGCGAGCAGAGGCAGTTATTCTTTGGTAGTTTTCGTGACTCCGACGCGGGTCAACTTTCGAATCTAAATAACTTAAATCGAGGTTTAAAACAGAGTTGCCTAAGAGATTGACACCCTTACCCACAGAGAAAAGCTTCCCCGTCTGATCGGCTTTGAAACGTGCCGTAAAAGGGGTGGCTTGTTGCTTTCGCTTGATGTTCACCAGCCCGCCAGTAAGGTTGCCGTACTTCACCGACGGGATGCCACGAATAATCTCTACACTCTCTATATTATCGGTCGACAAGGTGCGCATGTCCACACCTAGCCCCACCGATTCGCGGCTATCACCTTGACTGTAAGTAGGCATCGTCTGCAAGTTGGCATCCGTATTCAGCACCATCCCATCGACCAAGAACTGCACCCCCAATGAGGCAATCTTTTCAGAGGTACTACTTGCCTCGCGCAGACGAATTAAGTTGGCTCCCCCCATGTTCGGATCTATCGACCGTCCGCCTGGAAGCAACTCCAGCAGATCGGTAAAACTCGTGGGCTGCAAATGCTCCATCGCCTTGCGGTCTATCTTTGAAGCACTGGTGAGTCCTTTCGACTCCGAAGCGGTAACCACCACTTCATCGAGTGCCTGAACCGAAGTGGTGAGATAAAACGAGAGCGATAAACTTTCCGAGATACCAAACCGACGCTCAGACTTATCATATCCCAAGAAAGAGACGGTAGCCATGTATTCGCCAGCAGGAACGCCTTTGATCTGATACCGCCCACTCAAATCTGTAATCCCACTGTAAAAGCCATCGTGATGGATAGACCGTACTTGAATGGTTGCAAAACTTAATAGCTCATTGGTCTGTGCATCACGTACCACACCACTTATCTGATAAAGATTCTTTTTCTGCGCAAAAAGCAGAACAGAGTTAGATATAAGAAGTAATATAAGTAAGTTGTAAATTCGCCCTTTCATCGTTTTTTATTTTGATGCAAAAGTACGGCAAAGGAGCTCCGTGGGCAATCGCCATTAGTGGGTAAAAAGCTTTCATGAAAAAAGCCGTTATACCCACTTGTCGGTATAACGGCTTTCGCTTTTTTTGTTATTATAAAGGCTTAGCTCAACCCCTCGATCTGTCCGCCGACAATGTCGATATGCTGTGCTTGTGGCTCTTTGGGCAATCCCGGCATGCGGAGAATATCACCAGCAATGGCAACGATCATCTCAGCTCCATTATTGATCACCACATCTTTGATTTGTATCTCAAAATCTTCTACCGCACCGTACCGTTTGGCATCGGCCGAGAAAGAGAACTGCGTCTTAGCAATACAAACCGGATAGTGGGCAATGTTCATTTCATCAATCTGTTTGAGACGGTTACGCGCAGCCGATGTATAAGTAATCTCATTCGCCCCATAGATTTGTGTTGCGATCTTGGTGATCTTCTCTTTCACACTATCTGTCTCTTGATAAGTGAAGCGCAACGGCTCTGATGGGTGGTTCTCCACCGCATCGACCACTAGTTTAGCGAGTTCTACCGCACCTTCACCACCTTCAGCATACGCATTATTAATGGCATACCCTACACCTAACTCTTCGCAATGACGGTGTAGAAGAGCCATCTCTTCGGGCGTATCGGTTGCAAACTTATTAAAGGCCACGATAACGGTTTGTCCGAACGAGCGGAGGTTGCGTACATGCTTATCGAGGTTCTTTAATCCCTCTTTTAATCCCTCTATATTCGGTTCTTTGATTCGATCTAAGCTAACACCACCGTGCATTTTCAATCCTTGTGCTGTAGCTACAATGACAGTCAGTTTAGGCTGCAAACCGCTCTTCCGACACTTGATGTTATAGAATTTTTCAGCACCAAGATCGGCACCGAAGCCTGCTTCAGTAACCACATAATCACTGTAAGTCATCGCCATTTTCGTTGCCAGAACAGAATTACAACCGTGTGCTATGTTGGCAAACGGCCCCCCATGCACAAAAGCAGGTGTTCCTTCGGTAGTCTGCACCAAGTTGGGGTGAATAGCCTCTTTTAGCAGAACGGTGATGGCACCGCCAATGCCTAGATCGCTCACCAAGAAAGGCTTGTTGTCATAGGTGAACCCCAATAAAATATTGTCTATTCGGCGACGTAAATCATCGAGGTCTTTGGATAAGCAGAGAATAGCCATAATCTCCGAAGCCGGTGTGATGTCGAATCCCGATTGTTGGGTGATACCATTGGTCCGATCGCCCAAGCCAACCACCAGCGACCGCAAAGAACGGTCATTCACGTCGAGTACTCGGCGCCAGAGAATCTCTTTCAAGCCAAAACCTTTCGCTTGGTTCTGATAAAGGTGGTTGTCGAGTAAGGCCGAAATCATGTTGTGTGCCGATGTAATAGCATGGAAATCACCGGTAAAATGGAGGTTGATCTTCTCCATGGGAAGTACCTGCGCATATCCGCCACCGGCTGCTCCCCCCTTCATGCCGAAACATGGACCGAGTGATGGCTCACGAAGGGCCACAGTGGCTTTCTTCCCGATCTTATTAAGCCCCAATGCCAATCCAATGGAAACAGTGGTTTTGCCAATGCCGGCTTTAGTGGCCGTGATGGCTGTAACCAAGATCAAATGACTCTTTTTGACTTTCTCTTCGTCGATGAGATGTTCGGGGATTTTAGCAATGTGCCGGCCGTAGTTTTCGACTTCATCACGTGGAATACCCATGTTTTCAGCAACTTGCTTAATCTTTTTAAGTTCGATGCCGCGAGCTATTTCAATGTCCGATTTCATAAGAAAAGTTTGTAGTTTGGTTAATAGCACAAATGTACATAAAAAGTTCGATTCTAAAGGCGCAATTGGATAAAATAGTTCCGTTTTCGGAAATTCAATGAGCCCTTTTAAGTAGAACGATTATAGCGCAAATTCTGTTCATCTCCTGATGGAATAGAAGTCTTTCTCTTTAGTCGTACGAGTCTCCTTATTAGTCAATAGAGCCACTCCTTTTCGCCAATACGAATCGCCGTTTTAGGAGCAGAAGAGAGGAGGCCCTATCCCACTCCATTTGTTCCTAGATGAAAGAAAAGCAACGTGAGATGGCTACAAAACAAAAATATTCTTTTACCTTTGTGGCAAAGGTTTATGGTAAACTTTTGTCCTTTCTCCGGCTCAGGCATGGAAGAAGGAACTAAAATCTCACTAAATATATGGATATAAAGAGCGCTGAATTTATCATTAGTAATACGGATGTGAAGAAATGTCCAACCGAGAATTTCCCGGAGTATGCTTTTATTGGTCGGTCTAATGTTGGAAAATCAAGTCTGATTAATATGCTAACTGGCTATAAAGGGCTGGCTATGACCTCCTCGACTCCCGGAAAGACGATGTTGATTAATCACTTCCTAATTAATGCCAATTGGTATTTGGTGGACTTGCCCGGATATGGCTACGCTAAACGTGGACAGAAAGGTCAAAAGCAGATCAAGAAGGTTATCGAAGATTATGTCTTGGAACGCGAACAGATGACTAATCTATTTGTCTTGATTGATAGCCGACTGGAACCGCAAAGAATCGACTTGGAGTTCATGGAATGGCTCGGCGAAAATGGGGTGCCTTTCTCTGTCATCTTTACGAAATCGGATAAGATGACGGGAAATCAGGTGCAGTCTAATACCAAAAAGTACCTCAAAAAGCTGAAGGAACAGTGGGAAGAACTTCCTCCTTATTTTATCTCATCGGCAGAAACGAGACTGGGACGGGTGGAGATTCTTAACTACATCGAACAAATTAATAAGGAGATAGGATAACGTCTTTCAGAATCAGTCTTTAGGAATCTCAAGAAGGAAATGGGAGTCGCTTAAATAGATGGCTTCTAGAAGCTGGAGATAGAAAATGGCTGATCTCTTAAGACTATTTCGCATAATTACAGATTAATTTTAAAAGAAATAACCTATCTTTGTCTTTCGTAAACAAAAAAGAAGATATGAAAAAACTATTTTTTTTAATGACCATGCTGACATTAAGCATCGGTTTACTTTCGGCTCAAAATGTAGCTGATGTTAAGTTTGATAAAACAACGCATGACTTTGGAACGTTCTCTGAAAATAACCCGGTAGTGGCTTGCACATTTACATTTACCAATATCGGCGATGCGCCGCTCGTTATTCATCAGGCTGTAGCATCTTGTGGATGCACCGTCCCTGAATATACCAAAGAACCGGTGATGCCAGGTAAAAAAGGAACCATTAAGATTACTTATAATGGAACGGGGAAATACCCCGGACACTTTAAAAAATCAATCACACTACGTACCAACGCTAAGACAGAACTTGTCCGCTTATATGTAGAAGGTGATATGACGGCAAAATAAGCCCAAAATATAACGAACAACATGAAGGAGAATCTTTTGATTCTCCTTTTTTTTTGCTTACTTTGGAGATTCATTGAGAACTTTGCTCAAAATTGTCACTTAAATTTAAATTTAAAACATCAAACAACTAAAAGAACGTATGAAACAAGAAAATGAAGGCCAAATTACCGGTCTGCCTGAAAACGCTTTTAGGGTTCTTAAACCTGGCGAAGTGTACAACCCTCTCATGTCGGCCGACAAAACTTATCCGGAGGTCAACTTTTGGTCTGTGTCATGGGGAATTGCTATGGCTATCCTCTTCTCAGCTGCTGCAGCTTATCTGGGTCTTAAAGTGGGACAGGTCTTTGAAGCGGCTATCCCCATTGCGATCATTGCTGTAGGGGTTTCCGGTGCTGCCAAACGAAAAAACGCATTGGGCGAGAATGTGATTATTCAGTCTATCGGGGCTTGCTCCGGAGTTATCGTGGCGGGAGCTATCTTTACCTTACCGGCTCTTTATATCTTGCAAGCGAAGTACCCGGAGATGACGGTGACTTTTATGCAGGTCTTTATCAGTTCTTTATTGGGGGGTGTATTGGGTATCTTGTTTCTGATCCCTTTCCGCAAATACTTTGTGAGCGAAATGCACGGGCAATATCCTTTCCCGGAGGCTACGGCCACAACGCAGGTACTTGTCTCGGGCGAGAAGGGCGGTAGTCAGGCGAAACCTTTGCTTATAGCTGGTTTAGTGGGTGGATTATACGACTTTATCGTGGCAACTTTCGGCTGGTGGAATGAAAACTTTACGACTCGTTTCTGTGGTTTAGGTGAAACAATTGCCGAGAAAGCAAAACTGGTCTTTAAAGTGAATACTGGTGCTGCAGTTCTTGGTTTGGGATATATCGTGGGATTAAAATATGCGTCGATTATCTGTGCTGGTTCATTGGCTGTATGGTGGCTGATTATCCCAGGTATGTCTGCTATCTGGGGCGATAGTGTGCTGAATGCTTGGAACCCAGAGATTACTCAGACAGTGGGGTCGATGAGTCCGGAGCTTATTTTTACTCATTATGCTAAAAGTATTGGTATCGGCGGTATTGCTATGGCGGGTATCATCGGGATTATTCGCTCATGGGGGATTATCAAAAGTGCTGTCGGCCTGGCAGCCAAAGAGATGGGCGGCAAGAGCAACGTAGAGAAAACGATGCAACGCACTCAGCGCGACTTGTCGATGAAAATCATTGCTATCGGCTCTGTTATTACCTTAATATTGGTTACGCTGTTTTTCTATTTTGATGTGATGGAGGGAAATTTACTCCATACGGCAGTCGCTATCTTTCTTGTTGCCGGCATCTCTTTCTTGTTTACCACGGTGGCTGCCAATGCGATTGCTATTGTGGGAACAAATCCGGTATCGGGCATGACGCTGATGACGCTCATCCTAGCGTCTGTTGTCATGGTAGCTATCGGACTTAAAGGGCCTTCGGGCATGGTGGCTTCTTTGGTTATGGGCGGTGTGGTTTGTACGGCACTCTCTATGGCAGGTGGGTTCATTACCGACTTAAAGATTGGGTATTGGCTAGGGAGTACCCCGGCTAAACAGCAGACATGGAAGTTCTTGGGAACGGCTGTTTCAGCAGCGACCGTAGGTGGAGTGATGATTATCTTGAACCAGACTTATGGATTCAACAGTGGTGCGTTGGCTGCTCCACAAGCCAATGCCATGGCGGCAGTGATCGAACCGCTGATGAGTGGGGTTGGTGCACCTTGGTTGCTGTATGGCATTGGTGCGGTATTGGCTATTGTGTTAACTTACTGCAAGATACCAGCTTTGGCTTTTGCATTGGGTATGTTTATTCCGTTGCAACTCAACATCCCATTGGTAGTGGGTGGTGCTGTTAGCTGGTATGTTACCACACGGAGTAAAGATAAAGCATTGAACACGGAACGTGGCGAGAAAGGCACTTTATTGGCATCAGGGTTTATCGCCGGTGGAGCGTTAATGGGAGTTGTGAGTGCAGCTATACGTTTTGGTGGCATTAATTTAGTCAATGAGGCTTGGCTGAATAACGCTTGGTCGGAAGTGCTTGCTTTGGGCGCTTACGCTCTGTTGATTATCTTCTTTATTAAATCTTCTATGAAGGTCAAATAAAGCTTACTGAGATATTTTTTTTTCGTCCGACTATGATACACCCCTAACCGATTGTTAGTCGGCTGGTTATAGTCGGGCGTTTTTTTTAACTCTAATCGCGTAGAATGATGAAGAAACAAATCAGACTTTGGCTGTTGGCAGCTTGTATGTTCCCGACTCTACTCTTGGCCCAAGGAACCGTGAATGCTGCTTTCTTAGAATTTACCCCCAATGCTCAGTCGTTAGGTATGGCTGGCACGGGATTGGCAGTAACCAACAATGGTAGTACAGCTATTTTCCACAACCCCTCTACCATTGCCTTCTCACAAGAGCTCTTAGGAGGGACCTACTCCTATTCTCATCTCAAATCGGGCTTTGCCATGCATAGTGCTTCGTTGTTCTACCGGATGGGCCGCGATGGCAAACAAGGGTTTTCTCTGGGCTATCTATATGCTAAACAGCCAACTTTACTCACGGCCGATTACCGTCCATACACTTGGGTCTTGGAAGGGAGCTATTTTAAATCGGTTTCTAAAAACTTGGCACTTTCACTTACCATGAAGTACCTGCAAGGGAAAGGGAGTGCCGAATCGGACTTGAAACGGAGCGGTTGCCTAGACTTTGGGATGAGTTACCACAAGAATATGGCTCTCCTCGATGAGTATGCGTCGTGGACGGTGGGCTTTCAAGCAGCCAACTTAGGGTTTAAGTTCGATGGCAATGCCTTACCAGCTCGTTTGGGTGTGGGTGGTGCAATAGACTTGCCTTTCAGCATGGATCATGCGTTGCAGGTAGCCTTGGATCTAAACTATGTCATGCCAGCTATTTACCGGCATTTCCAAGCTCAAGTAGGTGCGGAATATACCTTTTTTAAATACGGGGTGTTACGCGCCGGCTATCACTTAGGCGACAAAGAGAAAGGTACGGGAAGTTACGGCACGGTAGGCTGTGGCGTACACTACTGGCCTATACGCGCCGACTTCTCTTATGTGTTGGGCAAGAATGATTGCTTACTTAAAAACTCGTGGCTAATCAGCCTTGGAGTTGCTTTATAATCTCTTGCTGAAGGCGTTGCTTCACCTCTGCCATCGGAACCTCGGTTCCTAATTCTTGGCGGAGTGACGTAACGCCTTTATCTATAAATCCGCAAGGATTGATGTAGCTAAAGTAACGTAAGTCGGTGTTGACGTTCAGTGCCAATCCATGCATGGTAACAAACCGGCTACTCCTTACCCCGATAGCACAAATTTTACGTGCTCGCGGTGTCTCTCCATCAATCCAAACACCAGTGGCTTTGTCTAACCGACCGGCTTCAATGCCATACGAACGACAAACCCCGATAACGGCCTCTTCGAGCCGATCGATATAGGCTTTCAGGCCTAAGCCGAACTCTTCTAAATTAAGGATGGGGTAGCAAACTAATTGCCCCGGACCATGGTAGGTGATATCTCCACCTCGGTCGATGTGATAAAGGGTGGCATTGATAGCCTCCAACTGCTCTTCAGAAAGAAGCATATTGTTGTCTTTCCCACTCCGTCCCAACGTGTAGACGTGTGGATGTTCACACAAAATCACTCTGTTTTCATAAGGCTTGTCGTGTTGCTTCGCATCTATTAATGCCTCAAACCACTCTGATTGGCGTTCCCAAGACTCAGCATAAGGTATCACGCCCCAATCTACAACGGTTGTTTTCATATCAGTCAAAAGAATCTAGATAATTTATGGTGTAAATAAGAGAAAGGTCGTGCCGAGAGCTTCCCAACACGACCTTCTTTTTATTTTTTAAGTCCTCATTACTCCTCAATAGCAGCCTGTGCGGCGGCCAACGGGAACTGATTATCAGGGAGTTGTATCTATTTCGGGAAACATTTAGGAAACATTTCGAGTTTATTCTGCACGTTCTGCATCCGTGTCCCA
>RZZX01000043.1 GCA_009929715.1 Bacteroidia bacterium
AAGTGAATTTCTTGAGATGACAAAAACCTGAGCAACTTATTGTTGCTCAGGTGATTATAAATAATACTAATTAAATCCTTGCGGAATTAAGGATTAATACTAAACTTGTCAACCTCTTCGTGAATAAATCAACGAATGGTCAACCTAAAGTTGCCCCCATAGAATCGGCTCATCAGCCAAATCAATAAAGGTACATATCAAAAGAACGTGTACCCGAAAGTGGCAAAACGGGTACATATCAAAAGAACGTGTACCCGAAAATGGCAAAACGGGTACATGTTATAGGTAAGGTTCTAAATAGATAATAAAACAATAGCCCCCAAGCGATGCTAAAAGAAGATGATCTCCATAAAAACTAAGTTGCCGAGGAATTCTCGGTAACTGGGCTAGATCACAAAAGCTATAAATGCTCATGATTGTCAAGGTAGGGTTATGCAGTGGAAAAGCCCCCATCCAATGTCGGGAATTTAAAACCTATTTCATGAGAAATCCAAAGATGAAGCTCTTTAGTTTTATCTTCACCACGATAAATTCAGCCTTGGTAACCTGCCAAGGCGACTGAAGGCCTAAAGCCATAGTAAATATTTCAACACTATTCATGCAGCAAAAGTAATACTTTTCATCGAACTACCCACACGATTCGTTATAGAGCCCATTAATTGCGAATTTAAGGGTTCATTGGGCCGATGATGTTCAGGGGTAAATACGAAAAAAGGAGGTTTTATGAGTGCTTATAAGATTAATTTGTCTATTTTTACCTCGCTGATTCTTTCAGTAAGCGTGTTGAGAATGAGCAAAGACCTTTTTAAAAATTGAATGATAGACCTTAAAGAATTAAAAGTTATGAGAAAAAAAATCAGTCTGTTTTTGTTGTGTGTGGTTGGAGTTCTGACTCTAGGCTCTTGTAGTCGGGCCAAATGTGATGCCGGATTTGAGTGTGTATATGTTAAAAAACCGATGTTCTTCGGTCGGGGTGGAGTGGCCGAGAAACCTTTAATGGAAGGCTCTGAGTGGACGGTGTTTACCACCGAAAAGGTCTATATTGATATGAAGCCAGTCAAATTCACAGAGGCATTGGACGATATTGCTTCGAATAACAATACGTTGCTCGATTTTGAATGTAACATTACGTTGCAGATTGAACGCGGAAAATCTCCCCTTATTGTGGCCGATTTCGGGGCTGATTGGTATAACCGGCTCATCAAGGAGCAATACATTAATTCAACTAGAAATTATATCTCACAGTTTTCTCCCTTCGAGCTGATGAGTAACCGAGAGGTCTTGGCTAAAATAGATAGTCTCATTAAACGCGATGTAGAAGGCTTTATCAAACAACAGGCAATGCCTATAAAGATTATCTCTGTGGTGACTGGTAAGGCTAAACCGAATAAACCACAGCTCGATGAAATGAATGTTACAGCGGCTCAAATTCAGGCTAAGGAGACGCAAGACCGGCGACAAGAGATGGAGTTGAGCCGTGAAAAGGCCGAACGACAACGGGCTATTGCCGATAAGGCTTATCAGACGGAAATGAACTTGACAGCCGAACAGTTTATTCAGTTGAAGGCTTGGGATATTATTGAGAAGAAGCAAGGAGCTAATATTGATGTGCTTTTTAATGCGGATAAGATGGATAAAATGTGGAATGTGAGACGGAATTAATCGTCTCTTTTTTAAGTTGCCATAGCATGGAAAGAGTCAAAATCTGTTTTAAGCCATGACTCAATTAGATTTGATAAAAGAAGCGGTGTGTCAGAAACCTGACGCACCGCTTCTTTGGGGGGGGCTGATTGAATCTCTTTTCGACTTTTTGGCCCTTATTTTTTCTGAGGTCTCTGACTCTTGATGGCGGCAAGTTCTTCACTCAGTTCTTTGACCACTTCGGGGTGTTGTTGCGCCACGTTCCACTGTTCTTGCGGATCGGCCGATAAGTCATAGAGTTGGGGGCTTGGGTTATTGCCCAGTTCCATCTTGGTCCAGAACTCAATGGCTGGAGCCTTGCTTGGTTCGATGTATTTCCACTGCCCTTTGATGAGCGAGAGGGTGTTGTTCAGATTCTGCTGAACGATGTAAGGCCTGTTGGTGTCATCCTTGCCCAAAAGTGTGTTTAAACACTCCTGACTGTCGGGGGCTGCCCCTTTGTGTAAAGGGCGTCCCACTAAAGAGGCCATTGAGGCGTAGACATCGATTTGTGAGAAGAGAGCCTGCTGCTTGGTGGGTTTGATTTGTGCCGGCCAACGGATGATAAACGGTACACGGGTACCAGCTTCATAAACGCTGTATTTTCCGCCACGGTAGATGCCCATGGGGGTGTGTCCGCCTAGGCGTTCCAAGGCTTGATCTTGATACCCATCGTCGATCACTGGTCCGTTATCACTCGTGACTATCAGGATGGTGTTCTCTGCCAAGTTTAGGCTGTCGAGGGTGTGCATAATCTCACCGATGGTCCAGTCCAATTGCAAAATGACATCGCCCCGTGTGCCCAATCCACTTTTCCCGGCAAAACGCGGGTGGGGGATGCGTGGGACATGAACGTCCTGCGTGCCCATATATAAGAAGAAAGGCTCGTCTTGATGCTCACCGATAAAGGCTTTTGCTTTGTTGGTTATGACATCGGCTATCTCTTCATCGTTCCACAAAGCCGCTTTTCCACCTGTCATCCACCCGATGCGTGGGATGCCATTGATGATGGTGTTGTTGTGCCCTTGGCTTGGCTTGAGTTTGACGAGTTCCGGATTCTCTTCGCCAGTGGGCCAGTTTCCCACCTTCTGGTGGTAGCTCACCGTGATAGGGTCTTCCGGATCGAGCCCCACCACTTCGCCATTCTCCACAAAGACGCACGGCACGCGATCCACCGTGGCTGGGATGATAAACTCGTAGTCAAAACCGATATCTTGTGCGTTGGGTCGAATCTTGCGGTTAAAGTTGGTGCCGCCTTTAGGTCCTAGTCCTAAATGCCATTTACCTACCACACCAGTGGCATAACCCGCCTCTTTCAGCATGTCCGCTAGGGTAACACAGGTGGTGTCGATAATCAGCTCCGAATTGCCCGGTGCAATGCCCGTATTGGTTTGACGCCACGGGTACATGCCTGTAAGCAACCCAAAACGTGAGGGGGTGCTTGTGGCCGAGGTCGCATAGGCATTGCTGAACTGTGCCCCTTGACCAGCCAAACGGTCGATGTTCGGCGTATGAATCTTGGTTGCCCCGTAGCAACTCAGATCGCCGATGCCCAAATCATCCGAATAGATAAAGATGATGTTTGGTTTTTGTCTATTTAAATCTGCCTTCTGGCGCGCCTTTTGTCCGCAGCTGCTTAGCAAAACAAAGGCCGACAGACAAGGCATTAAGCCTGTAAAATGTTTCATGTGTCCCGCTATTTAAGAATTCTTTGGCGAAGATAACTCGAATAGTCGGGTTTGATAAACCACGAAAATACAGCAAAAGACTAATTCTGTTCATTTTCATCCGTTTCGGTGCTATCTTCCCCTTTTCGATAGGCCAGTGGGCTGACATTATAGACCTCTTTAAAGCATTTGCTGAAGTAGCGCGACGAGGAGAAGCCTACCTTATCGGAGATCTCGGTGATGTTCAGTTCCGGGTTGTTGCGTAGCATCACGGCCCCTTTCTTCAGGCGAATAGTTAGGATAAAATCGTTTGGAGTCTGTCCGGTAATCGCTTTAAGTTTGGTGAAGAGATTGGTACGTGCCATCCCCATCTCTCGGGCAAACAAGTTGACATTAAAGTTGGCGTTGTCGAGATTGCCCTCGATGACTTGCATGGCTCGGTCGAGCATCTCCTTATCCATGGGGTTGGTGGCAAGCATCTGTGCAAAGGCTTGCGGCTGCTTGCTGAACTTCTCTTGAAGCAAGCGGCGCGAGTTGACCAAGTTGTTGCACCGTGAGATCAACAGATTGATGTTGAATGGTTTGGTGATATAATCATCAGCACCGATCTTCAGTCCTTCAATGTTGTGCTCCACAGCGGTTCGTGCCGTGAGTAAGACTACCGGGATGTGACACGTGTTGAAATCGCTTTTGATCTGCTTGCAAAGTTGTGTACCGGACATCTCGGGCATCACCACGTCACTCAGGATAATGCTTGGCATCTCTTGCTCAATGCAGGCAAGTGCCTCCTTGCCGTTCGATGCGGTAGTGACCTCATAGAACGTTGAGAAGATGGTAGCCAACATCTGTTTGATGGCATCGTTATCTTCGACAATAAGCATTTTTGCATCAGGGATTCGTTTCGGTGCCTCCTCTTCCCAACTCATCTCCGGCATCTCGTCGATAGGGTTAATGGGGTGTTCCTCGGGTTGTTGGATGGCCTCGGTTTCTGCCACGATCTGCTCCTCATCGAAGTGCCCGTTGCCCCCTTGAAGGGCGATCGTAAAGCAACTACCCTTTCCCGGCTCACTCTTCACCCGGATAGTGCCGTGGTGCAGTTCGATAATCCCCTTGGTCAGAGCCAATCCAATTCCTGTGCCGGCCCCTGTCTGGAGAGAGTCAAGCTGCTCGGTCTGGTAAAAGCGGTCGAATATCTTGTCCAGATCATCGGCATGAATGCCGAGGCCGGTATCTCTGATCTCGATGATTGCCCCATCTCCTTCGGGCCGGACCTCCATAGAGATCGTTCCCTCAGCTTGTGTGTGCTTGAAGGCATTAGAAAGCAAGTTGTTGATCACCTTCTGCATCTGCTTCTGATCATACCAAAGATCGAGTGTCTCCACCTCTTTTTTAAAGACGAAGTTCACCTGTTTGGTCGCTGCATATTCCGTAAAAATCAGGTAATTCTCATATAAGAAGTTGATCAGGTTATGGCGGCTGACTTTTATTTTCATGTGTCCCTGCTCTTGTTTGCGGAAGTCGAGCAGTTCGGTAATGAGTTCGCGCAGTTGAAGGCTGTTTTTATAGACGCCTAGAATCTTGCTGTAGATAGACGGCGTAAAAGTTTGCACTTGTAAGAGTGTCTCCACCTGGCCAACAATCAGGGTCAGTGGGGTGCGGAACTCGTGCGAGATGTTGGTAAAGAAACGCAATTTCGACTGGTTGAGTGCTTCGAGGTCTTCGATGTGCTTCTGCTCATACTTCAACGACTCATGCAGGCGGATACGTGCCTTGTAATTACGGATCAAGAAGATGAGTAGCCCCAGAGTGGCCGCCACATAAATCAGGTAAGCCCATCCCGTTTTGTACCAAGGTGGTAGGACGTGGATCAGGAGGCGAGTCTCTTGAATGTCACTTCGTGACGCCTTGATGACCAGCGTATAAGTACCTGGGTTCAAGTTGGTATAGGTAATCATTTTCTGATTCTGATAGGTCCGGTTCCACTCATCGGAAAAACCTTCGAGGCGGTAAAGAATCGCATCGCGGTTGGCCGGTATAAAGTTCGATGTGGCATACTCAATGCTAAACATCGATTGATTCGCTTGGAGTTCAATTTCTGAGGTTAAAGACAACGATGCTTTTAAGATCCCCGTCTGATCAGTTGGCAGCACCTCTTTGCCGTTGATAATTAAGCGCGATAACAGAATATGGTAAGGTTTAGGGGTAAAGTCCAAGCGGCGTTCCCAAAACGAAATCATGCCATTAATTCCCCCAAGAAAGACCTCCCCATGGCGTGTGACATAAAGCGCATTCTCGTTGACGGCACTCAGTGGGAACCCATTCAGTTTACTATAATTCGTAAACCGTTTCTGTGCAAAATCAAAGCGAGAAAAGCCTTGGTTGGTAATCAGGAGTAAGTTATGCGGTTGTACCGACGATTCACACACCTCATAGATACAATCGCTTGCAAGGCCATTCTTTTGTCCGTCGAAATTCTCAAAGCTATCAGTAGCCGGTCGATACCAGTCGAGTCCACTTCCTGCCGTAGAGAACCAAAGGTTGCCATAGCGGTCTTGTGTGATGTTATTCACGTTATTGTTACTAAGCGAGTGCGGGTTGCCCGGATCGTGCGTATAACTCTTCAGCTTATTGGTGTTGAAGCGGTAGCTATACACCCCTTTACCCGTGACCGCCATCCATAAAGTACCTTGCTTATCGAGGCAGAGCGAAGAGACCATTTTAATCTCTTTTCCCTCCTTTAGGTTTTTAAACAACTGCTGGCAGCTACCCGTTGCCGGGTTAAAGAGACAGACCCCATCTTGAGTAGCAATGATCAAGTCCGATCGGTAAGGAACGATGTCTCGGATAATATCCGATGGGAGCGAAGTCTGGTCGCCCTCCCTCTTTTGATACACCGTGAAGCGGTTTGTACGTAAATCAAGCCTGTTCAGTCCCCCGAGGTGCGTACCAATCCACATCACCTCCTTATCGCGTTCGTAATAGATCGCCTTGACATTATTATGAGAGAGACTATTCCGTCCCTCAACGTGTTGATACCAGCGGAACGTCTTTGTTTTCCGGTCATAGACATTCACCCCACCACCTTCGGTGCAAATCCAGAGATTCCCCCTCGTGTCCTCCGTCATGCGACCGATAATCGGGCTACTCAACCCTTTGCGTTCACTCTCTTCCGCTTTATATTGCGTATAGATCTCATACTCCGGATTAAAAAAGTTCACCCCCCCGAAATAGGTTCCGAGCCATAACGTACCCTGTTGGTCCTTCACCATGCACCAGATAGACGAGTGGGAGAGCCCCTCCGCCTTATTGTCGGCCAGATACGTTTGGAACCGTCCCGTTTGTTTATCATACCGGCTCAGTCCACGAAACGTTCCTACCCAAATAGTCCCTTTGTTGTCTTCACAACACGTTCTCACGAAGTTGGACGGCAAGCTCGTAGGATCTGTGGGGTTATTCCGGTAATTCCGAATTTCACCGGTAGGCTTAACGTGATACATCCCTTCTTCCCAGCTGCCGATCCAAAGAGCGTGAGAAGCATCCTCATAGATACTCGTAATATTCCCTTTCCCGATAACCTGTTCCAGTACCCTGTTGGGTTTAAGTCGGTACACCCCCGACGTAGAGGTCCCCATCCAAAGATTCTGCTGTGGATCGATGTGCAAGCACGACAAGGCGATACTCTTTCCAGGTAGTTTATAATAAAAGTCGAAATTCCCCGTTTTCTCATTGAATGTGAAGATCTCATTCTTCTTAGCGATATAGAGCTTCTCCTTGTAATAGATGGCATCGATGTTTCCTTGCAACAGCGTTTTAAACCGCTGTGTACCCAGATCGAGTTGTGCCACGCCATCGGTACAGAGCAGGTAGATCTTTCCCTTTTTATTGCCCGTTAGCCGAAGCACCGTGTTGCTGAACAAACTATTCGGATCATTTTTATCCAGTTTAAAGGTCTCAATCCGATTTCCATTGTATCGGTTTAGCCCTTCACGGGTGGCGATCCAGATCATCCCTTGTTCATCAATGTAAAGGCTGTTGACCGAAAATTGTGAAAGGCCATCATCGGTTGTAATGTGGCCGAAAGTGATGTTTTCTCCTTGCGCGAAGGTTAGAATGGTACTTAACGAAAGTAAGGTTAGAAGAATAAATTTTTTCACGGATCTCTTGGTATTGAACTGTTAGGTTGGCAAATATATTGTTTTTTATTCTAATTCTGTCTTCTTATTGCAAGAAACTCACTACATTTGTGGGATAGAAACCTTATAGAAATGGAAGTTAAGAAGATTAAAACACGAGAAATAGCGGCACAAGAGTTGCCAGCGTTATTTGATGCAGCGGGTCTTACCTATCAGACAGTGGGCTGTGTGAATTGGAGCACCTACCCTTATCGTCCGGAGGTGAAGTTCCGCCTAGCTCACACCGATGAAGCGGTTTTGTTGCACTTTAAAGTGACAGAACAGAGCGTGCGAGCCAAGTATGGTGAAGACAACGGAGCGGTCTGGACCGACTCTTGTGTAGAGTTCTTTTCCATCCCTGCCGGCGATGGTATTTATTACAACATCGAATGCAACTGTATCGGTACAGTACTGGTTGGTGCCGGTCCTGTTAGAAACGGGCGTGAACACGCCCCTCAAAGCGTGACGGCTCTGATAGACCGTTGGGCTAGTTTAGGGCGCATCCCTTTTGAAGAGCGTCTTGGTGAAACGGAGTGGGAAGTCGCATTGGTTATTCCCTATGCTGTTTTCTTCAAGCATCAGCTAAGCACACTCGATGGGAGTGAAGTCAAAGCCAACTTTTACAAGTGCGGTGATGAACTACAGACCCCTCATTTCTTATCGTGGAACCCGATACCGATTGAGAACCCCGACTTTCACCGTCCCGATTTCTTCGGTACGCTCTCTTTCGAGTAGACTTGTTGGTGAAGCGTTTGATAGGCTTGGTCACAAGCCCTCTTAGATGAAAACATCTGTTATTTTTGAAGACAATAATTTATGCAGAGGCTGTCCGGAATGGTTCATTTCGGGCAGTTTTTTTGTTTAGAGTCGTCGCCTCTGGTATCTAGAAGCCTTTGTGAAGAAGAGTCTCGAACTTGAGGGGGCGTTTATTGCAGAATGGGAGCAGACGAAAACAGGGGATCTGTCCGTTGCGACACATCCCCTGTTGGCTTTTTACCAGTCGGTTGGACCGACTTTCCTTATTTCACTTGGTGTTTCACCGGTGTGAGGATGAAACTAAAGCTATAATCTTGATAAGGAACCCTGTATTTTTCGAGCGGTAGTGTTCCCCAGCTGTTGACACAGCCTAATCCCATCTGTACCTTATCCAAGCAGAAGTTGGTATACCCAGCCTCTTCCACCTCCGAAGCATGGCGTTGGTCCTTCCGACTACCATCATCGAGTGAGTCGATGCTGTAGGGTAGGGCAGAGGCAGAGAAAGGAGCATCGGCAACAACTCTTAACCCGTTGCCGCTCTGGTTGAGCAACATCCACCAGCGGATATCGGTTTTAGTACCGGTCTCTTGTGGACGGATATAGGGATAGAACTGCTCTTTCACCGATTGGCGATAACGGCCGATCAACGCCCCGTCATGACGATCGGCATAATTCTCTACCGGTCCGCGTCCGTAGTAATCGATGGCATTGAAACTCTTTGGTAGTTGCATCTGCATACCAAAACGGAATAGATCCGACACCTTTTTGGTAGAATCGGCCGTGAGCTTTTGAGTCACCTTGATCGCCCCTTGGTTGTTAATGACATAAGTCAGTTGGAGTTGACCACCTACTGCCGGGAGTTCATAGTCGGCTCGAACCACGACCTGTTCCTGCTCGATGCCCTGTTTGAACGAAACCAGTTTCAGTTCCGGGTTCTTCCAAACCGCGTAGCGACGTTGGAGGCCTGCACCGAAATCATTGTCCGTTGGGGCACGCCAGAAGTTCGGAGTGAGCTGACTCCCCTCTTGCAACATCGACAAGCCGTCGACGTCATACCGACAGAGGTATCCTGTGTGCTTATTAAACTCCATCTCGAAAGCTTCTCCTTTAATAATTAAGAAGTTGTAATCGTTCTCTTGCAACGTGGGTACCACAAGTGCCCTGTTGGTGGTTGGCTGATTCTTCAGTGCCAACTCAGGAGCTTGATACGCTCTGATGGAGAGCTGGTTATAAGCCACCGTCTCACCCGCATGAAGCAACTGTTCCGTCTGCTTCAGTTTATAGCGAACATTCAAGAACAGCTCCTTGCAAGCACAAACAGCCTTCAGATCAATCGGTAGACGGAGAATGGCCGTTTGTTGTGGGGCGACATTTAAATCCCACACCATGCCCGATTGGACTGCTTCCCCATTGGCCATAAGTTGCCACTCTAAGTAATAGGCCGAAAGGTCACGGAAGAAGTTCTCGTTGTACACCTTCACCTCCCCTTTTTCCAGATTTTCGGGAGTTGTCCAGATCGATTGATAGAAGTATCCCACTTCATACGCATGCGGATTTGGTACCCGATCAGGGCTAATCAACCCATTGTCACAGAAATTATTGTCAGACGCATCGTATTTGTTGAAGTCGCCTCCATAGCCATAAATAGGCACCCCCGCTTTGGTAGTCCAATGGTTCGATTGATCCACGAAATCCCAGATAAATCCACCTTGGTAATGCGGATATTGACGGATCAGTTCCCAGTACTCTTTAAACCCACCTTGCGAGTTCCCCATGGCGTGAGCATATTCGCACTGAATCAACGGCTTTTTCGGCTCGTTCTCGCAGTAACGCTTGCAACCGTTGTAGTCCATATACATCGGGCAGTAGATATCTGTAAACTCACTGTTGCCCGCCTGCTCATATTGAACCGCCCGTGTTGGATCTTCCTTCTTAATCCACGTGTAGCACTTCTCGAAGTTCGGTCCCATGCCTGCTTCATTACCGAGCGACCAGAAGATGATCGACGGATGGTTGTACCCCCGTTGCACATTCCGTTGGTTGCGTTCCAAGTGCGCTTTGGTAAACAACGGATTTTTAGCTAGTGTCTCTTTGCCGTACCCCATGCCGTGCGATTCGACATTGGCTTCGGCCACCAAATAAATACCGTATTCATCGCATAAATCATACCAAAGGTTTGCGTCAGGGTAGTGACACGTCCGTATCGCATTGATGTTGAGCTGTTTCATTAAACGGATATCTTGGATCATGCGTTCACGTGAGACCACATAACCGCCATCGGGATCCATCTCATGCCTATCGGCCCCTTTAAACAAAACCGGTTGGCCGTTGACCAGAATCTGTCCATTCTTTAGTTCGATTTGTCGGAATCCCACCTTAATTGGAACCACCTCCAGTGTACGACTCCCCTCTTTCAGTGTAGCCGTTAGCGTATATAAATAAGGAGTCTCGGCACTCCATTTCGTTGGATTGCTGATTGCCATGGATGCCGTTTGTTTACCAGATCCCTTCATGCTCGTGTTGGCTACCAGAGATCCTTTTGCATCGGTAAGAGTCAAGTCGACTGTTCCTTGCCCTTTCAGCTGCATGGCCACGTTGAGAGTGGCATCCTTATACGGTGCATCCAAGTGTGGTGTTACACGAATATCTTCGATCTGCTTCTTCTCACGCGCATACAAGTAGCAATCCCTTCCGACGCCAGAATAGCGGAAAAAATCCTGATCCTCGAGGTAAGTCCCATCGCACCAACGGAACACCTGAAAAGCGATCAAGTTTTTGCCCGGTTTTAAGTACCGAGTCAGGTTGAACTCAGCCTCCAGTTTACTATCTTCGCTATACCCCACAAACGTGCCGTTCACCCAAAGGTATAAGTTCGATGTCACAGAACCGAAATGAGCAAAGACCTCTTTTCCTTTCCAATTGGCAGGCAGCACAATCTCTTTGCGATAAGACCCCACATGGTTGTTGGCTGTGGGCACATGCGGCGGGTTATTGGTATATTGGTTTCTCCACGCATAGCCCACATTCACATAAATAGGGTCGCCATACCCATTGAGCTCCCATAAACCGGGCACTTTCATCTCTGCCCACCCCTTATCATTGAACGTGGTTCGGAAAAAATCGGTGGGACGTGCATCCGCATCTTTCACCCAATTGAATTTCCAAGACCCATTTAAGGTCATAAAGCGCGTAGAGACCTCTTTGACCCCTTGCGCAGCCTCTTCGGCCGAAGCGTAAGCGAAATAATTGGTGTGCATTGGCGCGCGATTGACGGCATTCGTCCCCGCATCTTGCCATTCTTGGTGTTGAGCTTTCAGCCCCGAAAATCCAAACACCGCAGTGAAGCAACAAAGTAGTAGTTGTTTTTTCATGAATCTATTTATTAGGTTTGATTTAAGAGCCAAAGATAGAGAATATTTACGAGATTCAAAGGCGAATTATCTGTCAAAAATGGGGGAGAATGGCATCAATGGTAGCAAATTGGCTAATTTTATGGCAGTGATACTGTTATTTTGTCTGTGCTGATCCCCTTGGAAAGAGAGTTGTATAAATCTTTTTGCTTTTTTGAATAAATTAGGAGGAAACATACCATTTATTCTGATAGAACGTTTATTTTTGCACCATGTTAGAGTTGAAGAATCATAAAAGAAAAAAGCTCCTTCGTCGAGCTTTCCCGATTATAGCCTTGGTAGCTGTACTTTATTCGTGTGCAAGTATTGGTCGTCCGGAAGGTGGCCCTATCGACGAAGCACCTCCCAAATTTATTGGCAGCACCCCAGGTTCGAAAGCCTTGAACTATACCAAAAAGAAGATCGTCCTTCAGTTCGATGAGTTTATTAAACTAGAGAAAGCCTCTGAAAAGGTGGTGGTCTCTCCGCCCCAAATACAGCAGCCAGAAATAAAAACGAATGGGAAACGCATCCAGCTCGAACTGCTCGACACGTTGAAGGAAAACACCACGTACTCCATCGACTTTTCGGATGCGATAGTCGATAACAACGAAGGCAATCCGCTGGGCAACTTTGCTTTTACTTTCTCTACCGGTGCACAAATCGACACGATGGAGGTTTCGGGTACCGTGCTTGATGCGTTCAACTTGGAACCAATCAAGGGCATTCTGGTGGGGCTTCATCTGAATCTAGCCGATTCAGCCTTTACGAAGCTGCCGTTTGATCGGGTAGCTCGCACCGATAGCCGTGGGCGTTTCAATATCCGGGGCATCGCTCCTGGTAAATACCGGATTTATGCTTTGCAGGATGCCGATCAGAATTTTGCGTATACGCAAAAGAGTGAAGTCCTAGCGTTTAATGAGGAGCTGGTGGTGCCGAGCATGGACCAACGGATACGCATGGATACCTCTTTTGTAGACTCTTTGAGTTACGATACCATCTATGAGCGAAAATACACCCATTACTTACCCGATGATTTGATTCTTCGAGCGTTTAAAGAACCCTCTTATTCACAGTATCTGGTTAAAAATGAACGGCTGACTCCGCAGAAATTGACACTTTACTTTTCGGCACCAGCCGATACCTTGCCCATCTTGAAGGGACTTAATTTTGATGAGAAGGGAGCTTTTGTCATTGAAAAGAGTCAGTTTAATGACACCATTCATTATTGGGTCAAAGATTCGTTGCTTTACAAAAAAGACACACTCACGATGAGCTTGGCTTATCTTTATACCGATACCTTGGGACAGTTAGTGCCGCGCACGGATACACTGAATTTGGTTGCCAAGCAAAAGACGCTTTATAAAGAGGAGTCGAAAAAGGAGAAGAAGAAGAAAAAAAAGGACGATGTAGAAGTCACACGCTTTTTGCCGGTCAATGTGCATGCCCCCTCTTCCATGGATGTGTACGATTATATCTCACTGGCTTTTGAGGAACCTGTGGCTTACTTAGACAGCACAGCTATCCACTTAAAGCAGAAGGTGGATACGCTTTGGAAAGAGGTTTCTTTCGATTTTGAGCAGGATGCCGTGAACTTAAAGCAATTTAATTTGTTTTATAATTGGGAATCCGGTGGAGAGTATGAACTGACAGTGGACTCTACTGCTTTTTGTGGCTTATACGGTTTATGGACCGATAAGATTAAGAAATCAATCAAAGTGCGCAACGAGGATGAGTATTTCACGCTTCATTTTAATGTACAAGGTGCTGAACCGACTGCGTTTATTGAGTTGCTCGATGCTCAAGATAAGGTGGTGCGACAACGCAGGGTGGTTAATGGAACGGCCGATTTCTATTTCTTAAATCCCGGTAAGTATGCGGCCCGGCTCGTGGACGACACGAATGGCAATGGGGTGTGGGATCCAGGGTCTTATGAGGAACGCCGACAACCGGAAAAAGTTTACTATTTCCCTCATATTTTGGAATATAAAGCGTTATGGGATGCTACTCAGCAGTGGGATGTGAATGCAACTCCTGCCGATAAGCAGAAACCCAATGAACTTAAAAAGCAAAAGCCTGATGAAGACAAGAAGAAGAAAAACAAAAACAGACAAAATAACAACCGTTAGTCATTGTTTGGATGTGCGTAAGGTGCTTAAATTAGTTGGCGTGGTACTTCTTTGCTGCTTCTTTTCGGGCAGCTTGAGGGGGCAGTGCCAGGCCAAGAATGAGGCGTTTAAATCGGGAGAGCACGTGATGTACGACCTCTATTTCAACTGGAAATTTGTCTGGGTGAAAGCGGGATTTGCTAGCTTAACCACGTATGATACCACTTATAATTCAGAACCTGCTTACCGCACTAACCTCTTGGCGGTAGGAAGTAAACGGGCCGATTTTTTCTTTAAGATGCGTGACACGCTAACGTGTGTGATGAGCCATCACCTCGAACCTCAATACTTTCGGAAAGGAGCGGAAGAGGGGAAACGGTACACAGTCGATGAGGCTTGGTTCTCCTACAAAGAGGGGGTCTGCACGGTGAAGCAGAAACGTAGACATAAAGATGGTGAGGTGAATGAGAATATGTATGATGATAGCCGGTGCGTGTACGATATGTTGAGTATCTTGGCGCAGGCTCGTTCTTATGATCCGGCTGATTTTAAGGTGGGGCATCACCTTAAGTTCCCGATGGCTACCGGAAGAAAGGTGGAGGAACAGACCTTGATTTATAGAGGGATCGAAAACGTGACTGGTGAGAACGATGTGACTTACCGTTGCCTGAAATTCTCGCTGGTAGAGTATGATAAGAAGAAGAAAGAGAAGGAGGTTATCACCTTCTTTATCACTGATGATAAGAACCATTTGCCGGTAAGGCTGGATCTGTATCTTAACTTTGGATCGGCCAAAGCTTTCTTATCGAGCGTGAAGGGAAACCGTCATCCGCTCTCTTCGATCGTGAAGGGAAAATAGATTCTGGACGTTTGATGCAGGTTTGTTTGAGTTGTTAGGGCGTAAATGTACCAAATTGATCCTTTTATTGGATGATTTGCGACGCTCTGTCTCTTTGGAATGCGCTATTTTTGCATCCAAAGAAAAAACTCAAATAAACATATAATGCATCTATTATGAAAATGATTCTTAGCGCATTGAGCGTTTCTCTTATCGTTTTATCCGGTTGCGGTAGTTCTAAAAAGGCCGATTCTGATTTCATTCGTGAAAACATCGAGCATGCGGTAGCGCAGAACACGCTTCAAACAGATCTTATAGAGAAGTCCGGACGGATATTGAATCCGAGAACCATTAGAAAGGAAGATAGTACGATTGTCTATGTGCCTATCGATGATTGGTGCTCAGGCTTTTATCCGGGAAGTTTGTGGCTGACTTACCACTTAACAGGAGATCAGAAATGGGCCACTTTGGCAACCAAGTATACCGAGGATCTAGATTCGGTGAAGTATCTGAAATGGCACCACGATGTGGGCTTTATGATTGGGTGTAGTTACCTTAATGGGTATCGATTGGGAGATAAAAAGGCTTATAAAGAGGTGATTATCGAAGCAGCTAAATCGTTGTCTACACGGTTCCGCCCGAACGCTGGTGTGATCCAGTCGTGGGATGCCGATAAAGGCTGGCAGGGAACAAGGGGCTGGAAGTGTCCGGTGATCATTGATAACATGATGAACTTGGAACTGCTTTTTGAAGCAACAGCGATGTCGGGCGATTCGACTTTTTATCACGTGGCCGTGAAACATGCCGATACCACTATGGCGAACCATTTCCGCAAAGATTTTAGCTCTTATCATGTGGTGGATTATGATCCGGAAACAGGTGAAGTGCGTAGCCATCAAACTGCTCAAGGGTATGCCCATGAGTCGGCTTGGGCACGTGGACAAGCATGGGCTATTTATGGCTACACCGTTTGTTACCGCTATACCAAGAATCCTAAATATTTGGAGATGGCACAACACATCTACCAATTTATCTTTAACAATAAGAATTTACCAGCCGATTTAGTGCCGTACTGGGACTATGATGCTCCTAATAAACCGAACGAACCGCGTGATGCTTCGGCAGCTGCTTGTACGGCTTCTGCACTGTATGAGATGGAAACTTATCTACCAGGCTCTCAGTATAAAGAGACTGCGGATAAGATTATGGAGAGCTTGGCTTCGCCTGCTTATCGGGCTAAGGTGGGGACCAACGGCAACTTTATCCTTATGCACTCGGTCGGCAGTATTCCTCATGGTGCGGAGATTGATGTACCGTTGAACTATGCCGATTATTATTTCTTGGAAGCTTTGATGCGTAAACGGGATATCGAAAAAAACTAATTATTTATGGCTTAGAGTCTTGTGTGGCTGCCTTATAGAGTTCTGCTTTTATCTGTGCAGCCCATAGCTTTTAAAAACGTGAATGTGATGAATAAATCTGTCTCTTTTTTACTCGGTGGATTGACCCTTTTGGGAACGCAAGGGTGTAAAACAGCGCAGCATAGAGCCGATGAGGTGAAAGCTCCCAATATAATCTATATCTTTCCAGATCAATATCGCAATCAGGCGTTGGGCTTCTGGAGTCAGAAGGGGTATCGGGAACGGGTGAACTTTCAGGGTGACCCGGTGCACACGCCTCACTTGGATGCGTTCGCTCGTGAATCGATGGTGTTGACTTCGGCTATGAGCAACTGCCCTTTGAGCAGCCCACACCGTGGCATGTTGCTATCGGGTATGTATCCCAATAAAAGCGGAGTCACACTTAATTGCAACTCGACACGTCCCATCAGTACTTTGCGTACCGATGCGGAATGTATCGGCGATGTATTCAGTCAATCGGGCTATGATTGTGCCTATTTTGGTAAATTACACACCGACTTCCCGACTCGCAATGACCCCGATCGTCCGGGTAAGTATGTGGAAGACCGTGTGCCGGCTTGGGATGCTTATACCCCCAAAGAGCACCGTCACGGGTTTAACTACTGGTATTCGTATGGCACGTTCGATGAGCATAAGAATCCCCATTATTGGGATACCGATGGAAAGAAGCACGAGCCGAAAGAGTGGTCGCCTCTGCACGAGGCTAAGCAGGTTATCGCTTATCTGAAGAACAAAGATCGGGCGCGTGATCCTAAAAAACCGTTTTTCATCATGGTGGGTATGAACCCGCCTCATAGCCCTTACCGTTCGCTGGACGACTGTGAGGAGGAGGATTTTAACCTCTATCGAAACCAACCGCTAGATAGCTTACTGATCCGTCCGAATGTGGATTTGAAGATGAAGAAAGCAGAGTCTGCCCGGTACTATTTTGCATCGGTAACAGGGGTCGATCGAGCTTTCGGGCAGATCTTAGCCGCTTTGAAGGAGCTAGGCTTAGACCAAAACACCATTGTGGTCTTCTCATCCGATCATGGCGAAACGATGTGCAGTCAACGTACCGATGATCCGAAAAACTCTCCCTATGCAGAGTCGATGAATGTGCCGTTTATGGTGCGTTATCCTGGGAAAATCAAGCCGGGTATTGATCCGTTGATGCTCTCTTCACCCGATATCATGCCTACTCTACTGGGTTTGTGTGGCCTTGGAAAATCAATTCCCAATGAGGTGCAAGGACGGAATTTTGCTCCGTTGTTTTTCGACCAACAAGCGGCGGTGAAGCGTCCCGATGCGGCCTTGTATATTCAAAATGTCGATGGTGAGAAAGACGCACAGGGTTTAGTTCGCTCTTATTTCCCCTCTTCCAGAGGTATTAAGACCGAGCGTTACACCTTGGCTCTCTATATCAACAAAAAGACGAAGAAGCTTTCAAAGAGCTTGTTGTTCGATGATTTAAACGATCCTTATCAGTTGCATAACTTACCGCTCGATCAGCATAAAGAGGTGGTAGCCGATTTATGTCGCCGGATGGGAGTCCTGCTTAAAGAGATCAATGATCCTTGGTATGAGCAACGCATCTTATCCGATCGGATCGCTTACTGATAGAGGCGGAGGTTTTAAAAAAAAGGTACTTTCAGACGAATCGTTGTAGATTCTATATTTTATATTTTCAATAGGTTTTAGCAAATTATGGTAATGAAAGATCGTCTCTGTGAAGAGGCGGCTTACAACCATTGAGAGATCAGACTTGAACTTTCGATGGTTTTAGAAGAGAGAGTCGTCAATTTCATTGGTTGGAATTGGCGACTTTTTTTGGATTCTATCACCAAGCTGGTTGGTCGGGCATAAGTCTTGTTTTAGTCGTATCAATTGAACCTTTTATTGGCATCGGCTACTCCTTTGGAATGCGATACCTTAATCGTTAGCCTATAGGCAAACGAAACATCGCTTATAGGCAAACGAAACATTGCCTATAGGCTAACGAAACATTGCCTATAGGCTAACGATTAAGCTGTCGCCTCTCGGCAACTTAGCTCTTGCGAGGAAAAGCCGTCGTCTTAGGCTATTAGTAGGCTACTTACCCCATCTGGTGTACCTTCCAATGCTCGTTGTCAAACAGTTCCAATCGGATGAACTGGGAAGTGTAAAAGGAATCGGATTAGACTAGCTTCTCTTTCGTGTTTTATAATACAATTAAAAAGAAGATCATAAACTTTTATAGAATTATTCTTTTTCTAATTTTGCAAAAAGTAAATTTAAACATCATCCTGATAACTGAAATAAACTAATTGCCATGAAAAAAAAACACCTTTCATTTTGTTCTATTTTGTTCTATGATCTTGTAGTCAATACGATTCAGAATCGACAAAACAAATCCCTAGACAGTTTCAAATGCTTCTGGATGGTTTTTGGAAGATATAGCTCCAGCTGGGTACAGCTTTAAAAACGAAAAACGAATGATTTACAACATAAAAAAACAATAGAAATGAATCAGTTTATAAAGCAATCAGTCGGCTTAATGATTCTGTGCTTGGCACTAATCAGTTGTCAAAAAGAGGAATCAAATCAAGAGAATGTTTTCAAACTACTCCATGCCAGTGAGTTGAAATACACTGACGAAAGTGTTCCATGTCGTTATTGTGTCCCATTAGATCGCTTGTTAGGATTTGAATATAATTACGATCATTATTTCGATATTCCCACAGGACTCTTTTACATCCCCAGTGGTCAATTCGAAATCAAATTTGATTTTGTGAAAAACAAATCAAAGATAGACTCTCTCTACATTTATGAATCGATGTTGAAGTCTTATTCCGATAATATAAT
This sequence comes from Bacteroidia bacterium, assembly GCA_009929715.1. Taxonomy (GTDB): domain Bacteria; phylum Bacteroidota; class Bacteroidia; order Bacteroidales; family Bacteroidaceae; genus Bacteroides. The sequence goes on from RZZX01000043.1 coordinate 18,855, forward strand.
CACAAAATTACCTAATAATGATTTAGTGTCATCTATTCCAATTATACAATACGCCAATGTTACTCAAATCGACAAAGATTGGTATTCAGTCGTGCTAAAAGATGACGTCTGTATCATTAGAATTAAAAGGAATCTATCAGATAAAAAAAGATTCCTCTTTGTTGGACTTTTGGGAAAAGCCATAACAGCCAATTATGACGGTATGGTTGGAAATATTGAAATCTTACAATATTAACTTGAAGGGGGGTGTCAAAACATTGACACCCCCCTCTTAAAGCTTAAATCTTAATAGAATACTCTATCTTATTTGTTCAGTTTCCATTCAAAACCATCTTTGGTATCTTTGATTTCAAAGCCTAGATCGGTCAAGGTGTTACGAATCTCATCCGAAGTAGCCCAATCCTTATTCGCTTTGGCCTTCATGCGTTGTTGGAGTAGCATATCGACCACTTTGCCGTAAGCAGCTTCTCGGCCATCCGAAGAGCCTTTCTCTTCTTGAATACCCATGATATCGAACGCAAACAAGCGGAAAGTCTCTTTCAGAAGAGCTAAATCGTCTGTCGAGAGGGTAGCCTGACCCGCATTCACCGTATTGATAAGACGCGCTGCTTCAAAGAGCTGTGCGATAACCATTGGTGTGTTTAAATCATCGCTCATCGCTTCGTAGCACTTTGCACGCAACTCTTTGATATCAATGCCAGCAGAAGTCTGTCCAGCCGGTGTTATTTTCTCTAAGCCATCCATGGCATCCAATAACCGTTGTAGCCCCTTTTCGGCCGCTTGTAAAGCCTCGTTGCTGAAATCGACGGTACTGCGGTAGTGCGCTTGCAAGATAAAGAATCGGATAGTCATCGGCGTATACGCTTGAGCCAATAAGGCGTGCGAGCCGGTAAAGAACTCATCCAACGTGATGAAATTCCCTAAAGATTTTCCCATCTTTGTGCCGTTGACGGTGATCATGTTATTGTGCATCCAGTACTGCACCATGTCATCTCCTTGTGAAGCCACCGATTGCGCTATCTCACACTCGTGATGCGGGAAAACCAAGTCCATGCCTCCTCCGTGAATATCAAAATGCTCACCCAAGTACTTACGTCCCATAGCTGTACATTCGGCATGCCATCCTGGGAACCCATCACTCCAAGGCGATGGCCAGCGCATGATATGCTCCGGTTGTGCCTTCTTCCACAAGGCAAAGTCGGCCGGATTTCGTTTCTCGCTCTGTCCGTCGAGGTCGCGAGTGGTATTCAGTACATCCTCAAGGTTACGTCCCGAGAGTTTGCCATAATGATGATCCTTGTTGTATTTAGCCACATCAAAATAGACCGACCCTTCGCTAACATAAGCATAACCGGCATCCAGAATCTTTTGTACCAGTTCGATCTGTTCGATGATATGGCCTGAAGCATGTGGCTCGATGCTTGGCGGAAGCACATTCAGTGCCTCCATCGCTTTGTGGTAGCGGTTCAGAAAAAACTGTACCACCTCCATCGGCTCAAGTTGCTCCAATCGTGCTTTTTTAGCAATCTTATCTTCGCCCTCATCGGCATCATGCTCCAAGTGTCCCACATCAGTGATGTTTCTGACATAGCGCACTTTATACCCCAAATGTGTGAGGTAGCGAAACAGAATATCGAAGGTGATAGCCGGGCGTGCATGGCCCAAATGAGCATCGCCATAGACTGTCGGACCGCAGACATACATCCCTACATGAGGAGCGTGTAGCGGTACGAATAACTCTTTCTTCCTATTTAAGGTGTTGTAAATGGTCAGTTGATGTTCCATAACGTTTTGAAATTTATTCCAGTTGAAACCACAAAATTAGCATAAAAAAATGATTCGTAAAGCATAATAAAGCAGAATCCTTTTCTTTCTAGTCAGTTAGTTCTTCTTCAACTTTCTTTATGAAGTCTATTTCATAAAGAAACATCCAGTCGGTCTCACGTGTTCGTATCGCTAAGTGTGCATGATGGTTCATGGGCAAGAGATACCCCTCAGGCTGCCCCATGATGCGTGTCTCAGCATACACCTGCTCCATATTTTCGCGGATGAGCTTAAACGATGCCAGGCAATGGCGTAAGTGGTTTAAGCTCGCTTTATCGCGTTCTATGTCATAAGCAGAAAGAGCGATTAGCAATTTGGACGTATAAGCGGTAACCTCATTGATACATTCGAAAACCCTCAAAGCATAGTCGTTGCGTGTGGCCTTCTGGCGATAGTTAAGCAGCTCTTTTTGCACGTGCAGATAATCCATTAGATTGAGGTGCGCTTGGTTTATTCGTTCGGCATACTTCTGGCTCCAAGCCCCACGTTCCTTGGTTGGTAAGGTCATTAATGTATATTGCCCTTGTGTTCGCCACATCCCTTTCCTAACCCCTTTGTCTAAGAGTCCTGTTTCCCAAAGAGGAAATGTTCTTTCCAAGTGTTTGCGGAAATCGGGGCATTGTCCCACTGACACTCCAAATTCCCGTGTGCGGTATCGCTTGTCAAACTGGTTGGCCTCCATCGGTTCCGTGATATTCCACGCATACTGTGCATGCGCAATAAACCCTTTCCAATAGGTTTCAAAAAGTGGTGAAGCATCATCCCAGGCAGTGCATAAGACGCCTAGTAAAGGGGTTTCTAGATGAGCCTCTTGGAAAGATCTGATGGTATTAACCTTGCCGTTTCCCAATGGCATCATCGCATCGGTGGTTTGTGTATCCGTTGCCCCCATGACCTTTAGTAAACGTAAAAAAATAAGTTGTGACAGTTTTTTATAAGAGAAAGGTGTCTCGTACCCATTAAAAAAGCATCTAAATATAGTCTGAAATATTTATT
>RZZX01000044.1 GCA_009929715.1 Bacteroidia bacterium
GCGGAGAGACAGGGATTCGAACCCCGGGTACCTTGCAGTACAACGGTTTTCAAGACCGCCGCATTCGACCACTCTGCCACCTCTCCAAAACTACTTTTCAGTAGTGCTTTTCTCTTAAAGCGTTGCAAAGGTACAACTATTTTTGAATTCCGCAAACATTCTACGCTTTTTTTTCACTAAATAATCGTATTTTTGCACCATTAATTCATAATACAACGATGATATATCCTCAGAATTTTGAGCAAAAGATAGGGTTCGACCAAATCAGACAATTGTTAACAAACAAGTGTATCAGCACATTAGGTGAAGAACGGGTCGAAAAAATGGCTTTTTCGGACGACTTCGATCATGTAAAATACCAATTGGAGTTAATTACGGAATTTATTCGCATCATACAGGAAGAAGATAGTTTTCCCGATCAATATTTCTTTGATGTGCGTCCTTCTTTAATACGTATTAAAATAGAAGGAATGTATTTAGACGAGCAAGAGCTGTTCGATTTCCGCCGATCATTGGAAACCATTAATAACATTGTGCGCTTCTTGCAGGCTAATGATAGCGATGAGGAGTCTAACCACCCCTACCCTAACTTATATGCACTAGCGGGCGATGTGATGGTCTTTCCTCAACTCATCGGAAAGATAGATGGTATTCTTAATAAATACGGTAAGATTAAAGATAATGCTTCACCAGAGTTGTTGCGCATCAGAAGAGAGTTGAGTGCTACGATGAACAACATTTCTCGTTCACTAAGCAGCATTTTACGCCACGCACAGTCAGAAGGGTATGTCGACAAGGATGTAACACCGACTATGCGCGATGGACGCCTGGTTATTCCAGTTGCCCCTGGATTGAAACGGAAGATTAAAGGAATCGTTCACGATGAGTCGGCCAGCGGAAAAACCGTTTTTATCGAACCGGCAGAGGTGGTGGAGGCCAACAATCGGATCCGTGAGCTAGAAGCGGATGAACGGAGGGAAATCATACGCATCTTAACTGAGTTTGCCACCGTTATCAGACCTTCGGTGCCGGATATTCTACAATCGTATGAGTTCTTAGCTGAAATTGATTTTATCCGCGCTAAGAGTTTATTTGCCATAGAGACCAACAGTCTCTTACCGGCCTTGGAAAAAAGTGAGGTCATCGACTGGACGCTAGCAGTGCATCCGCTCCTTCAACTCTCGCTGACTAAACAGGGGCGAAAAGTGGTTCCACTCGACATTGAATTGAATAGAACACAACGCATACTAATCATATCGGGACCAAATGCGGGAGGAAAATCGGTCTGCCTTAAAACGGTCGGTTTGCTCCAGTATATGTTGCAGTGCGGACTACTCATTCCACTCCACGAACGTAGTCACGCCGGGATATTCAGCAGCATCTTTATCGACATCGGCGATGAGCAATCGATCGAGGATGACCTGAGTACCTATTCGTCGCACTTGACCAACATGAAGAATATGATGAAGCACTGCGATGAGAAGAGCCTGATACTTATCGATGAGTTTGGGGGAGGCACGGAACCTCAAATTGGTGGGGCAATAGCCGAAGCGGTTTTGAAACGATTCAATGAAAAGCGTACGTTCGGGGTCATTACCACGCACTACCAGAATTTGAAACACTTTGCCGAAGATCATGGGGGGGTAGTGAACGGAGCAATGTTATACGACCGCCATCAAATGCAAGCTCTTTTCCAACTCCAAATAGGTAATCCGGGTAGCTCTTTTGCGGTAGAAATAGCCCGTAAAATAGGCTTACCGGAAGAAGTTATTGCTGATGCCTCGGACATTGTGGGCAGTGAGTATATCAATGCTGATAAATACCTGCAAGATATCGTGCGTGATAAACGGTACTGGGAAAATAAGCGTCAAACGATTAGGCAACGAGAAAAGAAGTTGGAAGAGACTTTGGCACGCTATGAGCAGGAGATGGAAGAGGTACAACAGGCACGCAAAGAAATTATCAAAAAAGCGAAAGAGGAGGCGGAGGCACTGCTGAAAGAATCGAATGCACGCATCGAGAATACTATCCGGGAAATTAAAGAAGCGCAAGCTGAAAAAGATAAAACGCGGTTGGTTCGTAAAGGGTTGGATGAATTCAAAACCTCTCTGAATCAGCTCGAAACCGAATCGAAAGAGCAGCAGATTGCCCAGAAAATGGAGAGGCTCAAAGAGAAACAAGAGCGGAAAAAAAATAAGAAAGAGACTCCTAAACAGGATGCTACACCCTCTGTTGCCGCAAAATCTAAGCCTATCGGCGTGGGTGAATTTGTGCGTTTAAAAGGACAGACTAGTATCGGCGAGGTACTGGATATTAACGGCAAAAATGCCGTTGTAGGATTTGGGCATATCAAAACGACCGTCAAACTCGATCGTCTGGAACGCTCAAACACGGCTCCAAAAGCAACAGAAATGGCAAAAAGCACATTCGTCAGTACGCAAACGCACGACCAGATGTACGAGAAGAAGTTGAATTTCAAACAAGACATCGATGTACGCGGCATGCGTGGAGATGAAGCGCTACAGGCTGTTATGTATTTCATTGATGATGCTATATTGGTAGGCATGGGACGCGTGCGCATTTTACACGGTACGGGTACGGGTATTCTACGCTCTTTAATCCGACAATACCTGGAAACGGTATCGGGCGTGCATCACTTTGCCGACGAGCATGTGCAGTTTGGTGGGGCAGGGATAACGGTAGTCGACTTAAGTTAATACTTTCCTCTAGTGTCGGTGCTATATAGTACCGACACTATTTGTAAACAAAGAGTTGTTTCGCAACTGAAATGTTCTATCTTTGCTGACATGATTAACTGAAATAAACCCATCAGTATGAGAAATAACTTGCTTACTGAAAAACTCGTTTATACGGGAATAAGTGACACACCAACACATTTACATTTATGCAGCTATAGCGGCACAGAAATCTGTGAAACATCAGAACAAACATTCCAAGCCGTTACTGATAAACTAGGTAACCAACAGATCCATTGGCTGCAGGTACATGGGCTGAAAGAGACCGAAAAAATCAGAGAAATTTGCACACACTTTGACATCAGTTTTCTCACGCTGCAAGACATTTTAAACGTCAAACACCCCACAAAGATAGAGGAGTCCGAACAGCACATCGTACTTATCCTCAAACTTTTTCATTTTGAGTCGGCCAACAATGAGCTGGAACAACAACAAGTGGGTCTCGTCTTAGGCGAGAATTATGTGCTGACTTTTCTTGAAAACGAAACAACTTTCTTTGATGATATCACTGAAGCAATACAAAAGAATGTCCTAAAAATAAGAGGCCGACAAACTGACTATCTAGCGAGTGTGCTTCTAAATAGTGTCATCGGAAATTACATCACAACCATTACCCACATCGAAGAACAGCTGGAAGATCTGGAAGAAAAAATGCTAAGTATCACCAATAATAATGATATCGGTATTGAGATACAGACCCTCCGCCGACAATACATGATTATGAAGAAAGCCATCCTTCCTCTCAAAGAGCAATACATTAAGTTATTGAGATCGGAAAGTTCCTTGTTTCATAAAGCCAACCGTGCTTTTTTTAATGACACCAATGATCATTTGCAGTTTGTCCTTCAAACCATTGAGATATGCAGAGAAACGCTCTCATCACTCGTAGATCTTTACATATCGAATAACGACCTGCGCATGAACAATATCATGAAACGCCTCACTGTGGTCTCTACTATATTCATCCCACTCACCTTCTTGGTTGGCGTGTGGGGAATGAACTTTAAACAAATGCCGGAATTGGAATGGGGGTATGGTTATTTATTTGCATGGATCCTGATGGTTCTCATCGGTATTATCGTATATTTGTATTTTAAAAAGAAAAAATGGTATTAATACACTAACCCACTCCAAGCACATGAAGTCTATCAAAGAATTGTACCGTATCGGTATCGGTCCATCGAGTAGCCACACCATGGGGCCGCGCAAGGCTGCCGAGAGTTTCGGCCAACAGTATCCTCACGCTGCATCGTTCAGAGTCACGTTATATGGTAGCTTAGCTGCTACTGGAAAAGGGCATATGACCGATGTGGCCATTATCGACAGTCTACAACCGATTGCTCCGACAGAGATTGATTGGGAACCAAAGATTTTTCTTCCTTTCCACCCCAACGGGATGCTCTTTAAAGCGTTCGATGCAGCCAATCAAGTGATAGGTAGTTGGACGGTATACAGTGTTGGCGGCGGTGCATTGACCGAAGAAGGGACTCCTTCGCCGGAGATGAATAGCCCCAATATTTATACGATGAGCAGCATGACTGAGATCCTACTCTGGTGTGAACAAACAGGAAAGAGCTATTGGGAATATGTCAAAGAGTGCGAAGATGAGGATATCTGGGACTACCTAAACGAGGTTTGGAAAACGATGAAAGAGGCTATCCAACGTGGGTTGGATTCCGAAGGGGTCTTGCCAGGCCCATTAAACCTGCGCCGCAAAGCATCGACCTACTACATCCGAGCCAAAGGTTTTAAACAATCCCTCCAGTCACGCGGATTAGTCTTTGCTTATGCCTTGGCGGTAAGTGAAGAAAATGCTTCTGGTGGAAAGATCGTGACCGCTCCCACATGTGGTTCATCGGGGGTCGTACCATCGGTCCTTTACCACTTACAGCAAAGTCGCGACTTTAGTGACCTCCGCATCCTTCGAGCCTTAGCAACTGCCGGATTGGTTGGCAATATCGTTAAACGGAATGCCTCTATCTCAGGTGCAGAAGTAGGGTGTCAAGGAGAAGTCGGCGTAGCTTGTGCCATGGCTTCAGCAGCCGCTAATCAGCTATTCGGTGGCAGTCCGGCACAAATCGAATACGCAGCCGAGATGGGACTAGAACACCATTTGGGCATGACTTGCGACCCCGTATGTGGCCTGGTTCAAATACCTTGTATAGAGCGTAATGCCTATGCAGCAGCCCGCGCACTCGATGCCAATCTTTACTCTACATTTACCGACGGGATGCACCGGGTTTCGTTCGATAAGGTTGTTCAAGTGATGAAACAAACCGGACACGATTTACCATCGCTTTACAAAGAGACGAGCGAAGGCGGATTGGCCAAAGATTACGAGCAGATGTAATAATACCATACCGTCAAAACGATTAAAATAGCCGGTGAATCGACTTGAAAAAACAAGTTGATTCACCGGCTATCTTAATAGATACAGCTCTCTCCTAGTTACTTTTCTGCATACCCTGCTAAATTGTAACAAACAGGAACTTGGCTATTTCCCACCCTATAAATACCAAATTTAAAATAATAGCCATCTTTATCATTTCGTCCGATAAGAATCGATTGACGATCTACAAGCTTTTTCTCAACGGCTTTCCCTTTTTCAACATAACTCATCCGTACATCCAAAAGCCCAGGTTTAAGAATGGTTTCGGCTTCTCCCCCATACACCGTCCAGTCGATATGTACTTTAAAAGTTACCCAACATGCTTTAGGAAACTGAGCAAATGGTTGTTTATATGCGATGGTCGAGGCTTTATACGCCGAAGTAGAGGGTTGCATCACTTCCGCTTTTTCAGGATTCACATTGCAACGATCATCTTTATCTGTCAACCACTTACGATCAGAATTTGCTTTAATATAAAACCATCCGTTAGAGAATCCAAAGGCTAATGGTGGATAGCCCCCTTGTTCTACCAGCCAACCGTTTGCTTTTCCTATTTTATAAACTGGGTTACCAGCCTTATCGGTCACCGGTGTCCCCGCTTTATCGCGCTTCAAAACCTTATCATGACCCATATTCTTTTTAAATGTCATCTGCTCATCGAGCTTCACGAATTCATCGACCGTCAGTTGTTTAATCTCCCCCTCCGGTGTCTGCACCAACGTTCGATCGGGCATGCCATGCCATTGTGCAAAGATGGTCGATACCCCTTCATCTAATGTAGTCGGCACATAGATAGAGAACTGATATTCGCGTGAGCTACCCTGTTCACAAGCCCCTTTGCCATGATGGTAGACCGTTTTAGTAATCTGCGCTTTCCGATACGCATCCACAGGCAAGTTCTTAAAATCGGCTGCTGTAGCATAACAATAAGAAAACTCGGCACGTCCTTTGGTTTCACCCTCGGCATACCCTTGCAGTGTGTTATCATCGGCTTTCAATTCAAAGCGGTAAGAAGGCTGACGATTGAACATCACGGTATAATCACGCTGTATGGCATGTGTTTTTTTGGTGCCAACAGCCACCCAGCAGTGATCGATAATCTGATTAACCCGAGCCGAATCGGTCTGCACATTGACGCGCTCTGTTAGCGGAATTAATTTAGACGAAGTTTGTGCCATCACCGAAATAGCGCTAGACAACAACAGGGTAAACAACAGGTTGCTTTTCTTCATACATTTAAGTTATTTAGAGTTCATGTTTATCGGACGAAAATACACCCCTTTGGTCTTAAAGCCTTCTCCATTTGTTGCACAAATTATCAGATTTGTAGAAAAGAGCCGTTTATGCCTGAAGTTCTAACCTATATCAGATCATAGAGAGAGTGGAAACAGTTATTCCCGGTAGTTTTTCACAAAATCCATCACTTTATTTCTATCGGACGAAAACGTCAGCTTGTCGACCACGATATAAAATCGTCCTTTATCTGCAACACTCGGATACATCAGTTTCATTAACTTCACTTTCTCACTATCGAAAGAGAATAATTCAGTCAGCCGTAGACACTGATCAGAGGTAAAATAAGAACTACTTACAGCCATCTCTACCATTTTTAAACGATCATCAGTAAAAGGACGGTTCTTGACTTTAGCAAAGAAATCGCTAAAAGTCCCAGCAGACATCACGCGACTGTAGCGCGGTTCACGATCGCGAACAGTCGTAATAGGGTCGCGTTCACCAATAGATGCCCCTTCCCGATCATTCATCACAATCGTCTTCACCTCTCTACCGCTGACATAGACTCTTTCGCTATATAATGCCCGACTTCTGGAACGGCTTTGATAATCCGATCGTTCAGCAGCATAAACTTCTATGCGATAGGTTCCACGAGCCAAATTGGCCACAAAGCAACTAAAGGTGGGGTGACACACTTGACTGCCGTCGACATAGACAACAATTGGCATTCTACTACTTTCTATAGAGATACCACTAATAGGTGCTGCTTGTAAAACGGTGGCTAACACGAGCAGACAACAAAACATGAACTTACGCATCATTCTTTCTTCGTTTTTAATGAGTTACTTTTTATTTTCACAAAAGTAAACTTATTATTCCCTTCTTTTGTTCTTTTTCACCTATTCTTTTATAGGGATTTTCCTATTTAGGCTCCTGAGTGTATCCTCAAAAGCTCAGGCTCATCCGTTAAATGCGTAGACGCTTGTCGTATAAGACATAAATGTGGCGCATATATCCTAACATTTATCCCACACTTTTCGGCTTCCCCCCCCTCTTTGATTCTTATTTTCTCAGCGGAGCCACGTGGCAGCATCTCCTCTTGGCGTTAGACAACACCTTCTTATTCAACTATTTTATAAAGAGTTTAAAATAAAATAAAACAGACATTAATTTCATAACGCAAAGCTACTTAGTGCTTTTATCCGTTCTATTACTACACTTCACCTGGGTGAAGTATACACTTCATGCAGGTGACGTATACACTTCACCTAGGTGAAGTGTACACGTCATGCAGGTGAAGTGTAGAAATGACAGTTCTTTTACAGTTGCCCGAGCAGTGATAGAGACTTAACAAAGGCGTATTGCAAGTCAAAGGCAGCTTTTGACACAACATCTCGCCGCCAGAAAGCCCTTTAAAAGTGGTAATGAACCCAAAGAGTGAGGGATGTGTAGGATAACGGCGTTTTTTATCTTTCTGGAGGAATAAGATTTTAGCGGCTTTGTGTTAAAGCGTTGTTCTTGAAGAGAAAAAGACCTTTTCTTTTTAAGTATGCTATAAATTGCAAGATTTCATTGTACCTTTGAACCCAATTAATCTCTATCTCTTCGATCAATGAACAACTTAAAAAAAATAAGTTTATGCATGGGGCTGTGGCTCTTTATGATGCAATTAGCACAGGCAAACACACCGGAACAAATTAAGTTCTCATACATTTCAATCAACGAGGGGTTGTCGCAAAGTACCGTGTTTTCTATCGATCAGGACCGACAAGGAAACATGTGGTTTGCTACTTACGATGGGGTGAATAAGTATGATGGCTATGCTTTCACGGTTTATCAACATGATAATACCAATCCTAATAGCATCGCCAATGATATCGCACGGGTGGTCAAAACGGATAGCCAAGGACGGGTCTGGATCGGAACGCGTGAGGGGTTGTCTTTCTATGACGAGGCGAAGGATCGATTCCAAAACTTCTTTTATCTCGTGAATGGAAAAAAACAACAAGTCAATGGTATCGCTGAATTATCACCTAATGAATTACTCATTAGCACAGCGGAAAAGCTCACGGTGTTTACGATCGACAAGGCTAAATTTACGGACCTTAAGCTGGGGCAATTGGCTAAACCGTTTATAGCTACCACGCTCTACCGACATGATTCATCGATCTATATCGGAACTCAAAACCAAGGTGTTTTGCGCTATCACATCCAACAACGGAAATTGGAACAAGTAACACCGGAACTGGAGCATAAACAGATTCAGGCTATTCTGCAACAATCACCAACACGGCTTTGGGTGGCTACAGAAGGAAGTGGGTTGTATCTCATCAATCCCCAAAATAAACAAGTGAAAGTTTATCGGCACGCTCCCAACGAACCGAAAAGCATCAGTTCTAATTATATCCGATCACTCGCCCTAGATGCACAAAACCGTTTATGGATAGGAACATTCAATGATTTGAATATTTACCATGAAGCGGGAGATTGGTTTGCTTCGTATAGCAGCAACCCGGTGGAGAAAGGGAGCTTATCTCAACGCTCAGTCAGAAGTATTTTTATGGATGCTCAGGGGGGTATGTGGCTGGGTACGTACTTTGGTGGGCTGAATTATTATCACCCACTCAAAAACAGGTTTAAACATTTCCGACGAATTCCTTATCAAAATTCTCTCAACGATAATGTGGTGAGTTGTATGGTGGAAGACCAACAGAAAAATTTATGGATAGGAACAAACGACGGAGGGGTCAATCTCTATAACCCACTCACCAAAAGTTTTAAGTATTATACTCTTCAAGAAGATGAACGCGAAAAAGGGGTGGGATCGAATAATATAAAAGCGATTTACTTGGACGAAAAAGCGGGATTGGTTTACATCGGGACGCATGCTGGAGGATTAAACATCTTACACCGAAACAGTGGGAAAATGGAGCATTTTAACCAGAGAAACAGTTCGCTGCTTTGTGATAATGTGTACGCTATTTTACCAAGTAAAGATGGCGATATTTGGTTGGGTACTCTCAACGGATTGGTTAAATTTAACCCGAAGCAGAAAAGTTTCACAACGGTGGACTGCGAGAAAAACGGTAAACCATTTACTCAAAAACAGATCACAACACTGTTCCGTGATTCACGCCAACGTTTATGGGTGGGAGGCGAGAATGGGTTAGTGGTATACGACAACCTTATTTCGAAGCTAACGGTCCTCCCTCAATCGAATGTTTCACAAGCGTTTATAAACTGTGTCTTCGAAAGCAGCAACGGGGTATTCTGGATCGGGACACGTGAAGGGGTTTATGGCTTTAACGAGACGGAGAAAAAAATGGTGCATTACACCACAGCCGATGGCTTGCCGAATAATGTGATTTATGGAATTTTAGAGGATGCGTATGGCCGGTTATGGATGAGTTCGAACCGAGGGCTTTCCTATTTTAATCCAGATACTGGAAAGTTTCGTAATTTCACGGAATCGGATGGGCTACAAAGTAACCAGTTTAATACAGCTGCTTACTGTCGGACTAAAAGCGGGGAGATGTTCTTTGGAGGCATTAACGGCATGACTGCATTTCACCCGGAACTGCTTTTGGATAATCCTTATGCTCCACCAGTAGTGATCACTAAACTACAACTCTTTAATAAGGTGGTGCGCCCAGACGACGAGAGTGGTCTTTTATCACAAACGATTCACGCGACCTCTAGCCTCACGTTTCAGTCGTGGCAGACCTCTTTTTCTCTGGAGTTTGTGGTGTCGAATTATATTTCGGGACAACACAACACGTTTGCTTATAAACTTGAGGGGTATGATGAAGAGTGGTATTATCTCACTGACAAACGAACGGTATCGTACTCCAACTTACCACAGGGGAGTTATCGGTTCTTGGTCAAAGCAGCTAATAGTGACGGTAAATGGAATGAAACGCCTACGGTGCTCGAAATCGTGGTCTTGCCTGTGTGGTATAAGACATGGTGGGCTACACTACTCTTTCTTGCGGCTTTCAGCGGTTTAGTTGTCTTCATTTTCCGCTTTTTCTGGATGCGTAAAAGCATGGAAGCAAAGTTGAAAATAGAGCGTTTGGATAAAATTCATCAGGAGGAGATTAATGAAATGAAGATGCGTTTCTTTATCAACATCTCGCATGAATTACGTACACCGTTAACGTTGATTTTAGCACCTTTACAAGATATTATTAATAAAATAAGCGACCGCTGGACACGTAACCAGTTGGAGTATATCCAACGGAATGCCAACCGGTTGTTGCACTTGGTCAACCAACTGATGGATTACCGCCGAGCCGAATTAGGGGTTTTTCAACTCAAAGCTCGAAAAGATAATGCACATCAACTGATTCAAGATAATTTCTTATTTTATGATAAACTGGCTCGCCACAAGAAAATAAATTATTCGCTTCAATCTGATCTTGAAGGTAGGGAGCTCTTTTTTGATGCACATTATCTGGAGTTGATCGTTAACAATTTACTATCGAATGCCTTTAAATACACCGAAAGTGGACAAAGTATCACGGTTGTCCTCAAAGAGGAGCAGATGTCTTTGGTTTTGCAAGTAGCCGATACCGGGACTGGAATACCAATCACTAAACAAGGAAAGATCTTTGAGCGTTTTTATCAAGTAGATAGCGAGCATGTGGGCAGTGGCATCGGCTTGTCGCTCGTACAACGCTTGGTTGACCTTCATCACGGTCGGATAGAGCTCGACAGTGAAGAGGGAAAAGGAAGTACATTCACCATTTATCTGCCCCAGGATTTATCGCTTTACCAACCGTCTGAATTTGCTTCGGAGGAGCACGCAGATACGGATTCTTTGGTCTATTCAACTAACCCTAAGGAGATGTATTTTATCGATACGGAGAAGATAGAGAAAACCACGACCGAACAGGAGGAGAAAAAACGGGGAACGATTCTTATTGTGGAAGATAATGCTGAGATTAGACTTTACTTGAACAACGGACTTTCTGAACTCTTTAATATACTCGAGGCAGAGCATGGTGAAGAGGCACTCGACTTACTTAAAGAGCATGAGGTCGACATGGTTATAACGGATGTCATGATGCCGGTCATGGATGGAGTGAAGTTATGCAAACTGGTCAAACAGAATATTCGGACTTGCCATATCCCGGTGATCATGTTATCTGCCAAAACAGATCTGACTGCTCAGATGGAGGGATTGCATGTAGGAGCGGACGATTATATTTCTAAGCCGTTCTCTTTAACCATGGTGACAACTAAAATTCAAAACATGCTACGCACACGCCATCGCATGCTGGAGAGGTATTCTAAATCACTCGAGGTAGAGCCTGAAAAGATTACCTTCAACGCCATGGATGAAGCGCTTATCAAACGGGCAGTAGGTATTGTTGAAAAGAACTTGGATAATGTTGAGTTCTCGACCGATGAGTTTGCCCGTGAAATGAATATGAGTCGTTCTAACTTGCACCTCAAACTGAAGGCCATTACAGGTGAATCGGCCATCGAGTTTATTCGCAAAATTCGCTTTAATGAAGCGTGCAAATTACTCAAAGATGGGAGGTACACCATCGCTGAAGTGAGTACGATGGTGGGATTTAATACGCCATCTTATTTTGCTACTAGTTTTAAAAAATACATCGGTTGTCTACCAACGGAGTATATCAAAAAGTACAATAAAGGATAGATTACAGAAGAGCTTTCCAACTTTTTAAAGCCTCTTTCGCAGTCAAACCAAACTGGTTTTCTGACTACGAAAGAGGTTTCTTTTTCAAAAGAATAACCCAAACGTTCCAAATAGAGGAGGCGAATTTATCCTATTGAAAAGTATCTCAAACCGAGGTGTAGCACAAAAGTGATAGGATATTCAACAAAAATAGGAGCAAAAAAACCATTTTAAACAAACTGTGTACAAGAGGGATCAGCGGTCTACACGCTTCAAGCTATCTTTGTAAACACAATAATCATTTTATTTATATAATATCTTATAAGAAACTTATGAATAACATTAAACTTTGTTACCTGATGTTGCTCGCTTTTATCTTGGTTTTACCAGGGTGTACAGAAGCTGAGCTGGCATGGTCGCCTAACGGACCGGGTTCTCCAATTACCGGAACCGAGGAACAAAACAAATCGATCGACAAGAAGGTTTTTGAATGCCTAAATTTAGACTACCCTGGGTTAGAGAAAGTGAAAGCTTTCCATGAAAGTGGAGAAGAGTTTTTGGCTGCTCAAGCTTTATTGGACTACTACCGCTTACGCCAAGAGGTGGTTAATCCTCTCATCTCATTAATCAATGTAACCGTTCCTTCTGGTGAACAGAAGATAGCGGACGATGCATTGGAATATAAGTTTTACATCAAGAATTATACAGATGAAAAGGGAGAATCTTATAAGTTCCCTAAAAATGAGAAAGACTCAATTGACTGGAGTTATCAACCCAATACAGATGGGGAGTTTCGTAGTCAGCTTTATCGCTTGGAATGGTTACCGGCTCAAGGTAAAGCGTATAGGGCAACAGGCAATGAGGCTTATACTAAATCATGGATAGAGGTTTATGGCGACTTTATGACACAAAACCCAATCCCAACCTCTCAGGAGTATGATCATTATGGTACTTATGGAGCATTGCCGGTAGCACAACGGGTTTCTAATGCTACGGATCTATTTTTCTACTTTATCCAATCACCCAACTTCACTCCAGCATGGTTGTCGTCGTTCTTAATCTCTTTATCTGAACAGGTAGAGTATATCAAGACGCATTACTACGAGGCTGGTAATAATATCTATATCGCACAAGCTTTTTCTATCACCAAGGCTGGCATGCTTTTCCCTGAACTCAAAAATGCCACAGCATGGCTCAAAGAGGGAACGGATGTGCTTGGCAAAGAGGTTTCTGCACAGTTTTTAGAGGATGGCATGCAGTATGAACTCGATTTAAGTTACCACATCGGCGAAGTAGCCACCTTTTATGATGCCATGATTTTAGCTAGAGCAAATCATAAAGAAGAGTTGCTGCCTGCGAGCTACATCGAAAGTATGCGCAAGGGAACAGAGGTCTTGATGAACTTAATGTATCCGGATTATTCTTTAGAAGCATTTAATGATACGCGTCCGGTCTCTTGGACTAAAAATGTCATCACTAAAAATCTGAAGAAATACGTTGAGATGTTTCCTGAAAATGAGCAGATGAAATGGCTGGCTTACTACGGCAAACAGGGCTCTAAACCGTCTCACCTGACTAAAGCGTTTACCACTTCGGGCTATTATGTGCTTCGCAATGGATGGGATGCGTCGTCGACAATGCTTATTCATACAAATAACTCAACTGCTGCATGGCATAATCAAGGAGACAACGGTACATTTGCACTTTATCGCAATGGACGCCATTTCTTCCCGGACTCAGGTTGTTTTACCTACAATAATGGTAGTACCCGTGAGTGGTTTAGAAGTGCAAAACAGCATAACACCATGACTTTGAACGATAAGGCTATTAGAGATGCTAATAGAAATGGGAAATACTTGTTGCTGGAAACCTCAGGAAATAGGGATGTATTGGTGACTGAGAATCAGAGTTACCCAGACTTAAAACATCGCCGAGCAATCTTCTTTGTCGACAAATCATTCTTTGTGATCGTGGACGAAGGGATAGGAACGGCAACTGGTAAGGTGAGTCTTAACTTTCACTTGTGTGAAGGTGCCGACTCTGAAGTGGTTTATGACTTGACGGAGAATGGTGCTCACACGGCTTTTGCTGATAATAATAATATGGTGTACCGCACATTCAGCGATAGCCAGCTGGCAACAGCCGGATTTAACGGAAAGGTTTCGTACAACATTGATCAAGCTAATGATCGGAAAGCGTATGAAGTGAACTTGACCAAAGCAACTGAGACGACTGCCCGTTTTATCACTGTGTTGGTGCCAATGAATGGTACAACACCAACTCAGACTATTTCGGCTCTCTTCACGGATGGAGAATATCACGCCAACGGTGCTGCTGTGAAGGTGACGATCAACGGCAAAGAGTATCCTTTAAGCTATACTTTGAATTAATACAAAACCTATATCATAATGAAAAAGAGAATTTACCGCAACTTGTTATCACGAGCTACATTATGGTTGCTTATGTTCACAATTATCTCTTGTACAGATACAGAGACGACGGATTCCAGAAATTTTGCACTTTATTACTCAGGGGTTACCGACATCGGACCATCGATGACTTACAATTCTGGTACACCGACGTACATCGGTCCAACACCAAGCTCGTTTACGATAACTAAAGTGACTTACAAAGAGGAAGATATTGATACTAAAAGTTTCACTATCGATGAGAATACGGGGGTTATCACCATTAGCAACAGTGCTGAACTTGGAGTCGGTATGTATAAAATTTCTGTGTCATGCCTGGCTGGTGGAAAAACGTATACATTCAGTAATGCTATTGAAGTGAATATGTTACCTGCTGTTCCTGAAGGAGTCAAAGCGGTACCTTCGGTTATTACCATCGATTATACAGAGGTACAAACGTCTAAAGCAACATCGCAAATTACCACGGATGGCAACCACGTTTCAATCACAGCGTATAGTGTGATTCAGGAAGAGGGAAAAGAGTACTTCACCGTATCGCAATCGGGGAAAATTTCAGTTAATCCAAACTTTAAAGGAGAGGTACCTCCGGGTATTCACTTGGTCTCTTTAAAATTAACGACCAATGCTGGCGACTGCATTTTCGAGAATGCGGTGCAGTTTAATATTACTTCTAAACCGCTATCGTTATCATATACGCCGGCA
This sequence comes from Bacteroidia bacterium, assembly GCA_009929715.1. Lineage (GTDB taxonomy): Bacteria > Bacteroidota > Bacteroidia > Bacteroidales > Bacteroidaceae > Bacteroides. The sequence continues at coordinate 15,157 of RZZX01000044.1, forward strand.
GAGGGAGCGTTGGAAATAGGCAATGGCTTTACCTCATCGCAACCAGTCGTAAAAGGCTCTTTGGAGGAATTGACTTTTAAATTAAAAACGGTCACTCCAGCTACGAACCAAATTAAAATTGATCCGGCAACGGGTGTGTTGTCGGTCGATCCAACCAATACGCTCAAAGTAGGTGATAAATTCGATGTGACAATCACTGTCAGTAACACCTATGGTAGCACTGATTTCGAGAAAGCTTATACGCTGAGTGTGGTGGCGTTTATTCGTCCGATCTCTAATTTCTCTTATGCTACTAAAGAGGCGATGCAGGGAGTTAAATTTGAAACATCTCCTGCTAATGGGCTGATTGGTGATGCCATCACTTTTTCTTTGATGAACGATTTAAATGGACAGCTGACTATTGATGCTCAAACGGGCGAAATCTCGGCAGTAAAAGGACATACCATCTCTTTGGGAACTCATACGGTTGCCGTTAAAGCTAAGAATGTAAAAAGCGAGGCAACTGCCAACTTAATCTTAACAGTCAAAGAGAATCCTTATTACTTTACTTACATCCGTTATGGCAATAACTTAGGTTTAACTCCTGCTACAAATTATGCAGACCAATTCAGAGTCTTCTCTGCTGATGAGTTGCAGAATTTATCATTGGCACCAACAACCGATATCAAAGCGGGTGTAGAGGTCGAATGGAGTGTTAAAACCAAAGCGCAAATGTCTGGCACAACCATTGATTCTGATGGTAAACTAAGCTTCACAACAAGTGGTTGGAAAAACGCCAACGGGGGCTTGATTATGGTGACAGCAACAACAGGTAAGGGAACACCGGCTGAAGTCAGTATAACTGTTCCGGTCTTCTTTAATTTTGCTTCAGCTGTGGCTGGCGTGAAAGTGCTTTACTCACCGTTTGTTTTCCAAGTTAATCCTAAAACTGGTGGATCATCAGCTATCCCAACTATCGAGGGAATAAGTGATTTGACAAAATTTGCCATAGATTATCGTCGTACATTTAACTTCTACAACTTTAATGGGCCAAGCAATCACCTTGAAGGACAGCCTAGTGTCGCTAACTCATTGATGAATCAAGTTTGGAAAAAATATTATGAAACTATTGGCTCAGCAACTGTCAATACGGGCTCTAAAGATCCCATGTCTTACTTCTCTAACAATGGAGTGAGTGGTAGAACATTAGCAATGGCACTCGGCTATGTAGATGCTGCCAATAATAATGCACTAAAAATCAATCCGAACCAATTCATTGGATTAGATGGCGTGCCAGCCAATGGGGCTATGATCGGTCAAATGACATTTGTGACCGATGGCAATGCAGGTGGATTAGGTGGTTCTAAAAATCAAGTCTTCCCCATCTTTATCTGGTTTGATGAAGCTTTTGAATCTAAATAATAGAAAACTATGCAACTAAAAAATAAAATAACTGGCTATAGTAGAGTGTTAACCACTCTACTTGCCCTCATCCTGACATTAACAGTATCGGCGCAACAGCTGACTGTCAAAAGAGTGGTTAATGATGAGACTAACATGCCTCTCATTGGAGCTACGGTTCTAGTAAAAGGGAGTACCAACGGAACAGTAACCGATTTTGATGGTAACTTTACCATCAAAGTAGCTAAAGGCGGACTGATTTCAATCTCTTATATCGGTTATAAACCACAAGATATCAAGGTTAGAGACAATCAAAAGCTTACCATCCAATTGCAACCGGATGCACAGATGCTCGATGATGTGGTAGTAGTGGGTTACGCCGGCATTAAACGTGGAGATTTAACTGGTTCAGTCTCATCAGTATCGGCCAAAGCTATCGAGAATTATAAATCAAGCTCGGTCATGGAGGCTTTAGGTGGACAGATTTCGGGTGTTCAAATAACACAAACGGATGGTACACCGGGATCTGGATTTGATGTGAAAATCCGGGGTATCGGTACCGTCACTGGCGATGCTTCACCTCTTTATATTGTCGATGGTTTCCAAGTAGATAACATCAACTATTTATCAAACTCGGATATTGAATCGGTGGATGTGCTCAAAGATGCCTCTTCGGCGGCTATTTACGGTGCGCGTGCAGCGAATGGTGTGGTATTGGTAACAACAAAATCGGGCAAAAGTGGGGCACCAAGTATTACTTATAATGGTTCTGCCAGCTATCGCAAAGTTGCCAAAAAGCTGGATATGCTCAGCCCGTATGAATTTGTAAAATTGCAAATGGAAATTTATCCGGATAAATATGGTAGCACGTATTATAAATCGGGAGAAGACGAGAATGGGGTACCATACCGCTATCAATCGATGGAAGATTATAAAAACGTGAATGGGATTAATTGGCAAGATGAGGTGCTTAAACCAACTTGGTCTAACAACCACAGCCTTGGAATTACCGGTGGTAGCAAGGAGACGAAATATGCCTTTTCTTTCTCTCATTTCGACGAGGATGGGGTGTTTAAAAACAGTGCGTTTAAGAAAACAACCGCCAAAATGCGCATCAACCAAAAAATCACTAAAAAGGTGACGCTTGATGCGAATGTGACGTATGCCAATACAACACAGACGGGAAATGGAACTTCAAGTGGAGCCGGACGTTTTAATATTCTGGCACAGGTTTTAAGTGCGCGCCCTACCGGTGGACTGAACATGACGGATGAGGAGTTGTTGGCTTCGGCTATCGACCCTTTGGAACTGGAGTTGAGTGAGAGTTTGGCGCAGGTGAATCCGGTGAACCAAGCGGAATCGGTACACAAAAAGAAAAACTCTGAAATGTGGTCGGCCAATGGTACATTAACGATTGATTTGATGAAAAACCTAACGTTTAAAACCGCTGCTACCTACGGCACTACAAATACACGAAATGACATGTTCTACAACGACGGATCTAAAGAGGCTTATCGCAACGGCAACAAACCGTACGGGGAGACTCAAATGGCTAAATCGGTACGTTGGACGAACTTTAACTACCTGACTTACAAGAAGAAAATCCGCAAACACACCATGGATGTGATGGTTGGCCATGAGATTAGTTATAATAGTGATGAGTATCTATTGGGACAAGCTAAAGATTTTCCTTTCGACAACTTAGGAAATAGTAACTTGGGATTAGGAGCTACGCCTAGTAAAATCCAAACTTCTTTTTATGACAAGACATTGCTTTCATTCTTTGCAAGAGCAAATTATAACTATAAAGATCGTTACTTGGTTACAGCAACAGTTCGTGCCGATGGATCGACTGTCTTTGCTGCTAAAAATAAATGGGGGTATTTCCCCGCTTTCTCTGGTGCATGGCGTATCAACGAAGAGAAATTCATGAAAAATATGGCTGCCGTTTCTAACTTGAAATTGCGTTTAGGATGGGGTACGGTAGGTAACGACCGTGTGTCCAACTATCTGTCTATGGATATTTATGAAAGAAGTAAATATGGGTTGGGAAATAACTTGGTCACAGTGCTAACTCCTAAACAACTCAAAAATGCCAATTTGAAATGGGAAGGTTCTACAACAACCAACATCGGGGTTGACTTGGGCTTATTTAATAACCGAGTGAACTTTACAGCCGATTATTTTGTAAAAAACACCAAAGATCTTTTAATTGCACAAAGCTTGGCTAATGTGACTGGCTTTGAATCGCAAATGCAAAATGTGGGTCGCATTCAAAACCGGGGGTTAGAATTGTCACTGAGCACGGTCAATATCCAATCGCGTAAACTCTTGTGGAAAACGGATTTGAATATCTCATTTATTAAGAATGAATTAAAAGCCTTGCAATCGGGTGTCAACGCTATGTATGCTCGCACAGGGTTTAACAGCGATTTCCCCGACTATGATTATATCGCCAAAGTTGGTTCTTCATTGGGCTTAATATATGGCTATGAGTTCGACGGTATTTATCAGAGTTCGGACTTTTATGCCACACCATCGGGTAAACTCGAATTAAAACCGCACGTTACACGCAACATGCGCTATAATGATGGAAATGTCGCTCCAGGTGTTGTAAAATATAAAGACCAAAATGGAGATGGATTAGCAACAACAGACGACCGTACGGTCATTGGCAACGCTATTCCTGATTTCTTCGGTGGATTTACCAATAGCTTCAACTATGCGAATTTCGATTTTAACTTTATGTTCCAATTCTCATATGGGAATGATATCTTTAATGCCACACGCATTTACACCACACAAAGTAGAAAAGAACGCACAAATTTGCTGAGCGAAGTAACCGACCGTTGGACACCCACACACGCTTCCAACTGCGTACCATCGGCCAATGGGTATGTCAACAATGAATTGTACTCTCGTTTTATTGAAGACGGATCGTTCTTGCGTCTGAAGAGTGTGACTTTAGGGTATACTCTACCTAAAAATATCACTCGCAAAGCGTACATCTCCAAAATGCGTGTCTATGGTTCTGCTCAAAATCTATTCTGTATAAGCGGATATAGCGGGTATGACCCAGAAGTTAGTATGTCAAGCAATAGTCCGATGACTCCGGGCTTGGACTGGGGAGCTTACCCGAAAAGTAGAATCTTTACGTTTGGTGTAGACATTGAATTTTAATACGAAAGAACAATGAAAAAATATATCGTTTTAATGTTAGTTTTGGGCGGCAGTATCGGATGTACTTCTTGCTCAGACATGCTTCAGGAAGAAGCGCAATCGCAAATTGATAAAACAAAATTTATCAATAATGCCAAAGAAGCTGAACCTGTTCTACTAGGAGTTTATCGGTCAATGGTCACGGATCAGACCTACGGATACAACCTGTCGTTGTTGTTCCCTTTGTCGACCGATATAGCGCAATGTACAAGTGGTACAAACAGCTTCAGACAGATTCCTTCAAATGCACTCACCACAAGTGATGCAAGCGTAAAAGACACATGGAAAGCGCTTTATGAAGGTATTTATAATGCCAATGATTTCTTAGAAACCATTGCCACACGCTACGACTATTTCAGTGCAAATGATAAAAAGAAGGCAACCGTTTACATTGCTGAAGCCAAAGCGCTACGTGCCATGTATTACTTTGAATTGGTACGCTATTGGGGAAATGTAATCTTAATGAAAACAACAGCCGACTCTTACAAACAGCCTTCTACTTTTACGCAAGCGGATCCAGTAGAAGTGTATCAGTTTATCGAGGAGGATTTGAAATTTGCCATTGAGAATTTACCGTATGCCACCGATGACAACGTCCGTCCGGATAATAGTTTCCGTTTCTCTCGTGGAGCAGCATTGGGGTTACTGACAAAAGTGTATACCACTTGGGCTGGTCATCCCGTTCAAGATGCAAGCAAATGGGAACTAGCTGCACGAACGGCTAAAATTCTGATCGAATCGGGGAAACACGGGTTGCTAGACAGCTACGAACAACTATGGAAAAACACCTGTAATTCCATTTGGAACCCTAAAGAGAGCTTGATCGAGGTGAGTTTCTATGCACCAACTGTCACGGGCTCTTCTTCGGAAGATCCATGCGGACGTATCGGTAAATGGAATGGCGTGGTAGCAAATGAGATCAATGGTTTACGCGGACGTAATGCCGGAAATGTGAAAGTGGTTTATACGTTCTATCGCGACTGGGAAAAAGGCGATCTCGATCTTCGCCGGAATCTCTCAGTAGCCGATTACAAGTATGTGAACACAGTTAAAACACCTATCTCAACTAAAACGCCTGATGAAGATGGTAAGAACTGGCAAAACATGACTCCTGCTAAGTGGGACACAGAAAAGTATGTTTTACCAAACAACATCTTGATTAACCAAGATAAATCGAACATCAACTGGTATGTTTTACGTTATGCAGATGTCTTACTACTCTATGCAGAGGCTTTAAACGAATGGCAAAACGGACCCACTCAAGATGCTTATACTGCTGTAAACATGGTACGTCGCCGCGGATTTGGCTTTCCTATCACAACGGCCAACTCGATCTCTGATCTAACAGCCGACATGACACAAGAGGAGTTCAGAACAGCTATTCGCAAAGAACGTGCGTATGAGTTGGCTTTTGAAGGGCATCGCCGCACAGATTTAATGCGCTGGGGAAATTACTATGAAACGGTTATCTCTACAGCACAAGCAGTGGTCAATTGGTATTCAAGTGCGTACTACACAGCTGCGGAATATACTAAAAAGAATTATTGCTGTCCGGTAAAACTCAAAACAGCATAGAAATCCTTCCCGAAGCCCTTTAAAATGGTGCTTCGGGTTTTGTTTTTGAAAAGTAAGGCCTC
>RZZX01000045.1 GCA_009929715.1 Bacteroidia bacterium
ACTTTAAATTTACTCATTTTCTGCAACATACAGAAACTCCTATGCCTTTTTTTATGCCATCATGTCAACATATCTCATTAACTTGCGAAACTTGAATAAGATATACTTCGCCCCAGTCTCTATGGTATGTATTTTCCCAATTGGCGTGGTGTAATCCACTTGAAACGTATTTTCGAACGTATTACTTTTACCATCCGTCTTATTATCCGAAAGCAACAAACGCTTGCAAAGAGCCTCCCGATCACCTTCTGGTTCAAACCCATCATAAAGCGTTTTCGAGTCGGTGGTCTGCGGGTTAGAATTTAGTCGATAAGAAAAAGTCAGCATGCGTTGTTTATTCTTCTTAGACACCCGCTGATAATCTACATTCCCCGATATAGAATACCAAGAATTATCTGAGAAACCAAAATTAGAATAACGATAAGCCACATCGGAATGATTCGCCCCAAACATCGTTGTCCGGCCGTCGGTCGTATTATCATTTCCGCCACCATACAAGCCAAACGACAAGCTCACCAAGCGCAAGGTATCAATCTCATAACTCGCCTCTAAGCTACCATACTGAAAGCAACCCTTCCCCTTAAAGCTACCATCAAATTCCAAATACCTCTCCATATCGGACTGATAATTCTCCCGCATATTGGTGTTATACCCCCGAGGATTATCGTTATAATTAAAACTATAGTTGGCCGAAACCGTCAGTTTACCCTTCTTCACCGTGGCATAACCACCCGCATTGGCTCCGCTATTAGTCGCTCCAACCCGAAGGTTAGCCGTATACCCTTCGATGCCACCGCTCGTTGTCACAATATTCAAAATACCTCCCACCCCTTCGGCATCATACTTCGCACCAGGCGACGTGATGACCTCAATGTGTTTAATGGCATTGGCCGGCATACTCTTCAACACCTCTTTCGGGTTATTACTCATCATCGTATTAGGCTTACCGTTGACATGCACCTTAAAGCTGCTGCTCCCGTTCACTTGGATATTATCTTCACCATCGACCGTCACCAAAGGCACCTTCCGAAGCATCTCCAGCACATTATTCGTTTTAGAGTCCGGATCATCCTCAACATTATATTCTATCTTATCCACATCCACCTTCACCAAAGGTTTCTGTGCAACCACTTCAACCCCTTTAAGCTGATTAACATCATCCGAGGTATAGAGCGTTCCAAGGTCGACCACCTTCTCCGTCGATTTCAGAGCAAACGCTTTGACAACAGGTGATTTTCCAATAGAGGTAATCGTAAGCAGATAATCGCCTGGTGGAACCGCCAAACGCTCTTGGAATTTACCCTGCGCACGGGTCACAGCCATTTTAATGGCTTTTTGCGGCGCACTCTTCTTTACGATTCTAATCGTCGCGTAAGGCTCTCCTTCATTAGTCAACGAATCTAGAAGAACACCTTTCACGGTAAATGCGTTCTGTGATTGAGCTAAACTCACCGCAGAACAAAGAACTGTTAAAGCTAACAGCAGCAGTTTTTGTCTCATGATATGATTGTTATTAAGTCAGTCTCTATACTAGACGCCAATTTGGCTAAAACATTACAACAAAGTACCAAAAATAAATAAATAACTGCTGATGACTCGACAAAACAAAACAATAAACATCAAAAAAAATTAAAAGAGATAGAGGATAACCAAAAGGATAAGATTAAGAACAATAACCCCTCCAAAGCCTTTCAATATCCACTGCCGCAAAGGATTTAAGCGACCGGAGAAAAAGAGCGCATAACACATGTTGACGATAATATTACTCACCATCGCTTGCAAAGAACAAGCCACTACCACAGAGACCGGAACACTTCCCGTACCTTGCAATAGATTGAGGATAAAAGGGGTAATGTCACTCAAACCCGAGACAAACGACAACACATTCAATCCGCCCGTACCCGCATAAACCAAGGTATAATGCGTCAACAAAGTAAAAACAACAAAGAGCGTTGCAAAAATGAGAGCCACCTTAAACTCCAAAGGATTATTGCTATCCTCCTCCTCCGTTTCGGCGTCCTTCACACTCCGGTGCCGCGAATGAATATACCAAGCCACCGATGCCGTCACCAAAGCCATCAGGAGTAGATAAAGATAAATAGCACTAAACGCCTCCCTGCTAAAGATGAAAATAAGAATCATAAACCGAAGAAACATCATACTCACCGCCAAAAGCATCGCCGCCACATACTCTGGTGCATCCTCATCCGACGCCATTTTGCTCTTTCGAGCAAGCACAGAAATGGTTGCCGTACTACTGTACAACCCACCTAAAACACCCGAAACCAAAACGCCCGATTCGCGAAAAACATACCGCTTCAAGAGATAAGAAAAATAAGAGATACCCGAGACCACCACGGTCGTGAGCCAAATAGAATAAGGAGTCAGACTGACTCCAGGTATAATGGGTTCATTGGGAAGAATAGGCAAAATAATCCCGCTGATAGCTAAGAACTTCGCCAAAGTAATCATGTCATCATTCTTCATCCGCTGCACTAACTCAGTGAATGTATGTTTCAATTCAGTGAGCAACAAAACCGTTACAATAACCATAATATAAAACCAGGATGGTTGGGTGCAAACAATGGGAGCAATGCAATAAGTTATCAGTGCAATAATAATGGTAGTCACCCCAAAGACATGAAATTGGCTCTGTTTCACATAATAGTTGAGTCCTAAAAGCCCCCCCAACACCAATCCACCTCCCATAAATAAGCGTAGTTCAGTGGGGTCAAGAATATAAAGCAAATACCCCAAGATGCCGATAAACGTAAACGTGCGGTCGGTACCAAACAGCGTGGCCTCTCCCTCTCGTTTCAAGCTGATGCGCCGCTGAGACAATCCGATCAATAACGAAAACAACGTGACGAGAATAAACGTAACCAACTCACGAGGTAAATACGCATATAATTGTTCCATAACTCCTAATCTAACTGTGTATAAAAACAAATATACGATTTAATTCAAAAAGCCGCCCACATTTTCCACAGAAAAGTTGGTCGGCACACTTGAAAACACCCCTTTTAAGAAAAGTCGATCAGAGCTCTTACAGGCTATCCGGCCAAGTCTTATAAGGCTTTTTCATCAGGTGAGAGTTATAATACCGTCGTTCACCCGTCACCTCAGCACCTAAGAAAGCAGGTTTCTCGAAACATTCATCCTCACTAGAAAGCTCCACCTCAGCCACAATCAGTCCGAAGTTATCGCCAAAAAACTCATCCACCTCGAAGACATGCCGTCCACTTCGCACCAAGTAACGCACCTTATCGATGATGCCATACTCGCAAAGCGCCATCAGCTCCTCAGCCTCCTTCAGAGGCAACTCCTTCTCCCACTCATACCGGCTCAACCCCGAAACATCCGTTGGCCCCTTAATGGTTAAGAACCCTCTACCATCGCGGATGCGCACCCGCACAGTACGCCCATGTGCCGTACTGATATACCCCTGAATGATTCTACTTTTGGAGAAAGCCAACGATTTAAAATCGCCCCCTACCAGAAACTTACGTTCAATTTCTATTGCCATAGTGCAAAGATACGATGTTATTAAAAACGCGTCATAAATTCAATCACAATTTTATCCCCCTCAGAAGGTTTAGGCACCGCCCCATTTTTATAGAAATACTTCTCCACATTCAGTCGGATATCAGCAATGAAAGCCTTAGACAAGCTCAGAGTGACCCCGCCGGTTACCCGTTGCCTCGCATAATCATCCACCACCAACAAATGCGACTCTTCATCGGCCCATCCATTACTATGATCGGTCATCCTATCATAACGAAGTAAAAAAGAGATTTTATTGAAAGCCGACTTCAGTGGCTGATCGTAATTAACAAACGCATTCAGCGCATGAACCGGCTTAAACGCCCCCTTGCGGTAGCGCTTATAAAGATACTCCGCCTCCACATGCCACCGTTCTGACTCATAAAACGCCCCCACATCATACATGTTAATACGCACATGTTCCGGTTGAATGAGCTGTGTACTCAGTGTCAGGTTCCAGTTTTTACACGGGAAAAGCTGTGCTTTCAAGGAATAGTTCATCTGTTTATGCCACACCTTCTGATTAGTCAGTCCAGACCCATTGAAAAAGCCTCCTTCAAAAACATACCGCCCACCTTTATCAATCTGATAAGCCGTTGCAAACCCCACGTCGCGCACATTGCCCACCTGTTTAGCAATAAAAGAGCGATTCGCAAAATACTGTTGATGAGGTGATCGGTGCGCATCAATTGTAAAAGGCACACGCATTTGCCCAATTGTAAAGTTGAAGTTCTTCAGCGGAAACAAGCGCGTATAAGCATCGAGCATCTTGATAGCCCCCTCATCGGACAAGTCTATTTCAGCCTTATAAGCCACGAGCGGATGCACATTACCAGAGAGGCTAAACCGGGCATTACGCACCTGAAAACGACTTTCGCCATGCTCAGTCTGATACTCATATTTCCCACGAATGGTACCATGAATTTCCGGTAAATAATCCTTTACCTCCATCTCTTTCTTATCCAACTTCTTTCCATCTTCAGCATCGACTTTGACTTGAGCCAAAGCACTTGTAGTTAAACACAAACCAATGATTACGCTATAAAATATCTTCATGAACAACCGTTTAATCTTTTTTTGCAAAAATAAAACAAGAGTACTACAAAAAGGTGACAATCAAAAGACAAAAGTATGAAACAGACTCCAAGAGAGCAAAAATTCGCCACAAACCTCACCCTAAAACCCAAAAGTTAGTAAAATCTGTGGCGAACCGATCAAGCGAAGAAAGAGAATCCTATCAGCATAACCAAGGCCAATGCGGCCAAAGCCACCATGATAATCTTCAATACGCGTTTAGCTTGCGCTTCCTCTTTCTTGCTCTGCGCTTCTTTTCGTTTACTGCTGTTCATATCTTTACTGTTTAAGTTCAACAGAAACAAAGTAAAACTAAAAAAACCAACTATCCAAAAATATAGCCCGATTAAATTCGAGTTTAACCGGGCTATACACCTCTATTTCAGTTGGCGTTTACTCCTCTTCCGAAGAGAACTCCATCAGATAAGCCTTAATGAAGCCTTCCAATTTACCATCCATCACACCGTTCACATCGGACGATTGGTAGTTGGTGCGGTGATCCTTCACGCGGCGATCATCGAAGACATAACTCCGAATCTGCGATCCCCACTCAATTTTCTTCTTGCCGGCCTCCACCTTAGCCTGTTCTGCCATACGGTGTTGCAACTCCTTATCATATAAGATAGAGCGCAACTGCCTCATGGCATTCTCGCGGTTCTTCGGCTGGTCACGTGTCTCGGTGTTCTCAATCAAGATCTCCTCCTCCTCACCGTTGTAAGGGTCAGTATACTGATAGCGTAAACGAACACCAGACTCCACCTTATTAACATTCTGTCCACCAGCTCCTCCCGAACGGAAAGTATCCCAAGAGACACGAGCCGGTTCGATATTCACCTCGATAGAGTCGTCGACCAAAGGCGAAACAAAGACCGAGGCAAAGGAGGTCATTCGCTTACCTTGTGCATTATAAGGCGACACACGCACCAAACGGTGCACCCCATTCTCCCCCTTCAGATAGCCATACGCAAAGCCACCTTCGATGTTGATCGTACACGTTTTAATACCAGCCTCATCACCTTCCTGAAGGTTGGCAATCGTTGCCTTATACCCATTCATCTCGGCATAACGCAGGTACATACGCATCAGCATAGAAGCCCAATCCTGGCTTTCGGTACCACCCGCACCCGAGTTAATCTTCAGCACACAATCCATCTGATCAGCCTCTTCACGAAGCATGTTCTTCAGTTCTAGTGCTTCAACGGCGGCATACGCCTTCGCATAGGCCTCATCGACCTCCTGCTCGCTAACCAACTCTTCTTTATAAAAATCGAACGCAAGGGCTAGCTCATCAGCCATGGTCTGCAGCTCCTGATAGCCATCGATCCATTTCTGAAGATCTTTAACCAACTTCATCTGAGCCTCAGCCTTTTTCTGATCATCCCAGAAGCCCGGAGCTTGCGTTCTTAATTGTTCTTCTTCGACTTGAATTTTCTTCCCGTCGACGTCAAAGATACCTCCTCAGCGCATCAGTGCGCTCTTTCACGTCTTTTAATTGTTCAATTGTAATCATAAGATCCCTATTTTATTGCATAAATTATTCATTTCAAGGTGCAAAGATACACAAAAATTCTCTTACCTTTGTTGACATCATTAAATTGTTATACGAGTATGAACAAACGATTAACCACTTTTCTCTTGTCGCTGATACTCATCACAGCGTCAAGTTTTTGTAGTGCTCAAAAGCATTACCCCTATGAAACGGTGCCTAACGATCCGCTCAAGGCACGCATCTACACCCTCGACAATGGGTTGAAAATCTACCTGACGGTCAACAAAGAGACGCCTCGTATCCAAACCTTCATCGCTGTGCGTGTGGGTGGAAAGAACGACCCGAAAGAGACTACCGGACTGGCACACTACTTTGAACACTTGATGTTTAAAGGTTCTGAGAAATTCGGTACACAGAACTATGCCGCCGAAAAGTTATTGCTCGATCAGATCGAACAGCAGTTTGAGAACTACCGACAAACAAAAGACGAGGCTAAACGCCAAGCCATTTACCACGTTATCGACAGTTTGTCTTACGAAGCCTCAAAATATGCGATCCCCAATGAGTATGATAAGCTGATGGCAGCCATCGGTGCTACAGGGACTAATGCCTACACGGCTTTCGACCAAACGGTTTATGTGGAAGATATCCCTTCTAATCAAGTGGACAATTGGGCTAAGATACAGGCCGACCGTTTTGAAAACAACGTGATCCGTGGGTTCCACACGGAACTAGAAACGGTGTACGAAGAGAAAAACATGTCGCTTACTAAAGACCCACGCAAGGTCTACGAAGCGGTGTTGTCTTCTCTTTTCCCACACCACCCTTATGGCACACAAACGGTATTGGGAACGCAGGAGCATTTGAAAAATCCTTCTATCACCAACATTAAGAAGTATCACAAAACGTGGTATGTGCCGAACAATATGGCTGTCTGCCTCTCGGGCGATCTCGATCCAGACAAGACAGTGGCTACCATCGATAAGTATTTTGGCGGTATGCGCCCAAACAAACAACTTCCACGGTTGAATCTGCCTAAAGAGACGCCGATAAAAGCTCCCATTGTTCGCGAAGTCTTAGGCCCCGATGCCGAAAGTATCGCATTGGCTTGGCGCTTCCCGGCTGCTTCGAGCAGAGCTTACGAAACGCTCCAAGTGGCTTCACAGATCCTTTATAATGGCAAAGCTGGCTTGATCGACTTGGATATCAACCAACAACAAAAAGCTCTATCGGCTTATTGTTATCCCATGGCTATGTCCGATTACTCGGTGTTCCTCATGCAGGCACGCCCCAAACAGGGACAGACTTTAGATGAACTGAAAACGCTTCTTCTAGAGGAGGTGAAGAAACTTCGCTCTGGCGCATTCGATGAAAAGGTGCTACAAGCTAACATTAATAATTTTAAGCTGCAACTGATCCGCCAGATGGAGAGCAATGAAGGACGGGCAGATATGTTCGTGGAATCATTTATTAATGGAACAAAGTGGGCCGATGAGGTGACTGCCATAGATCGCATGAGTAAGCTGACAAAGAAGGATATTGTGGCTTTCGCACAGACTTATTTAAAGGATACGAATCTTGCTGTGATCTATAAAAAACAAGGAAAGAACCCGGATGAGAAGAAGATAGCGAAACCGAGCATTACTCCTATCGTGATGAATCGTGATGCGGTAAGCCCTTTCCTCAAAGCAATACAAACAAGTCCTGTTGAGCCGATCGAACCGGTGTTCCTCGACTTCAAAAAAGATCTGACACAGTTCACGGCTAAGGCTCATGTGCCGGTTTTGTATAAGAAGAATACAACCAACGAGCTCTTCCAACTGATTTATGTCTTCGATATGGGAAATAATCAGGATAAGGCACTGGGAACTGCTTTCGATTATTTGGATTATCTCGGCACGTCGGATATGACTCCGGAACAGGTTAAGAGTGAGTTTTACCGCTTAGCATGCAACTTCAGTGTCTATCCGGGCAACGAGCGGACGTACATAACTCTGTCGGGATTGAATGAGAACATGGTGCCTGCTATGCAGCTTTTCGAAAAGTTGCTCGCCGATGCACAGGTGAATAAAGAGGCTTATACGAATTTGGTCGGCGATATTCTGAAAGGACGCAAAAATAGTAAGCTTAATCAGGCACAGAACTTCAACCGATTGGTTAGCTACGGTACTTACGGAGCGGAATCGGCAACCACCAATCTCTTATCGGAGGCTGAGCTTCAAGCGATGAATCCGCAAGAATTGGTAGACCGTATCCGCCAACAAAGTGGTTACAAGCACCGCATTCTTTATTATGGACCGAACTCAGAACAGGAGTTACTGAAGAGCATCAATGCGTACCATCGCTTACCGGAAACTCTTAAGGATGTTCCCGCAGGGAAGCTATTCAGACCTCTTGAAACACCGACTACAAGGGTCTTGATTGCACCGTATGAGGCCAAACAGATCTACATGGCTCAGCTTTCTAACCGCAACGAGAAGTTCGATGCTGCTATCGAACCGGTCAGACAGATGTATAATGAGTACTTCGGTGGGGGAATGAATTCCATTGTGTTCCAAGAGATGCGCGAAAGTCGTGGGTTGGCTTACTCGGCTTGGGCCGGTATCGTGGCTCCTAAACTGCTGAGAGATCCGTATACCGTGCGGACGCATATCGCCACGCAAAACGATAAGATGATCGATGCCATTAGTACGTTCAACGATATTATAAACCAGATGCCGGAATCTGAAGCGGCATTTACATTGGCTAAAGAGGCTTTGCTGACTCGCCTACGTACTGATCGGACTATCAAAGCGGATGTGATTTGGAGTTACATCAATGCACAGGATCTCGGACAAGAGATCGATGCACGAATTAAACTGTATCAGGATGCTCAACACATGACGTTGAAGGATGTCATCGATTTCCAGAAAAAATGGATTAAAGGGCGGACGTATACGTATTGTATTCTTGGCGACAAGAAAGAACTTGATCTGGAGAAACTCAAAACGGTGGGTCCGATTGAAGAACTCACTCAGGAACAGATCTTCGGTTATTAAAAGACGATGCGATAGCTCTTTGGTCACTTATCAACAGGGTTATTAAGAGTCTAAACAGAAGAGGTAGAAAGAGACTCATTGAGCTCTTCCTACCTCTTTCTTATGTATTCCAACCCGTCCGTATACAACGAGGGTTGGGTCTTTACTTCGACAAGCTCTGATTACTCCTCGTACATCTTCTCGATAAGTTCACTGTAATTCGTACTTACAACGGAACGTTTCAACTTCAGCGTGTTGGTTAGCTCACCACGCTCCATACTAAACGGTTCGTCGAGCAGTGTAAAACGCTTAATCTGTTCATAGTGGGCAAACTGCTGTTGAAGGGTATCGATACGGGCACGGAACAAGCCCACAATTTTAGGGTGTTGGAGCAACTCCTGGCGACTATCATAGGTAATCTCTTTCTCCTTGGCATAAGCCTCAACAAATTCATAAACCGGCACAATCAGAGCCGAAACGAACTTACGCTGATCGGCAATCACAGCGATTTGATCGATGTAACGATCAATCACCAACTTCGTTTCCAAAGCTTGTGGGGCAATGTACTTCCCATTCGATGTTTTGAACAGATCCTTGATTCGATCGGTCAAGAACAACTCGCCATTCTTGAAGTAACCAGCATCACCTGTATGAAACCAACCGTCGGCATCAATCGCCTCGGCCGTAGCACGTGGCTTTTTATAATACCCTTTCGTGATTGTCTTTCCACGAAGAAGAATCTCATCGTTCTCACCAATCTTAACTTCAATACCCAACAAGACATGACCCACAGATCCAATCTCATACCTCGTAGGGAGAGCACACGAAACGGTAGCGGTAGATTCTGTCAATCCATAACCCACAATCATGTTAATGCCTACGGCATGCACAAACTCATTAATCTGATCGGGAACGGCAGCACCAGCTGTCGGGAAGAAATTACCGTTTTCAATACCAATGGTCTTTTTGAGCAGCGAGTAGATGGTCTTCTCATAGAACTTGTACTTCAATTGGTTCATCAAAGGAGGTGTTTTACCTAAACGCAGGTAATCCAGATTATGCACCTTACCAACCTTGATCGCATCGAGCATCAATGCCTTTTTCACACCGGTGGTTTCATTAATCTTCTCCTGCACCCCGGTATAGACCTTTTCCCAAAAACGTGGGACACTACACATCAGCGTGGGACGTATCTCTTTGATGGTATTCTGAATATCCGCCGGACGGAGATTGATACAGATTTGAACTCCTTTATGGATACAAAGGTAACACCAAGCCTTCTCGAACACATGAGTCAACGGCAAGAAATTCATCGACACATCTTTGTCGGACATGGTGGTGAGTCGCTCATCGTGTGTTTTAAACTGCTCCAGGTAACAAGAGTGGTGTAACATCACCCCCTTAGGCTCACCGGTAGTACCAGAGGTATAAAGGATGTTGGCCAAGTCATCAAATGATGCTCTGGCTGTCCGTTCCTCGACCAACGTGTTATGAGGCAAGCCCTCACCCTGCTTTAGCAGATCCTCAAAATAGATGGAAGAGACGTCACGTGGGTCTTTGACCACCGATGAATCGAAGATGATGAGCTGCTTCAGTGATGAGCAGAAACCTAAAATACGGAAAGCTGCATCGTACTGGTATTGCTCTCCGACAAACAGGTAACGGATCTGCGCATCATTGATAATGTATTGAGCCTGAGCCGAGGAGCTAGTTGCATAGAATGGGATAGTCACCGCTCTATTGGCAAATGCAGCAAAATCAACATAGAACCATTCAGGCTTATTTTGTGAGAAGAGACCAATGTTCTCTTCCTCTTCGACCCCCAAGGCCACAAGGGCACTGGCTGTCTGACGTACTGTTCGTGAGAATTGATTCCACGTAATCGGAATCCACTGTGCTGTCTTATAGTCGCGATATTTCAAAGCGGCTCTTTCGCCATACTTTTCAGCCCGGCGATGGACTAGGACAGATAAATGATGATAAGTCATAGGATATAGTTTTGTAAATCAGCACAAAGGTATTAGTTTTATTTGGAACTATCGTCTTTTTACATAATAATCAGTAAATTTGCAGCATGAAATATGATATCCCCTATTTAACAACAGAAGCGATTACACTACTCAAATCGCTTATCAGCATACCGTCCATCAGCCGCGAGGAGAAAGATGCGGCCGATTTCCTTCAGAATTTCATTGAAGCGGAAGGGATGCAAACAGGCCGTAAAGGCAACAATGTCTGGTGTTTAAGTCCGATGTTTGATTTAAAGAAGCCAACGATTCTACTCAACTCACACATCGATACTGTCAAACCGGTCAACGGCTGGCGAAAAAGACCGTTCGAGCCACACGAGGAGAATGGTAAAATCTATGGTTTGGGAAGTAATGATGCTGGCGCAAGTGTGGTTTCTCTTCTACAGGTGTTCCTGCAACTATGTCGCACCACTCAAACTTACAACCTGATCTTTCTGGCCTCTTGCGAGGAGGAGATCTCAGGCAAAGAGGGGATCGAAAGCGTCTTACCGACGCTTCCGCCAATCACTTTTGCTGTAGTCGGCGAGCCAACGGAGATGCAACCGGCCATTGCCGAAAAAGGATTGATGGTAATCGATGTAACAGCTACCGGCAAAGCGGGACATGCCGCCCGAAACGAAGGAGTGAATGCAATATACCAAGTTTTGGACGACCTTGCTTGGTTTCGCAGCTATCGATTCGGAAAAGAATCGAGCCAACTAGGGGCTGTGAACATGGCAGTTACAATGATCAATGCCGGTACACAGCATAATGTCGTACCCGACAAATGTACTTTTGTAGTGGATATAAGAAGTAACGGCTGCTATACCAATGAAGAGCTCCTTAAAGAGATTAGTACTCAAATCAGCTGTCGGGCAGAAGCACGTTCTTTCCGATTGAACTCGTCACAAATAGATCCGAACCACCCGTTTGTACAACGGGCCGTTCAAGCAGGACGAGTCCCGTTCGGTTCTTCTACTTTATCGGATCAAGCACTGATGACTTTCCCTTCAGTTAAGATAGGTCCGGGACGCTCTTCACGTTCACACACGGCCGATGAATACATCATGATCAAAGAGATTGAAGAGGCAATAACGCTTTATCTCACGTTCTTAGATGGATTAACCCTCTAGAGGGAAGTTGCCGAAAAAAGCAGAGGGCTCGTGTCTGATTTTATTCTACACGAGCCCTCTGCTCTTTTTGATTATTCTTTCGTAGACTACCCTCTTTATATAAAGATAGATGTCGATCAACGATCGAGCCAAGGCTCCGGATTCAGCTTCTCTCTCTCCCTACGAAGTTGGAAATGTAAGACGGTCCGACCACCATCAGATCCATCAGAGAAAACAGTCCCAATGGTTTGGCGCGTTCTAACCGCATCACCCGATTTCACACTAGCCGAAGAGAGGTTGCAATAAACCGAGATATAGCTACCGTGACGAATCAAGACATTAAACAACCCGTTGAGCTGGAACACCGCTGCCACCTTACCATCAAAGATCGCACGCGCATGCGCCCCTGGCTGACCTTGAATATCCAACCCTTTATTATCGAGTTTCACATTACGCAAACCCTCCACAGCATACGCCCCGAAACGGCTGGTTATGATATAAGATCCCGAAATCGGCATGGGCAATCGCCCCTTGTTAGAGACAAAATTACCCGATAACTCCCGGTCGGCCTTACTTATGCTATACGCCTCCAACGGTTTACTCTTACGAGGCGATTTCTTATCGGTCGAAGAATGATCTTTTTGCTCCGCTTCTTCCCTCTTAGCCGCTTTGCGAGCCTCCTCTTCAGCACGCTTGCGGGCACGTTCAATCTCTAGAGAGATAAGCTGATCAATCCGTTTATTCAATTGTTGTGCTTCACGGCGTTTTCTATTAATCTCGTTTTGAAGCCCCCTTTGTTTACTTTTAAGGCTCACCACAATGGCCTTTTTCTCTTTCTCTTGCTCTTCGAGTTTCTGCTTTTGAGTTTCACCCTCTTTCAAAAGAGTCTCCTTACTTCGTTTCACCCGTTCACGCTCACGTTTCTTCAAACGCACCTGCTCCTGCTTTTTCAGGATATCCTCACCTTGAATCCGCTGATAATTGGCATATTCACGCACATAGCGCAAGCGTCGATAAGTCTGAGAAAAGCTCTTTGCCGAGAAGATAAACAGCAGTTTTTCCTCGATCGATTTATTTTTATACAAATATTCAACCGAGGCTTCATACTTGTTCTTTTTACTTCTCAAGTCACTTTGCAAACGTTTTAATTGACGCGTCAACGTATTCAACTCTTTCGTCAACAGGGTCATATCTCGATTGATAACATTGATGTAGCGTTTGCGCTCCACAATCTGTCCCGTCAATGCCGATAAGCTACTAAGCTGACTGCCCACATCTTTTTTGGTGTTCTTCAACAACCCTTCTGTGGCAGCAATCTGTTTCTGAAGCGTTCCACGTTTACTCTCAAGCTCTTTTATAAGCTTATTAGACTGCGCTAAGAGTGGAAAAACGCACCATAAGCAAACACCTAAAATCAATAAAAAACGTCTCATAGTATTTTAGTCAACATGGTCATAAGTTCTTCCAGCGAAACCTGTGTGTATCTGGAAGAGAGTTCTGTCGGCGTTATCGTGATAGACCGATCTGTAAAATCATATAATTTTAATTTCGCTTTTTCCAATGAAGGAATGCCTAGCTCCTTGCCGGTCATCTCACGCTTTCCACCAGGAAGTGAGGCATCAACCAATAGCTTCTCCAAACGAGAAAATTCCACTTTCTTAGAGACAGCCGCTTCTATTTCCGATCTTCGAGCACGCACATAACGCTTATTCATCCGATCCACCAAAAGCACTTCGTCGGGCGTTATTTCTATACGCGCTACCTCCGAACGAATAAGAGGCATCAGCAAAGAGATCTGCACACATTGATGCGTTTTCAACTTCATCGTTCCACCAATAGTCAAGAGGTTGTCACCTTGAGGAATAGCAAGTTGTACCTTTGAAGATAAAAAAAGTGGCACCGGCGTGGCAACTTGTTTCACACTCTTACACCCAACTAGCACTAAGAGTACGATCAATAAGTAAAGTCCTTTTCTCATTCTGCTATATATTTCTTCGTTTCAATCTTCCGCTTCAACATTTTTGAATCACTACCAGCCTCTAAAGCCTGCTTCCAGTATTTCAATGCGCTATCCACATCGCCAACCATAAAATAGATGTCGCCGCAATGTTCTATGATGACACCACTTTTCGTCGCATCATTCTTCACCGCCTCATCAATGTAAATGCGAGCTTCCGCATAATTCCCTTTCTCAAAAAGAATCCAAGCGTAAGTATCCAGATAGGTGGCATTCTTTGGCTCTGCTTTCACTGTCTTATAACTCATCTCTTCCGCTTTGTCCAGATCACGGCGCTCCACAGAAAGGTAATAAGCATAATTATTTAAAGCCCCTATATTAGCCGGATTATAAACTAAAGCGGAATCGTAGGCGGCATAAGCTTCGGGCATCTGTTTTTTAGTATGATACACATCACCCATCATCGAATAAAAATCAGAGACAATCTCTTTTTTGGTCAACCCATCGACTTGTGTCAAGGCTTTGTTGCAGACCCGCAGAACACTATCGGGCTGTTCAGCTTGGTTATAAGCGATGGCTAAATAGTAATAGAACTCCAACGCTTCCGGCGAAGCTTCTATGCCAGGTTCACAGACTTTAATGATCTGCTTGTAATCCTCCTTCTTAACAGCCGAACTAACGAGCATCAAACGAGCCGCCTTGTTGGTCGGGTCTATTTGCACAATTTGTTCCAAAACGGGGATAGAAGCCGCTTCCATGTTTTTAGACAACAAGTATTGGGCGTAGAGCATCGGGATTTGTGCATCTTCCGTATCCAGTTTCATCATCCGCTCAAAGAGGTTGATAATCTCCAAACTGTCTTTTTCTTCCCCACCGTTCCCCACGATCAATTGCCGCATGACATTGACTTTGGTATCAGAATCGACCTTCTTATTCAGAAGCAACGTATCTAGCTGCTGTTTATATAAATCAGTTTGTCCCACTTGCTCGTAATAAGAGGCCATCGAAAAGAGCGCCATCGCATGATCAGGCTCCACACTCAAAACCTTCTGGTAAACCTCATAAGCCTCCTGCGTCTTTCCATGTTCTAGATACACATCACCAAGCATGACCTGATAGTGCATGTCCATGGGGTATTCTCGAACCAAACTCTCTATTTCTTGAAACGCTTTTTTATCGTTTTTCATCTGAAGATAAATGCGAAACTTCTCCATCGTGAGTTGCTCGTTTTTTCCCATCTTTTTTTCCAATCGATTCAACGTGGCAATGACCTGCGTATAAGACTCTTGGCGGTTATAAAGATCTAACAGATTGAGTAATGGATCGCGTCGATCGGGAAAACGGACCACCATCGCTTCATAAAGACGAATGGCTTTCTCCGTTTCATCTTGTTGCCGGTACAAAGCGGCAAGCCCTTGGCTGTACCAATAGTTGTCTGGATCAGCTGCAACCGCCTTTTCCAAGGAAGCTTGCCCTTGCGGAACCTGACGCAAAAAGAGATAGTATTGCGCCATTTCATACAAGGCGGAAGAAGCACCTGGATGAATCTCCAAACAATGCTGCAACAGACTAAAAGCGGTATCATAAGCCCGCTTGTGCTTCATACGCATCGCTTCTAAAAAGAAATAGTCATATTTACGCTGTTCGCTGACAGAAAGCGTTTGAACCGGCTGCCTATGAACCAACGCCCCTTGCCGCCTTGTTGCGCAAGAAGTGGTCAGCAAAAGAACGGCACAAACCAGCCCCAAATAGTGTCTCATTTTCATCATTCTAACCCTATAAAATAATACGATCCGGAAGAGGTCTCTGTTATTCTTTACCGGTATGACCAAAACCACCGGCACCCCGATCGGTCTCCGCCAAAGAATCGGCAACAGACCAACAGACTGATTCATGACGGGCCACAACCATCTGGGCAATGCGCTCACCATCTTCGATCACAAAAGGCTCTGCAGATAGATTGACCAAAATAATACCTATCTCTCCGCGATAATCGGC
Organism: Bacteroidia bacterium; assembly: GCA_009929715.1. GTDB lineage: Bacteria > Bacteroidota > Bacteroidia > Bacteroidales > Bacteroidaceae > Bacteroides. Next base: position 16,200 of record RZZX01000045.1, read on the forward strand.
ATCAATCGTGCCAGGCGAATTAAGCACAGTGATCCCCTTCTTCAAAGCCAATCCACTGCGTGGACGAATTTGAGCCTCAAAACCTTGAGGCAAGGCGATAAAAAGACCGGTAGGCACAAGGCAACGCTGCATCGGCTCTAGTATAATTGGTTCAGAAAGATTAGCACGAATATCCATCCCGGCAGAGAGTTCTGTAGCATAAGCCGGAAGAGGATGCTTGGATTTATTTACAACTTGAACGTTCATATCACTTTATTACTCTATTTAATGGGCGAAAATACACATTTTGAACCGAAATTTGTATAAGTTTGCAGTTAAATAATGTCCATAACGACAAATAACCCCCTTTAGGAGATAGAAAAATGATGGATTGGAATTTACTCATATCGACCAAACGATTCGGTTTGGAAGAGTACCATGAAAAAAGACAAGAGAACCGCTCAGAGTTCCAACGCGATTATGATCGGCTGATATTTTCGGCCCCTTTCAGGCGCTTGCAAAACAAAACACAGGTTTTCCCCTTACCTGGTAGTGTTTTTGTACATAACAGACTAACACATAGCCTTGAGGTTTCTTGCGTAGGGCGCTCACTGGGACATGATGTGGCACAAATTCTCTTGAAAAAACATCCCGAACTGCACCAATCGCTCCTCCCTGAAATCGGCTCGATCGTTTCGGCTGCTTGTTTGGCACACGATTTGGGCAACCCGCCATTCGGACACTCGGGCGAACAAGCTATCTCGACCTTCTTCTCTGAAGGACGGGGGCAGCTGCTTAGAGAGAAACAGCCCAATGGCGATCAGCTTTCAACTGCCGAATGGGAAGATCTGATTCACTTTGAAGGCAATGCAAACGCCTTCAGATTGCTCACACACCAATTTGAAGGGCGACGGAAGGGTGGATTTGCGATGACGTACACCACACTTGCTTCTATCGTGAAATACCCTTTCTCTTCGGAATTAGCGGGCAAAAAATCCAAATTCGGTTTCTTCACGAGTGAAGAGGAAAGTTTCCAACAAATAGCTTCGGATTTAGGTTTGATTTGCTTAAGCAAGGCCCCTCTGAAATATGCTAGACACCCGCTGGTCTATCTGGTAGAGGCTGCCGATGACATCTGTTACCAGTTGATGGATATTGAAGATGCACATAAACTAAAGATTCTTACTACCGAAGAGACCAAAGGAATCTTGATGGCGTTTTTCCCCGATGATAAACAAGCACGCATCGAAAAGACCTGCCAACTGGTGAGCGATACGAATGAACAGATTGCTTACTTACGTTCGAGCGTTATCGGCTTACTCATTAAGGCTTGTACGGAGGTTTTTGTGGAAGAGGAAGAGGCTATTCTATCGGGACAATTCCAGGGGTCACTCATCGGACATATACCAGAGAGGGCCAATCGGGCTTATCGCCGAAGCTCGGAAATTTCAATGGATAAAATTTATCGATCGCGCGACGTACTGGATATCGAATTGGCAGGATTCAAGGTCATCACAACGCTCCTTGAGTTGATGACGGAAGCGATATTAGCACCAGAAAAGGCTTATTCAAAGCTACTGATCAACCGCGTCTCAAGCCAATATACAATCAAATCGCCCATACTCTATGAAAGAATACAGGCGGTACTTGATTATATATCGGGCATGACCGATGTCTTTGCTCTGGATTTATATCGGAAAATTAATGGGAATTCCCTTCCTGCTGTGTAAAGACTTTCGGTGCAAAAACTTCTTTAGTTCCGGGAGTTGGATTAAGAGCTTCCGGATGCTCTTCAATAAACGTTTGAATGTGTCGAATGCGCTTCTCTTCCAGAATCTCATCGACAGCAATTAAAATACCAGTCTCTTCTACTTCACCAAATTCATGGTTGACGGCCGTACCGAACATACGCATTGTAGGACTTAAACTCATGTAGGCATTTACCAAAGGAGGAATGTTATAGCCTAACTTCCGAATCTCTCCATTTAAGATGCGATAGTCGTCTTTAAAAGAGTCCTCTTTAAAGATGTCCTTCAACTCATCCTTACTGGTTTCGAACTTTAAACCATCAATGGGAGTCACCAATCCGTCTTTATCGAAAAAGTGCTTTTTAAGGAAATAAAGTATCATGTCACGCCCTTTGCGGTGGTAACTCGGGTACATGGTAACCTTTCCAAAGAAGTATTTCACATTGGGCATCACCACGGTTAAGGCTCCCAACCCGTCCCACAGATTATCCAAAGCAAACAAGCCTTTGCGCCCAGAACGGGTCGATTGATATTCTAATGTAACAAAAGAACGCCCCAGCTCAATCGTCATAGGAAGGTAATCTTTTATAAATTCTTCCGAGAAATGAAACATGTGCGATGTGGCCAAGATTGGTGCACCTTGAGCATCAAAATGAACATCTGTTCCTAAGATATACCGATAACCACCAAGGATTTCTTCCGCTTCAGGATCCCACACAATGAGTTGTTTATAAGGATTCTCCATCGTATCAAACTCATCAATATCTAAAGACAAGCCCGTTCCTCCACCCGCAGCTCTAAAAGCAACTTCACGCAGACGTGCTATCTCTCTCATCACATTGGGCGAGTCTTGGTACGTAATAATATAAATTTGATTATTACTCTTATTAGTCATACGCAAGCGTTTATCCTCAGTCAGCTCTGCTTTCAACAACCTCTTCTCTATGGGATCTATGATTCTCTCCATCTGTATTTATTCTAATTAGTCTGGTATTTACAATTTATAGACGCTCTCTTTAACAAACTCGGCCCATTGCGCTGGCGTTCGTGATTTGTCGAATGTCTGCCAAGGGATCGGTTTCCCAATGGTTACCGTAAATGTCTTATGACGGTTTTTAAACATTTCGTCGGCTAAATAAAGCATCGCTATATTCATTTTTAATCCAAAAAATTGACACACATTAGCTAGGTTATAGAAGAAATCAGAATTCCGACCACCAAAATGAATCGGAACCACATCCCGCTGCGCCTGGACGCTTTTCACGATGAACGTCTTCTTCCACGCTAAATCACGTATCACCCCTTTTCTTCTACGAGAACACAAGCCGGCAGGAAACATGATCAACTGGCTCTTCGATTGAAAACCGGCTTCAACCATCTTAGGAAAATCCTTGGCTTGCTTACCCGTTTTATTAATAGGTATACAAAGAGGTGCCAACCCATGCAAGTTCATCAGCAAGTCATTGACTAGATACTTCACATTCCCTTCATAAAAACGCCCAAGGATATAGCCTAAAGCAACACCGTCTTGTCCACCCAATGGATGGTTGGACACGAAAGTGTATAACCTCTCTTTCGATAAGTTTTCCAAGCCCTTCACTTCAACTTTGATATCAAGAAACGCCATGCTAGCCTCTAAAAAATCAACCCCGGTCTTCTCTCTCGACTCGTTCAAAAAGACGTTTATCTCATCTTGATGAATGATCTTCTTTAAATAAGCGATTAAAAAATGAGGGATGTATTTAAAGTGCTTCGGCGCTTTTTCCCGAAGTATTTTATCAATATCAATTAAAAAAAAAGAGTTCGTAGCCATTCTTTATTCATAAAAAATAATGCTACAAAATTAAGTCTTCTTTTTAATTATCCCCAATAAATTAGAAAAAAATGAGCCACACGTCCTCAGATGTTTTAAAAAGAACGTCCGTTATCTATCAATTAACAACCAAATACTCTCAATTGAGAGTTTTCCCCCTAATTCTAAACGCCTACCCCCCACTGCTTTCCCTAAACTCCCCTATACTTGCAGTGCGAAAAGCAAAAGACTAAATTCAATTACTCACTCTAAAAGTTATCAACTATGAAAAGCTTGAGCTTCCAAAAAGACCTTATTAAGATACAAGGCGAACTACTACGCTTTGCACATAAACTCACGACAGATGCAGAGGAAGCTAATGATTTATTGCAAGAAACTTCTTTAAAAGCCTTGGATAATGAAGATAAATACATGCCAGACACCAATTTCAGAGGCTGGGTGTATACCATCATGCGCAACATCTTTATTAATAACTACCGAAAAGTGATGCGCGACCAGACCTTTGTAGACCGAACAGACAACTTATATCATCTGAATCTGTCACAAGATACCAGATTTGAAAATTCAGAGCAAGCTTATGACTTAAAAGAGATGCGCCGAGTGGTCAACTCGCTACCAAGAGACTACCGAGTTCCTTTTGCCATGCACGTTTCAGGCTTTAAATACCGCGAGATTGCAGAGAAATTAGATTTACCAATAGGAACCGTTAAAAGTAGAATCTATTTTACACGCCAACAGCTTCAAACTGACTTAAAAGATTTCCGTTAACTCAGACATATTTTCACTTATTATAGTACTTTGTAGTGCATCAGCGGGTGCATGTCTCAAGGCAGAAGCTGTTCTTTTTAGAATGGCTTCTTCTTTTTTTAGAATCAATCAAAAACAGAATATTACGGATCAACCCCAAAAATCTGGAGAGGTATTCTATTTAAACGGCTGGTTGACTTCATATAAAAAGGGAACGATCCGAAAACCCCATGGATAAGCTCTCTCTAAATCAAAGAGTCCATTTCGATGAGTTAACTAAAAAGCGGTTAAAAAGAGGTCTCATAGAGTGCATGCGAGCTTAAAGGAATCCAACCTCATATTTGTACGGTTTCCGTAGTCCCAAAAAACAGATAAACGTCAGTCTGAAAGGCAAAAAGATGCCTTTCACTAACAGGAACGTCCTTTTTTCTTCGTGAAAGAATTTAGTTTTGTTAGCGAGTGTTTTATCGTCCCACTATAGTGG
>RZZX01000154.1 GCA_009929715.1 Bacteroidia bacterium
TTCTGCATCGGAAAGTGAAGTGGGTTTTTGAGGGGAAAACAAAGCACTAACAAAACACTAATAAAGCAAGTAACATGCTGATAATCAACACTACTTGATTTTCGGCTTGTTTCTTATTTTATCTTAAAGAATTTGGCGTTTTACCTTTTTGGGCGTAATTTTGTCACCAGTTTGTCACCAGACCCGGTTATCGGTGACAAAACAGGCCAATTTTTGTCACCGGTGACAAAACAGGCCATTTTAGATTATAAACTATTAAAAGTTTGCAACCATGAGTAGTGACAAAAACGTGCAAAAAAAAGAACCGGTGAAAATCCGTGAGAAGAAATTGGCCAATGGAAATGTCCATCTCTTCCTAGACATTTATTACAATGGAAAGCGTACACGCGAGTTCTTGAAGCTGTACCTTATTCCAGAGAAAACTCCTGCCGACAAGGAACAAAACCGACAGACATATAATTTGGCTGTTTCGATTCGTTCAAAGAGACAGTTGGAGCTTTCTAGAACTGAATACGACTTACCAAAGCCCTATGCAGAAGAAACCCCATTCCTATCATTCTATCGAAGCATGTGTGAAGAAAGACACAAGACTCCCGATTCAGATGGTAATTGGGGAAACTGGCATAGCTGTCTAAAATACCTTGAAATCTATGCTGATGAGAAAACAACATTCAAAGACATAAACAAAGAATGGGTTCTTGGATTCAAAGATTTCCTAAATACAGTAGAAAAGGATAGTCATAAAGTAACGCATAAAAAGGATAAGAGTGTATTTCAAGGTCTTTCGCAAAATTCAAAGCTCTCCTATTTCAATAAGCTAAGATGCTGTATTAACAAAGCCTTTGAAGATGGAGTTATTCAATTTAACCCAATGCGAGGCGTTGAAGGCTTCAAGCAAGAGGAAGTTGAACGTGTTTACTTGACAGTTGAAGAAATAAAAAATCTGACTGCCACTCCTTGTATGTATCCATGGCTTAAAAGAGCATTCCTATTCTCCTGCCTTACAGGTCTACGTAAAAGTGATATTGAAAAGCTACTGTGGTCAGAGGTTCAAGACTTCGATGGCTTCACTCGTATCGTATTCCGTCAGAAAAAGACAAAGGCTCAAGAGTACCTTGATATAAATGAACAAGCTGTTCAATATATGGGCGAACGAGGAAAACCAACCGACAGAGTGTTCAGTTCATTCAAATATAGTGCTTGGACTATTCTTGAATTGAAGAAGTGGGCATTCACTGCCGGGATTACAAAGAATATCACCTTCCATACAGGTCGTCATACATTCGCAACCATGATGTTGTCGCTTGGTGCAGATATCTACACTGTATCAAAACTTCTTGGTCATAAAGAGTTGGCCACTACTCAAATCTACGCCAAAGTGCTTGATAAGAGAAAACAAGATGCCGTATCACTCATTCCAAATTTAGGAGAAAAATAGTATGATACAGCACCGTGGACAAGCTGCTATATTACTAGCACGCATGAACAGAAGTTCAAAACAATTAAGATATTACGGTAATACGCAGATGGACTTGGTTCCATCTGCTATTGCAGAACTTATGCCTGATATGCTCAAATGGGCTAACGATGTTTATGAATACTGGCTTTCACATTCTGAGCCAATATTAGGGGCAGAAATTGAGAAGGTTGATGACCTGGATTTTCTTCAAAACTACCTTAATGAACAATCTGAAAAGCTAACCTCAAAGCATCAAATACTCCTTCATGAATACACTTCGCTTATGGGTGATATGAAAGACAGAGCTGATAGAGTTTTGAAACAGTCTATCGGTGGAAACCTTAATATTACAATGGGACTGAATGAGCTTGGTGCAGAAAAAGAAATGATCAACGCACAAGAAGCCGGCTACCTAGATTACAAATTCCAACCCATAGAAGGCATGTCGAGAGCCCAATTAAAGACATTGGCTTTTGCCATTGGAACTAGGATTAATATACCTCTTCGACGTAGATGGGTACTTTTTGAGGAACAATGGAATATAAAAATGCTGAATACCACTCAGATTCCAAACCCAAAGCTTGAGTCAATACAAGAAATGCTAGATTTTTATAGCGATGTAAACTTCACAGATTTATTTTGCCCATCCGAGGACATAAAATTTAAAACTCCGTTTAGTTCACGACGAATAAAAACAATGTTTTCGTCACTGATTAAAAAAGGATATGTGGACCCTGATACAACAGAACAACAGATGCTAGCTATATTTGGCAAAGAAGAATTCGACCAACCTATTAATTGGCTAAAAGATCTTCGCCAACTAGCATACTTTGTAGATACAGCTATCGCTCCTACCAACAAAGACTATTGGGCAGCTACATCATGCTGCTTTGTCGTAAAAGGTGAAACGCCGAACAGAGGAAGTCTTAAATCCGCACTTGGCGCAGTAAAAGAAAAAAGAATATACGAAACGTATGCTCCTGAAATATTGAGTATTGCACAACACTTCAATAGACCAATGAGACAAAAATAGAATCTATCAAAACGATAGAATATATTAATTTTAAATTATTAACGTCATGAGAAAAAATCATTTCTCTATCTCTCTTTTTGCAAAGAGATTTGAAGGACCATCTTACGCATAAGATGGAACCTTATTGTGGGAAGGCAGGATTAAATAAGCTTTGCCACAAGGCAAGGGTCATCTACTTGGCCGAAGTAGTAAATCTGAAAAAGAATTACGTCAGGTTTGCTAAAGATTTCATTAACGTCCATTTCCATCATGATGCGGACGATGCACACAGTAAAAATCTTCATAATCTCAATATTGGGATGATTGAAGATTTACTGCTTAATAACCGAGCTCTAACAGAGTATTTCTTCAATCAGACAGACTTCAGTGATAAAAGCATTGAACAGATGATTGACATGATGAATGGTATGATGGCAATGCCACCATCCGTTCTATTGGCAGATAGCCATCTTGAAAACGGGTTCATTCTAGACCCACAAACCCCAATCCCGCCAGTTCTCAATTTTGAATGTCTATTCGACAACTACAAATTGGAGCTTATAGCCAGAATTGCAAACGAGGTTCATATCTTCACCGACATTGTTACGCCACATGATATGAAAGATCTGTTTAATTGCATTCCACGCAAACCCCAAATTCTAATGGCCAGAGATATCAAACGCATGGCCTTCTTCTTTCACACCTTGCATCATTTCAAACATATCACCTACTCATGGCAGAAAGTCATTTCTGAACATGAGTTGATAGCCAGTCATAAAACCAAAGAGCCATTGAAACAAGGAAACATGTCAATGGGCGTATACGAATGCAGTTATCAAGAGCTAGAATCCATCGAAGCTAAGATTCTTGCATTGGTGGAACAAATACCAAGAATAAGAAAAAATAATAGGTAATCCAACAATTATAACGGCGCCACCTGAGAATGCACTTGAGAATACACTTGAGATGAATCTGAGCATGGTGCCAGAAGGATAAGCTCCCTGTAATTTTGCCTCCCGTTAGCGGACAACTACCGCCGACGAGAGGCATTTTTATTGCCATAAACTATTAAAATTTATCATAATGAACAAAGACATTAGTACAGGAGCAATTCCAGAAAAATCGCACTTCAACAACAGCATTGAAGATGCATTACAGAAAAGAGTTGAGAAGATTGAGATGACTCTATTTGAGGTCACAGCAATTCTTTCAGAGTTTGGTTCTATCAAGAAATTATTCAGAAAGATGGATAGTCTAGAGCGTAGACTAGGTCAAGGCAAAAAAGTGATGACTATGAAAGAAGCATCAGAGTTTACAGGCTTCTCAATGGCACAATTGTATGTACTCACACGTACCAGAGCCATTCCACACAGCAAGCCCAATGGCAAAACCATCTTCTTCGACAAGAGCGAGCTTAATGATTGGTTGCTAAAGAACAAAATCGAGACTGTAATTGAGTTTATTGACGAGAAATGCTATTCGAAGAATGAGGGATTTTGATTTTTTCAGCACTATTGAACGATTAGAGGAACTGAAGGATATAGTAGCAAAGCTCGACGACTTAGAGCTACTCTACCAAAAGGTTCACTCCATGGAAATATTCCTTAATCGATTCAAAAAACTTGGTGATCTTATTATGCATCTTCAGAAGATAGAAAAGTCTACTTACATGCTAAAAGAATTTCTGCACATGGACGAAGCAGCCCAATATCTTGGCATTACAAAAGGCTGTTTGTATAAGATGACTGCAAGTAATCGTATCACCTGCTACAAACC
>RZZX01000046.1 GCA_009929715.1 Bacteroidia bacterium
AAGGTGGCGTTATTTGCTCGGTTTCAAGGGAATGCCTCGTTTCAAGTGCTTTCTTGATTTCAAACGACTGCTTCCTTTGAAGTCACTCTTTATAGGTTCTTTTTGCAGTTTTTTCCCAAAGGAATGGCTATCCCAAGGAAGGCGTTGACGCATTTGGTGTTATCACCTAGAAAGAGGTAATCGCTTCCTACAAATACCGGTCCGATTTTCAGACCCACTCCGATAGACTGACCGGCACTTTGAATCATAGAATAGCTCAGAGCAAAGTTGAACCACTCTTTCGGTCGGACGGTTGCAGCCAGAGTCAGTTCAGTCTGTGTCTTAGGTTGGGCGAAGCGCGTGGACGACAAAGCGCCTAAGGCGATCAGGTCATTCAAAACCGTATATTCTGCACCAAAGACCAGGGTGGAGTAGAGTGCCGTTGTTCTTGAACGCTTTTCGCCTTCGTTCACTTTAAGACCGATTAGCTCATAATTCAGCACATCACCCTCTTGAACGATGTCCAAAAACTCGGTGTAGTTGGTTGCATCATAGGTTCTTTTCTTTTGTGATTCGGCGATGTTGGTACTCCCTTTCGACCAAGAGATGAATCCTAGATCGAGTGCCGATGCCGAAACAGTGAATTGATCGGATAGGCGGTACGAAGCTCCTAGATCGATTGCCCCTCCGTAACCGGCGATGCCGAATCCGTTGAAATCGAATTTCTCGATATACCCTTTCTGGTCTTGTGTGAGATCCATGCCTTTGAAGGAACTTTCTAGTTGTCCTTGCACATCGATGCTTGCCGAACTCTGGTCTATCCAACTTTGTGGGTCGTTTACATCGCCAGTGATGGACGACGAGACACGGATGTGATCGATGTTTAGCTTCATATTCCCCATACCGAGTAAGAGTTTGGCTTTTCCTCCTACTGTCAGTCGGCTGTTTAGTGCGCGGGCAAAGCCTACGCCAATTTCTGTATAGGCATTGATTTCGAGTTGCTCTTTCTCTATCAGATGGCTCATCTGCATCCAGTTGACTGCTTCCGGTTTCTCCATTGCACGCAGAAAAGTAAACATCGACTTCGGTATTTCGGCACCGAGATCCATCCGTGCACCCACATTGACCGACCAGAAGTTTCGGCCTTTATACCAGCCTAAAGAGAGTACATCGGTGTTGAAGGATACATTCAAACGGTTCCGCTGAGAGAGACGGTTGTAGAACTTATCACTGGTATAGAACTTGTCACTATCGTCGATGATATCGCCGATGTCTTTCGTGCTGAGGGAGTTCGATGAGGCGGATGCTTGCATAGAACCGACCACCGGGAGCTTGATATAGCCGCGCCCGGGCGATAGTGCCGGGTTTAAGTCCAGCCGGTAGGGCGTGTCTTCCATGAAGTACGAGGTACGGAGAAACTGTGCATAGGCGTGTGGCGCCATTAGAGCAAGCACGATCAGTATTAGAGTGGCTTTTGCTCTTTGTGGTAAATGGTTTCTTGGCATCTTTTTATGGTTTGTTAATGTTATCGGTTGCGAATATACACTTTTTAGTTTAATAGATGTTTAAACGTTCTGTTTTTTCTATTGATTTTATCGTCTGGTGAGGTTGATAAAAGCGGTTTGTTTTTGGTTAAAAAGGTCTTTTTTAAAAGGTTCCTTTCTTGATTGGCATGTCATCTCTCTCCGTTTTTTTATTTATAACGGGTAGAGTGTCTAAAAAAAAGAGTATCTTTGTGTTTTGACAAAAGAGCTTATTGGGGAGATGAAATTAGAAAAACGATTCTTTTTTTGGCGTGTGTTAGGGCTTTTTGCGATTATGCTGGGAGCCTGTATTGGCGATGAGGTAGAAAGTCTTGGTGGTGCGATGTTCAGGTAGGTGATGTCTTGCCCGATTTTTCGTTGCGGTTAAATGATGGCAGGTTGGTGGAGAGCGATGCCTTGAACGGTCGGGTGTCGGTGCTTGTTTTCTTCACGGTGGGGTGTTCGGACTGTCGGCAACAGCTTCCGGTAGTCGATGCCCTTTATAAGATCTATCGGGATGATCCGCAGGTAACCATTTTTGCTGTTAGTCGGGCTGTGCCTGAGTGGGAGATTGCTCCTTATTGGAAAGAAAACAGCTTTTCGTTGCCCTACTCGGCACAAGAGACGCGATCGGTTTATGAGCTATTTGCCTCTTCGATTGTTCCGCGTATCTACCTCTCGAATAAGCATCGGGTGGTGTGTGAGGTCTTTACTGATGCCCCCTTGGCCGATTTACAGACATTGACCGATTCGGTCCATCGGCTCCTAACCGAAGAGTAGCTCCTTTAGAGGATGCTTACCCTTATCACCCTCTTTTAGGAAGCGCAAAAAAAAAGGATATCCTTTAGGGATATCCTTCTTATTGTTTGTTTGTTTGGAATAAGCAGTTAAAATTACTCAGCAGCAGCTTCTGTGGCTTCTACAGCCGGAGCTTCTGTTGCTTCTTCTGCCGGAGTTTCTACCGGAGCATTGGCTGCTTCTTCAGCAGCTTTCTTTTCAGCCAAAGCTTTCGCTTTAGTTTCGTTGATTTTCTTCTCAGCTTCTAAACGTGCTTTAGCGTCTGCTTTAGCAGCTTCTTCTTGTTTAGCTTTGAATGCTTCCAAACCTGATTGTTTGTTTGCTTTCCAAGCTTCAAATTTAGCTTCTGCTTCTGCTTCGCCGAATGCGCCTTTAGTGACACCACCCATAAGGTGTTTTTTCATGTAAATACCTTCACGAGAAAGGATGTTACGTACAGTGTCCGATGGTTGTGCACCTTTCAGTACCCATGCCAATGCAGCGTCAAAATTCAAATCTACTGTAGCAGGATCGGTGTTTGGGTTATAAGTACCAATCTTCTCAATAAATTTACCATCACGTGGTGCTCTGCTGTCTGCAATTACAATTGAATAAAACGCGTAACTTTTACGTCCGTGTCTTTGCAATCTGATTCTAGTTGCCATTTAAATAATTTTTAATTAATGATTTGAATTATATGCTGTTAACTCGTAACAGCGGGCGCAAAGGTAGAACTTTTATTTGGACTGACCAATTAAATACCTCTTTTTCTTCCGGTATTCCTCTTGGTTTTCGTTTTAGAGTCCATGAGTTTCGGCTTCTCTCTTCTTCTATTCAGTTGCTCTTTTCCCTTTAGGAATAGCGTCTGGGGTATCGGAAGAGGATAGCCATCAGAGCGATAAGTCCCATTGTAAACGGATAGTAGAGGTGTCCTATGATGCTGATGGGAGAGACCTGTGCCAGTCCCGCTGCAATAAGCATCTGTGCACCATAGGGGATAATTCCTTGTATGAAGCAGGAGAAAGTATCAAGGATGCTGGCTGTTTTTCTTCGGTCTAGATGAAAACGCTCGGCGATGTCTTTGGCTATCGGTCCGGTGGTGATAATTGCTATGGTATTATTGGCCGTACATAAGTTGGCTATGGCCACCAACGCCGCAATACTCAGCTCCGCTCCCCGTTTACCGTTCACATGTCGGGTGAGTTTATCGATAATGAAGTTGATACCGCCGTTATACCGAATCACCTCAAGCATGCCGCCTGCCAAGAGGGTGATGATGATCAGTTCGCCCATGCCGGTGATGCCGTTTCCCATGGCTCCAAACCAATCGAAGATTCCGAACCCACCTGTGACAAGCCCGATTAGGCCGGTCGACAAGATGCCGATGATTAAAACTAAAATCACATTCACGCCAGCGATGGCCGTTCCCAGTACGATGAGATAAGGAACGACCTTGATCCATTCGATCGGTTGCACGTTGGCTGGTGCGGTGACCGATAACCCTTGAACGATGTAGATGAGGCAGACCAAGATGGCCGCAGGAACCACAATCATGGAGTTGACCTTGAACTTATCGCGCATCACGCATCCTTGTGTTCTAGTCGATGCAATGGTGGTATCGGAGATGAAAGAGAGGTTGTCGCCAAAGAACGATCCACCGATCACCACAGCCACCATGAAGGGCAGTTCCAATCCCGTCTTTTCGGCTAGGCCGATGGCCACAGGTGTGAGAGCCACAATGGTGCCCACGCTCGTTCCGATGGAGAGCGAGATGAAGCAAGCAGCGATAAAGATGCCTGCCAAAAGGAGGTTGTCCGGAAGCACATGCAGCGTCAGGTTCACGGTCGCATCAATTGCTCCCATGGCTTTGGCACTTTGGGCAAAGGCCCCTGCCAGAACAAAGATCCAGATCATCAGCATGATATTCTGGTTGGATGCGCCCGCCGAGAAGAGGCGTATGCGCTCTTCCAGCTTTAAGCCGCGTGTGATAGCTAGGGCATAGCCCGATGAGAAAAGGAAAGCCACCGTGATGGGGACTTTATAAAAATCGTTGATGATGAGCGAGGTGGCGAGGTATAGGCATAGAAATACCGCCAACGGAGTTAGGGCCCACCAACTAGACTTTTCGGTCGTTTGGTCTCTGTGATTCATAACTTAATGTTCGCGATAATACTCTATTGTTTCTGCCGTCAGTAGATCGATAGGCATGTAATTGATGCACGTTACCTCTTTTTTAAAGATCAGATGATCACACAGTGTCTTGATGCTGTTAAATCCTTGAAGTTCCGGTTTCTGGGCGATGAGAAAGGATACACTGCCATTTTTCAGACACGCCACGTTGCGTTCCAACAAGTCGTAACCGATCAGATTGAAAGCTGTTTTGTGTCTGGCTTGCAGGTACTCTCCGATGATATAGACCTTTGAGTTGAACGTGATGCCGTTGCCGATGTGTGGGTGTTGCTCGAAAAACTCATCGAGCATCTCCATATCCTTTTCGTTGCCTAGATCGGCATGTAAGTTCATCTCTCGGATGGTGCAGTATGGGTGATGCTCCTCCATGTATTTGCGAAAGCCTATCTCCCTGTTCTCTTGTTGGTTAGATCCCACAATGCCATCGTGTATTTTTCTGAAGATAACGAGCTCTTTCTCTTCATTGCCGGCTAGCAACATCGCCATTCGAGCAGCAAAATAGCCGCTTTGGTTGGAGTGTTGCCCGTAAAAGGCAAGTGGGGGCACCTCTTTGAGGTAGGAGTCGATGTAGATAAATGGGATGTTGAGAGCTGTGAGTGCTTCAGTCAACGGCTGTGTATGTTCGGCAGCGGTAGGGGCTACCATCACGCCATCGGGCTTTTCTTGCACTATTTGGGCGGCCGCTGTAGAGAAGTCGACGTAATCGTATGGGTCGTAATAATGGATGTCTACAGAGACGTGGAAGTCGGAATAGGTCCGTGTAGCTTCATGGATACCCTTCTCTACCGCTGTCCAATACTCGCCTTCGAGGTGCTTAGGCAGGAGGCAGGCAAAGGTGTAGCTCTTGTTAGAGGCCAAAGCACTGGCGTACATGTTGGGCTGGTAATCGAGTTGTTCGAGTATCTCTTCGACCCGTTTCTTGCTCTCTTCCGAAACTCCACTTCGGCCATGAATCACACGGTCGATGGTGCCAACCGATACGTTGGCCAACCGCGCGATGTCTTTAATTCTTATTCGTTCTGGCAATTTCTTCATACGCTCTTTTTCTCCTTTTTCTTTCCGATAAGGCTGTTTGTTTAGTCCGTTTGTGCTCGCACACACTAATAATACTCTTATTTTCGATACAAATATATCACATTTTTTGTAATTATGAAAAATGTTGTATCTTTGTGCTCGCACACGGAGGAGGTCATTTTTCTTTCTATGATGGTGTAAAGTCTTGGTAATTGGGCCTCTTATAGGCTGTTAGCCTGGATTTTCAAATTGAAAGGTATTAATAATTAAAAAGATAGATTTATGGGAAAGAAAGTTGTGACGTTAGGTGAAATCATGTTGAGATTGTCTACACCAGGCAACACCCGTTTTGTACAGTCCGATTCATTCGATGTGGTGTATGGTGGCGGTGAGGCTAATGTGGCGGTGAGCTGTGCCAATTATGGGCATGAGGCTTATTTCGTGAGCAAGCTACCGAAACATGAAATTGGCCAATCGGCTGTGAATGCGTTACGTAAGTATGGGGTAAAGACCGATTTTATTGCTCGCGGTGGTGACCGTGTGGGTATTTATTATCTGGAGACTGGGGCGTCTATGCGACCGAGTAAGGTGATTTATGACCGTGCTCACTCGGCTATCGCTGAGGCTGTGGCAGGTGATTTTGATTTTGATGCCATTATGCAGGGAGCCGATTGGTTTCACTGGTCGGGCATCACACCGGCTATCTCTGATCAGGCAGCTGAATTGACGCGCCTGGCTTGTGAGGCGGCTAAGCGTCATGGGGTGACGGTATCGGTCGACTTAAATTTCCGTAAGAAATTGTGGACGAAGGAGAAAGCGCAGTCTATTATGCGCCCGTTGATGCAGTATGTTGATGTCTGTATCGGCAATGAAGAGGATGCGGAACTTTGCTTGGGCTTCAAACCGGATGCTGATGTGGAGGCTGGTCATACCGATGCGGAAGGGTATAAAGGTATCTTTAAGCAGATGATGACGGAGTTCGGCTTTAAGTATGTGGTCTCTACGCTTCGTGAATCATTCTCGGCTACACATAATGGCTGGAAGGCGATGATTTATAATGGCGAGGAGTTTTATATGTCTAAACGGTATGATATTGAACCGATCGTGGATCGTGTGGGAGGGGGTGACTCTTTCTCGGGCGGAATCATTCATGGCTTGCTGACTAAACCGAATCAGGGTGAAGCGTTGGAGTTTGCTGTGGCTGCATCGGCGTTGAAGCATACAATCAATGGCGACTTTAACTTGGTTTCTGTTGAGGAGGTTGAGGCATTGGCTGGTGGTGACGCTAGCGGACGTGTGCAGCGTTAAGGTTTTAATCGCTCTGGAGTTCAGAGGTGATAAAGAGGTAAAAGGATAATCGATATAATTATAGATATAAGATGGCAAGATTTGATAAGATTGCGGTGTTGACCAAAATGGGGTCGACCGGTATGGTGCCGGTGTTCTATCACAAGGATGCGGAAGTGGCAAAAAAAGTGGTGAAGGCGTGCTACGAAGGTGGCGTGCGTGCGTTTGAGTTTACTAATAGGGGCGACTTTGCACAGGATGTTTTCGCTGAAATTGTGAAATTTGCTGCTCGTGAATGTCCAGAGATGGCTATTGGTATCGGGTCGATTGTGGATCCGGCTACGGCTGCGCTGTACTTACAGTTGGGGGCTAATTTTATTGTTGGCCCGCTCTTTAATCCTGAGATTGCTAAAGTATGCAACCGCCGTTGTGTGCCTTATACTCCAGGTTGTGGTAGTGTGTCTGAAGTTGGCTTTGCTCAAGAGGTAGGGTGCGACTTGTGTAAGGTTTTCCCTGGCGATGTATATGGACCGAATTTGGTAAAAGGGCTTGTAGCGCCGATGCCATGGTCTAAGCTCATGATTACGGGTGGGGTAGAACCGACGAAGGAGAATCTCACTGCGTGGATGAAAGCAGGTGCTTTTTGTGTTGGTATGGGATCAAAATTATTCCCCAAAGATAAAGTGGAAGCTGAAGACTGGATGTATGTGTCTGATAAATGCAGAGAGTCATTAGCGTATATCGCTGAAGCTAGAAACTAAAAAAAAACGATGGCCCGGTGATGGATGCTTTGCAGCGTTATCGGGTATCGTTTACAGAAATGCTTTTATGAAGGGTTAGTTAGAAAAGTAAAAGCATTCTTTTCATTTTGTTTAAAGAAGTTTAGGGATACAAGCTATCGAAACATTCTGTTTCGATAGCTTGTTAATTTTTAGCGCGACAACTTAGAATCTTCTCTTGTTGTATCCACCGCCGTTGCTGTTGCCACCGCCGTATCCACCGCGGTTGCCACCACCATAACCACCACCGTTGCTGCTTCTCTCAGTCTTAGGACGAGCTACGTTAACGTTGATAGTTTTGCCTTCGAATTCAACACCGTTCAATTCGTCGATAGCTTTTTGGCCTTCTGCGTCATCTGTCATTTCTACGAAACCAAATCCACGTGATCTGCCAGTTTCTCTGTCTTCAATTACTTTAGCTGAACTAACTTCACCGAAATCTGCGAATAAATCTTGTAAGCTCTCACTTGTTGTGCCGTAGCTTAAATTTGAAACATAAATGTTCATTTGTTTACTTTTTAAAAAATTATTAATAGTTGTTACTTTTACTCTATAATAGATACATTCACAGCATTTAAGCCCTTCTTGCCACGTTCAAGCTCAAAAGTAACCTTGTCTCCTTCTCTGATCGATTGCGGTGCATTGTTGATGTGGAAGAAGTACTTTTCCGTACTGCCCAGATCTTTAATGAATCCGTAACCTTTATCTGATTTGAAATGTTCCACCCTTCCGTTAAAGATTGGCGGTTCAACGTATTCTCTTTTTGGTACGGTAATATCTATATCTTCAGCATCGATTTCCTTTCTTTTATTAGGATCCGGAGGTGTGCTGGTAATCATACCGTTTTCATCGACGTAAGCGATCATGTCTTCAAACGATGCGCTGCCACTAGCTTTTCGCATCTCCTTACGTTTCAGTTTTTCTTGTTTCTTACTCTGTTTTTTCTTTTCTAATTCTTTCTTATTAAATGATATCGCCATTTATATAGTATATTATAGTTTTTTTTAAACGCAAGCGGAAAGAGTTTCTATTTTTTTGCCGGTTAGTTTTTGGATGGTCCGGATAATCGGTTTCTCCTCAGGCAAGCAAAAAGTAAGAGCTGTTCCATTATTTCCAGCACGTCCAGTACGTCCGATGCGGTGAACATAAGTTTCTGGTACATCGGGTAAGTCGTAGTTTATAACCCACTCCAGGTTGGCAATGTCGATTCCCCTTGCGGCGATATCTGTGGCGATAATCACGCGGGTTTTGCCACTTTTAAAATTACCAAGTGCCCGTTGTCTAGCAGCTTGTGTTTTATTGCTATGGATCGCTTCACAACCAATTCCTTTCTTGTTTAGGATGCGGGCTATTTTATCTGCTCCATGTTTGGTGCGTGAGAAAATAAGAGCGGTCTGTTCTACTTTATTGTTGAGCAAAGAGACTAACAAGTCGCATTTTTGTGTTTTTTCAACGATATAGACATATTGTTCGATAATGTCTACCACCGATGAAACGGGTGTCACTTCTATCTTAATCGGATTTTTTAGAATCGATTTTGATAAGGTAGCGATGGTTGTTGGCATCGTTGCCGAGAAGCAAAGAGTCTGTCTCTCTTTAGGTAACAAGGGCAATATGCGTTTGATGTCATGTATAAAGCCCATGTCTAGCATTCTGTCCGCTTCATCGAGAACAAAATGGGTTATCTCATTTAGGTGGATATGCTTTTGATTAATCAGGTCTAATAACCGGCCTGGTGTGGCAATCAGAATATCCGTTCCTTGTTTTAATTGCTCAATCTGTGGGTTGGCTTTCACGCCGCCAAAGATAACTGTATGTCTTAGTGAAGTATATAAGGTGTAATCTTTGAAACATTCATCTATTTGGATAGCAAGTTCTCTTGTTGGAGTTAGAATTAAGGCTTTTATAGCCGGTCTTTTCTTTCTGTCAGTTTGAAGGAGTTGCTGAATGATAGGGATGGCAAATGCTGCCGTTTTTCCAGTGCCTGTTTGGGCTAATCCTAAAATGTCACGATTAGTTAAAGCTACGGGAATCGTTTGCTCTTGTATGGGGGTGGGATGGTTATATTGTTTTTTATCTAATGCTTTTAATATAGAGTCAGAAAGATTTAATTCTTTAAATGTCATAATGTGTGCAACGATATCACGTTGCTTGATTTAATTTTTTTAATTCGCAATTAAACAGAGTATTGAGACTTTAGGTTTCTTTTTTAGTTGTTTATTGCGCGATAATTTTCGGTAAAGGCATGGAACTTTTTCCGTAGCACTAAACAAGAAAGTTGATTTGAGGTCGATTTTAACGATGAGTAACCCTGCGGAAATGCCAGAGTGAAGCATTGTAATGAATGGATGTCAAGACAAACTTGATTGTTTCTGGGTACAAAAGTATGAAAAAGATTTAATACCAACTCTCTTTTCTCCTAAAATTATAATTTATTATGAAAAAAACAGCTATTGCTTATTCTCCTTTTAGAGACAATAGCTGTTTTTCAGGCTTTTATGGTTTAACGAGTTTTTTAAGTAACCGGGTGGCACTGAAGGATTGGCGTTGGAAAATAAAGATCGGGATGGCTACTCCTACCACCAAGGCAGAGAGGATGAATAAGGTGGTGCTACCGTTGTGGCAGAAGTCAACGAGATAGTGTAGGGAGTCCGATTCATCTTTGGTTTGCATGAACTTGGTTAGCGCTAGGATGCTTTTATAAGCAAACATGCCAGGAATCATCGGCAGAAGCGATGGGAAGGAGAAGACCTCTGCCGGACAGTGAATGGATTTGGCGAAAGGGATAGCCAATAGTCCAATGGTGATGGCAGCGAAGAAAGAGGCGGTAGCAATGTCGATGCTGAAAGCTTCTGTGTGTAGGAGAAAATAGCGTAGCCCGTGGCCCACAGCGGCTAGGAGGGCCGATATTAAAATGGCTTTACGCGGTGGATTGGAGATGATGGCAAAGCCGATGGCGGCAACGGCGGCAAAAAGGCCGTCCAAAATGATTTCTGTAATAAATGGTAGGTGGCTCATAAGGTACTTATTCCGGTTATTAATAAAGTGATGGATAGGCCTATCGCTATAGAGATAATTAGTAGACAGGCGTTAATACAACGAGAGGTGCCGGCCAGGGCATGTCCGTCTATGATGTCCATGATGGCGTTGATGAGTGGTACACCGGGGATGAGATAGAGCACGCTGGTGCCTAAGGCGATCTCCGGAGTGTTTCCCCATTGCATCAGGTAGCCGGTGCTGCCGATGAAAGAGGCCACGAACGCCGAGGTGATAAAGACGGCTAAATGGTTCCAATGGTGTTCCATCAGAAAGGTGCGAATAAAGAACCCTGCGAGTGTGGCTACAAAGACGATGGCCATCGATGTGAAATCGCCTTGAAAGAGTCGGCAGAATGAGGCGTTAGCAAAAGCCACTAGAATAAGAACGAGCCATTTGCTCTCGCGCGCCTTACCTATAATGGTGTGATAACGTTCTTTAATCTCTTCCAAAGAGAGCTTTTCATCGTAGGCCTCCCAACTGAGTCGGCTTAAATCCGAATTGATGGTAAAGTTGAGGCCCATGGGTTTGATTTTACTCACGGTACTGTAGGAGTGTGAATTATCGGCATCACGCAGTGTCATGATGATTGTCTTCTGGAAAATCGTCATGTCGCAGAGAAATCCAAAAGATTCTGCTATGCGCGAGGTGTTTCGTACAATTCGAGAGGTTTGCACCCCCACAGCCATGAGGCATGTGGCGTATTCCGAAAGGAATTTAGATAGTTCTTTTAAATCCTGATGAATGGTCATACCGTTCTTTTTTATATTTACTTGGTTAAGTACTTGATGCGTTACAGGGGCAGATAAGCTGCTTCTGGACTCTGTAGCGGGCGTGTTTAGGCGTAGTTCTTTAGACTTGTTAACAGCGAAGGGGTTTAAGAAAAGGCAAATTTAACAAAAAAACACTGAACTTGGGTTGGAATTCTTAAAAAACTCTCCTTTTTAGATTCTGTCTAAAAAAGGAGATCACCTTAGTTGGCCCAGCTGTTTTTGCTTTTTCTTTTAGATGAGAGGAAGAACGCCGTTAGGTATATTGGTGTTGAAAATAGGTAAAAGTAGGTATTGTCTGTTCCGAAGGTTTAGGCTACCTTTGCAGAGAATTTAAAAAACCTGTTTCTTAGTCGTTTATGTTAGACTATCGAACGTAAATAAAGAATCGTTATGGGACATTCACACGAGCATCATCATCATGATCATATTGGGAAGCTGACATCGCTCAATCGGGCCTTTATCGTTGGTATTATCTTAAATGCCTTATTTGTAGTGGCCGAGTTCAGTGTCGGCTTTTATTATAACTCTTTGGGATTGATGTCCGATGCCGGGCATAATCTAGGCGATGTTGCCAGTCTGATTCTGGCCATGTTGGCTTTTCGTTTAGCCAAAGTCCATCCCAACACGCATTACACGTATGGCTATAAAAAGAGCACTGTATTAGTCTCTTTAGTAAATGCCGTTATCTTATTGGTTGCCGTTGGTTTTATTTTGATAGAGAGCTTTGAAAAACTCTTTCATCCGGCCGACGTCTCTGGTTCGGCTATCGTTTGGACCTCTGCAATCGGAGTGCTGATCAATGGAGTAACAGCTTGGCTATTCCTGAAAGATAAAGAGAAAGACCTGAACGTTAAAGGCGCCTACCTGCATATGGCTGCCGATGCCTTAGTCTCTGTCGGGGTTGTGGTTTCCGGTTTAGTCATCTTGTTCACCGGTTGGACCGTTGTAGACCCTCTTATCGGTCTGCTTATTGCGATAATGATTGTGTTGTCGACGTGGGGGCTTTTGCGCGACAGCCTTCGTTTGTCGCTCGATGGTGTTCCGATGGGGACCGATAGCGATGAGGTAAAAGGCGTGATCTTGTCGCACCCCGAAGTGGTAAGCTGTCACCACTTGCATATCTGGGCCTTAAGCACCACCGAAGTGGCACTGACCGTGCATGTGGTGTTGAAAAACATGGATCGGATGGAGGAGGTGAAGCACCGCATCAAAGAGGATTTGCAACATAAAGGCATCGGTCATGCCACGCTGGAGTTTGAATTAGAATCTTGCATGTGTCACAAAGAGGAGCACTATATTAGCTAAAAAAAAGTTAAGAGAAAATGCTTGGTATATGGATTTGTTCTTATCTTTGTCTTATAATTCTGAAAATAAATGGGTCAACAGTTTAAAAACGTACTAAAATACTTCCTTCCGGTCCTTTTTGTGACCTACTTGGCTAGTACCACGTTTTTTAACCACGTACACATGATTGATGGGGTTACGGTTGTGCACTCGCATCCGTTTAATAAGCATCTCAAGCATACCCATAGTAAAGTAGAGTTTCTATCCATTTATTTACTTTCTCATCTGATCACCGAAGGCGATGCCGTAACACTTTGGACTCTTTTTGTACCGTTATTGCTAGCCGTTTTACTGCTTGGCTTACCGGTTTCAAAGCAAGCCGATTCTTGTTATGCGGTTGTCTCTTTGCGTGCTCCTCCCGCCTGCTAAAATACGTGTTTTAACTTTCTCGATACGTTCTCTGTGAACCGCTTGCGACTCTTTACAGAGTCTTTAGATAGGTGTCTATTCTAGTTTAGACAGCTCGTCTACTGACTTTTTGGTGGAAGCGCTCTTGGGGTACGTATGTGCAGGGCTGTTAGCACGCTTTCTTTTCTTTTCGATATTAAATAATGGCGTCAAAGGGTTCTTTGTAGACTTTTTGCGACGCTTTCCTTAACTGTAAATTCTTATAAACCAAATTAGTATGAAGAAAATTGTATCTATTTTCCTCAGTTTATTTGTTGTGTTACTCTCTGTAACAGCCAAATCTGCTGATCACCCTGAGTATCCTGAACTTAGAAAATCCGATGCCAACATTGTGGGGCATATCTTGGATAAAAAGACGAAAGAACATCTATCCTTTATCAGTGTTGCTTTGAAAGGAACGACCATTGGCACGATGACCGATGCCACCGGGCACTATTTCCTAAAGAACTTACCGGAGGGACATTTCACCCTTCAAGTGAGTGCCGTGGGGTATAAAACGGTGACGCGTGAGGTGGTTCTTAAAAAAGGTAAAACCTTGGAAGAGGATTTCGAGATTGAAGAGGATGCTATCGCACTTGATGGGGTGGTGGTATCGGCCAATCGGAATGAAACGACTCGGCGCTTAGCACCAACCTTGGTGAATGTGGTCGACTTGAAGCTTTTTGAGCGAACCAATTCTACCACATTGGCTCAAGGTTTGAGCTTCCAACCGGGGGTACGCGTGGAGTCCAACTGTCAGAATTGTGGTTTCCAACAAGTGCGTATCAATGGTCTGGAAGGACCTTATACACAAATATTGCTGGATTCTCGTCCGGTGTTTAGCGCACTTTCCGGCGTGTACGGTATCGAACAGATCCCTGCTAGCATGATCGAACGGGTAGAGGTGATGCGCGGTGGTGGCTCGGCCTTGTTCGGTTCATCGGCTATCGCAGGAACCATTAATATCATTACGAAAGAGCCTGTACGTAATTCGGGCATGCTTTCTCACACCATAACTGGTGTTGGTGGGATGAATGCGTTCGATAACAGTACGGCCTTGAATGCATCGTTGGTTACAGAAGATCAGCGTGCCGGCTTATACATCTTCGGACAGAACCGTCACCGTTCGGCTTATGATCATGACGGGGATAGCTTTTCTGAAATTCCCGTTATTCACGGGCAGACAGTGGGACTTCGTTCGTATCTCAAAACCACTGCTTATTCTAAGCTGACCTTTGAGTATCACCACATGGAGGAGTATCGTCGTGGGGGTGATTCATTGGCTTTGCCGGCCCATGAAGCTAATATCGCCGAACAAACAGAACACTCTATCAATGGTGGGGGACTGAAATTTGAGTATTTTTCTCCGAATGAGAAACACCGACTGAGTGTGTTTGGCTCTGCTCAGCACATCAACCGCGATAGCTATTATGGTGGTGGACAGGATCTTAATGCGTATGGAAATACCACCGACCTGACTTGGATGGCTGGTTCGCAGTACGATTATAAGTTCGATCGTTGTCTCTTTATGCCAGCTAGTTTTACTGTTGGCTTGGAGTATAATGAAGATCGCCTGAAAGACAATATGTGGGGGTATGGCCGACAAATTAATCAGACCACGAAAGTGCACGCTGCTTTTGTGCAAAATGAGTGGAAGAATGATCACTTCGGTTTCTTGATCGGTGGACGTTTCGATAAACATAACCTGATAGATCATGTCATTTTCAGCCCCAGAGCCACGTTGCGTTACAACCCAACGAAGGATATCAACTTCCGTTTAAGCTACTCTTCGGGTTTCCGTGCACCACAAGCTTTCGATGAAGACTTGCATGTAGAGAATGTAGGAGGTGAGGTTGCCATGATTAAACTAGACGATAACTTGAAAGAAGAGAAGTCGCAGAGTCTCAGTGCTTCGGTCGATTTTTACCACCGTTTTGGGGCGTTCCAAGCCAACTTCTTGGTAGAAGGCTTTTACACCAAATTATCCGATGTCTTTTTCTTGACCGATGCTGAGTCACTCAATGGCATCCTGACACGTATCCGGACCAACCAGCCGGGCGCTAAAGTGATGGGCTTAAACCTAGAAGGTAAATTGGCTTATCTATCTCTTTTCCAAATTCAAGCAGGGATGACCTTGCAACGCAGTCGTTACGATGAGCTGACAACTTGGAAAGAAGGGGTGGTAGAACCCGTTAGAAAAATGTTCCGTACACCCGATACTTACGGTTATTTCACAGCCACTTACTCTCCGGTGAAGCCGCTCTCTATCGCTTTGTCGGGTACGTATACCGGCTCGATGCTTGTTCCTCATGAAAAAGGGTACATCGACACACCAGTGAATGTTACCACGAAGGAGTTCTTCGACATGGGTTTGAAATTGGCTTATGATTTCAAGGTAAACAGCTCCATGAAGTTGCAACTCAATGGTGGCATACAAAACATGTTCAATGCTTACCAGAACGATTTCGACAAAGGAGCTAATCGCGACTCTGGATACATTTACGGTCCGTCGTTGCCACGCAGCTACTTTGCCGGTGTGAAGATTAGCTATTAATTTAGTTGCCTTTTTAAAGATTAGGGTGCCTCTTTTTCGGAAGATGCACCCTTTTATACACTTTGGCCTTGACGCTTTGGGAGAATCAATCGGCTTTTAAGATTCATTAATGTTTTCTTTCCTCTTTTATTTCGTATTTTTGCTTTCTCAAGTGTATTATAGGTAGTGCACCAATTATTAATCAACCTAAAGATCAAAAGTTAGCCTTATGGTAAGGAAATTACTTCTCATGTTTGGACTTGCATTGACAAGTCTTTCTGTCTCCTCACAAGCATTGCTTGGTGAGCGTCCCATCATCCCGACCCCTCTCCAAACGGTGGAGAATAAGGGACTGTTCCAACTAAAAAAGAGTCTGACCATCGGTGTTTCCGATCACTCTTTACTGCCTGCTGCGCAGTATCTAAAGGAGATCTTATCGAAGAACAGCCAACTAAAAGTGGTGCAGGATATCCGTCGTGCCGATATCGTTCTGAAGCTGAGTTCTGCTCTGAAAGAGGCCGGTGCTTACCGGCTTGAGGTGCGCAACCGTTTAGTTGTGATTGAAGGGGCAGACTATCCCGGCTTGATAGCAGGAATCTCCTCTTTCCGGCAGTTGGCCCCTGTAGAGATTGAGCAAACGATCGAGAAGAAACAGGCAGCTTGGGGGGTACCTGCTGTAACCATTACTGACGCTCCTCGTTTTCAGTGGCGTGGGGTGATGCTCGATGCCTCTCGCCATTTCTGGACCACACAAGAGGTGAAACGGGTGCTCGATTTGATGGCACTGTATAAATTGAATAAGTTTCATTGGCACCTCACTGATGATCAGGGATGGCGCATTGAAATCAAAGCCTATCCGTTGCTTACACAGAAGGGGGCTTGGAGAAAGCTCAACAACCACGATTTGGGTTGCATCGATCTGGCTCGGAAGACGGATAATCCCGATTATTTGGTTCCCGAAGATAAACTAAAAATAGTAGGAAACGATACGCTGTATGGCGGATACTACACGCAAGAAGAGATCAAAGAGATTGTGGCTTATGCCGGCCAACGGGGCATTGATGTGATTCCCGAGATAGACATGCCGGGGCATTTCTTGGCTGCCATCAGTCAGTATCCCGAGGTCGCTTGCGATGGCATGATCGGTTGGGGAAATACTTTCTCATCGCCTATCTGTCCGGGGAAAGATTCTGCTTTGGATTTCTGTAAGACCATCTATAAAGAGGTCTTTGCTCTTTTCCCTTACCAGTATGTTCATCTGGGAGGCGATGAAGTAGAGAAGAAGAACTGGGAGAGGTGCTCGGACTGTCAGCAACGCATCAAGAAGGAGGGGTTGCACTCTACGGAGGAGTTGCAGGCTTGGTTTGTGTGTCAGATGGAGAAGTTCTTCCTCGAAAACAAGAAACAACTGATTGGTTGGGATGAGGTGGTAGCCGACGGACTTTCTAATCAGTCGGCCATCATGTGGTGGAGAAGTTGGGTACCTAATGCGGTGGCGCAGGCTACTGCTGATGGGAAAGAGGCTATCTGCTCGCCGAACTTCTGTCTCTATTTTGACTACCAACAAGATAAGAATTCTTTGAAGCAAATTTTGGATTATGAACCACTCTCTGATGATTTGACTCCTGCACAACAGCGTTTGGTGAAAGGGGTTCAAGGGAACATCTGGACTGAGTGGATTCCCTCTATGGACCGTGTGGAGTATATGATGATGCCTCGCCTTTGTGCCTTGGGCGAGCTGGCTTGGTGTAAGAAGACTACTAAATCATCACTTGATGCGTTTCATCGCAAGCTAGTGCCGCACTTCAAACGCATGGATGTGATGGCGGTGAATTATCGCATCCTCGATCTAGAAGGATTTTATCGGGTGAATGCGTTTGTCGATCAGTACGATTTGAAGATTCAGTCGCACCTGCCTAATGCAGTGATTCGGTATACAACCGATGGAACGATGCCCACTAAATCCTCTGCTTTATACACTGGAAAACTGCGGCTAACTGAAACAACCGACTTGAAGTTTAGAACATTCCGTCCGGATGGATCGGCTTCTGATCTGGTAGAGACACGCTTCGTGAAAGCACCTTATACCGATGCAGCTACCCAGCCAACTGACTTAGCATCTGGCCTTCGGGCGGTGTGGCATGATTATAAAGGCAATGCGTGTAGCGATTTAGTGACTGCGCCGGTAAAAGGAACGTATACCGTTGAGAAAGTCTCTATCCCTCAGGGGGTGAAAGGGAATATCGGTTTGGTACTGACTGGTTTTCTTGAAGTGCCGGCCGATGGCATTTATACATTTGCCTTGACTTCCGATGATGGGAGCATGATGGCACTCGATGGAGAGTGGTTGGCCGATAATGATGGACCTCATTCACCGCGTGAGATCATTGCACAGAAAGCTTTAAGAAAAGGGTTGCACCCTGTTGAAATACGCTATTTCGATAGCAATGGAGGCTTGTTGAGGCTAGAATGGATCAATGCACAAGGAGAAAAAGAAGAAATTCCTGCTGCTCACTGGAAACAGTGTGTAGCCCCCAGCTCCAACTGAATTTTCATAGGTAACTCCAGATAGTAAGTAAAAACGGATAGAAGGCTTTAAATGCTTCTACCCGTTTTTTTAGGTTTAGGTGGTTTTACTTCTTTTTCTTAGGCGATTTCTGAAAGATGTTTAAGAGTAATCCGCCTATGGCAGCTCCCCAGATGGAGCTATAAAGAGGCGACGAAGTGATGGGGCAGCTACCGCTGGCGCAACCGATGTATCGCCAATAGAGATACCCCCCTAGAGCACCTGCTAACACACCAATGAGGGTGAGCAAATTTGTTTGTATGAAATCTTTTCTCATTTGGGTCAATTGATAAGTGGTTTTATGGTTCTTATTCTTCTTACTATAAGAATGCTTGAACCCTTCAAAGTGTTCATTTTGAAACCTTAAAAAAGGCCACTTCATAGAAGAAGTGGCCTTCGGTAAAAAAAACTACATGCAAAAACAAAGCTAACAAGTTTCGTTGACTGACTGACTTTTATGAAGTTCTTTGTTTCTCACGAGCACCTCTGTGCCTGTGTAGCTTTCTTTATGGAGAAGTTTAGGTTTGTTGCCTTTAACTAATCTCGGCTTTGAGCTGTTCCACCCAATGAGCTAGGCGTTCATCGGTCTTTCCGTATTCGTTCACTTCATCGAGAGGTAAGCCCACAAAGGAGTTGTCCACCACCGCTATCGAAGTATCGAACGTATAAGCATCTGTTGGCGTCATACCGATAAACTGGCATCCGGTCTCTTTGAGCTCTTCATACAGGATGCCTATCCCATCACAAAAGGTGTCGGCATAAGAATCCGAATCACCGCAGCCAAATAGGGCAATGGAGGTGTGTGATAAATCGGTTTTCTTGAGTATCTTAACACCCTCATACCAGTCGTCTTGCAGCTCACCAGAGCCCCAAGTTGATGTACCTAGAATAAGGATGTTGTAAGACTCGGCCAGTGCCGGAGTCAGTGTTGAAGCATCATGAATCTGAGTTTCTGAAAGTCCCCATATACCGGCTATCCGACGAGCAATATCTTCTGTCGTTCCGGTTGTTGAGCCATAAAAAATGCCAATGTTGTTCATAATCGTCTCTTTTTATTGTTCATGCGGCAAAGGTAACTCTTTCATGAGGCGAATCAAATCCCTATAAATAGTGGATTATGGCTCTTTGACTCATCATTAATAGGGAGGTGGAAGCGCATTTTTGTGTCGTCCAACAGGTGAAATACCATAAAATAGGGATAAAATACCTACATATAGGGATTGTGTGAAACAGAAAAAAAGGCGTTCTTTGTACTATAAAAAAAAGAAGATGGAAGAATTTCAAAAATATAAGCCAACCGACCGCATGGTCGATTTGATAAGCGATAACTACTCGTTGCTTCAAGTTATGAGTCGCTTTGGTCTCTCACTCGGTTTCGGAGATAAAACGGTGGCGGAGGTCTGCTCAATAAACCAAGTCGATTGTCGGACTTTTCTCCAAGTTATCAACTTCTTTGCAGAAGGGTTTTCTAGAATAAATAGCAGTGAGAACATCTCTATCCCGGCATTGATCGATTATCTGCGTCAGGCGCACATCTACTTTCTGGATTTTTCATTGCCAGCCATCCGACGGAAATTGATTGAAGCCATTGACTGTTCACAAGATGATGTGTCGTTTTTGATCATCAAATTTTTCGATGAGTATATGCGCGAGGTCCGTAAACACATGGATTACGAAGAACAGACGGTGTTTAAGTACGTTGACGCCTTGCTGCATGGTCAGGCACCTGCCAATTATCAGATATCGACCTTCTCGAAGCATCATGATCAGGTAGGAGAGAAGCTTACCGAACTAAAAAAAATCATCATCAAATACTGTCCGCCAAAGGCCAATACCAATCTTCTGAATGCAGCTCTATTTGACATTTATGCTTGTGAAGAGGGATTGGAGTCGCATTGCAAAGTAGAGGATTTTCTATTAGTTCCAGCTATTTTGAAATTAGAACGGAAAGTGAGGGGTGATGAAAAGGAATGAAACCATTCGTGTAGCAGTGGCGGAGAGCTCTGTGATTGTTCGTTCCGGTCTCTCTTTGGTCTTGAAACGTTTGCCTGATTGGAAAGTTCAGATTGTTGAGGTAGCCTCTTTCGAGGCATTGACCGATTGTTTGAAAACGCAAGATCTCGATGTTTTGATTGTAAATCCTGCTTTTGGTGGATACTTTGATATCGAACGTTTCAGAGAAAAAAATGCAGGGAAACGTATTCAGATAGTTGCTTTGGTGAGCTCATTCGTTGATGTGGCGTTGCTGGATAAGTATGATGCCAACTTCTCTATCTTTGATAGTTTGGAAGGCCTTTCAAATAAATTGTCTGAGCTTTATAAAGTGGAACAAAGTCATCCCGATAGTGATGACCAGGAGTCTTTGAGTCAGCGTGAAAAAGAAATTGTGGTTTGCGTGGTTAAGGGAATGACGAATAAAGAGATTGCAGAAAAGCTCTTTTTGTCGATTCATACCGTGATTACTCACCGGCGGAATATCAGTAAAAAGCTACAGATACACAGTGCTTCCGGGCTGACTATTTATGCCATTGTCAATAAGTTGGTTTCACTGAATGAGATCAAAGATTTATAACGTTGAAAGAATGTTATAAAGTTTAAAAAGGCTTTGTTGCCCCACTGGAAAGCACTATTTTTGTAACGCAATTGAGAAATTGCTCATAATAATCTTTTTTTTGGTTCATCCGACATTTCGAGTGATACGACAATCATGAAGAGCATATAGCCTTAGTTCAAAATATCGTTCGTTTCTAAAACCATATGCCGCTCTC
>RZZX01000155.1 GCA_009929715.1 Bacteroidia bacterium
TCAAGAAGAAGATTATGATGGTCGTAGGAGCATGTATCTTCCTTGTCGCTGCAGCTCAGGCTCTCCCTCTGTTCTTCGGTCTCTAAGCGTGAATCCAGGCTATAAAAGGTGAAGAAACATGGTAGAAGAATCAAAGGACAGCCAGTATAGTCAGTATGTGAGCTATCCAATGTTCAAGGGACTTCAGAAGCCTCTGGAGTTCATGGGCATTCAAGGACGCTATATCACGTGGGCAGCTATCGCTGTCGGTGGAGCCATCCTCGGTTTCATCATCGTGTACTGCATCTTAGGCTTTGTGGCTGGTCTGATCACTCTTGCTGTTTCCCTCTTGTCAGGTGTAGCTCTCATCTTTTTCAAGCAGAAGAAGGGCTTGCACACCAAGAAGGAGGATCACGGAGTATTCATCTACGCCTATTCAACTAAGATGTGATTCTCAAATTCAAATGTAAGCAAAATGAGCAAGTGTGTCACAATTTGAATAATGCGTAATCGGTAGGCTCACCCTCTCGACAGGATGAGCCTTCCTTTATTTGAATCAAATCGAAGAATATGAAGAATTTTGTAATAATTGAAAGAACATCTCAAGGTGCAAGATTTGCCCAGTTACCTGATAACTTCAGCTTGAAAGTCTGCATTCTCGGTGATGTCTTATTTGTAGACTTTGTCGATCCAAAGACCAATGAAGTCTTCTTCGCTACATTCATTTGTATCGATGAGGAGGAACACAAGGACTTTGGTGATTTCACTCCAACGGGGCGTCAGCTCCTCCTGGAGAGATTGACAGATGCTATAGTAAACGACGTCAGTGCCTTTATCGGCAGCGAGAATGATCATGGGATTGAATACGGACTCCCTATAGGTGACGAACTTAAATCCACGACCTTAAAGAATACTGAGCATCAGGTTTGCATGGCACATACCAAAGCGAGGTTTGTTAAGGCGGAAGACTCGGGCGGTGATTCTCAGGCTCACGTATTCAATGAGTGTTTCAAACGTTTGTATGGTTTAGAACACCTGTACGATAAGGAAGGCATCTATCCTGAGGAAAGGTGCAAACGAAGGCAAGGGCTTGAAACAAAAGAGATAATGATAACGCTTCGGCAACACTTGACGATACAATTAGAAAAGTTGAAACCGAACCTGAAAAGGTTTCAAGCTATCTGAATGAAGCGGTTAATTACCTGAATAAGTTCTGGAATAAAATATTCGCCTACCTCAAGGACGGCAATTATCCGATAGACAATAATTTGGCCGAACGGGTTATCCGCAAACTTACCACACAACGAAACAGTATGCTCCACTTCGGCAGTGACGAGGGGGTGGAGATGGCGGCTACGTACCATAGCGTAATCAGCACTGTTAAGATGCAGGGCAAATCCGCATGGGAGTTCCTTGGCAAGTTTTTTACTAATATTTTTAACGGTTGCAGAGATTATTCAAGTCTCTCACCAAGAAATATAGGTCTGGCGCTATGCCAATAGTTAATAAAAAATCAAATTTTTAACTCAATTGCTTTTAGGCACTGGAAAAGTGCCTAAAAGGGGGTGTAGCCCTAAATTGAGTACTAACGTAATTAGTACTTATGCCTCCCCGGCATAGACAGGTAAGATTGCATAGTAGTTTTGTCGTGTTTTATTTTGTGTTTGTGTTGTGAATAAGCCTTGTCGAGAGACAAGGCTTATTTTTTTGCTTATTTCTATTTTACTATTAATTCTACTTTGACAGATATTGATCTATTTCTTGTGCTGTAACATCCTTCAGTAAAACCATTTTGTTTTGATCTAATAAATAGAGGGTAGGAATGGCTTTCAAGTCATAGAGGTTCTTTTCACTGATGGTTTGTTTGTCATCATACCCATTAATCCATTCGGAGGGGAAATCAGAAAGATGCTTTTTCCATTCATCTAATTCAGCGTCGGGATATAACGAGAGGATTTGCACTTTTTTCTGTGAGACAGCTTGGCTGATAGCGGGTGCATTCTTCAATGCACCGATTGTTTCAGCACAGGCGTGGCAACCAGGGTTATTGATGAAAAGCAGGGTGTAAGGAGCAGATATATTGTACAGGGTACTCTTTTTCCCCGATGCTAAGGTATATGTGAAATCAATAGCTTTTGTTCCTACACGGTTTTTTTGAGCAAGTTCCCGGCGACCTTGGGGACGTATCTTTTCTGTTTCATCCAGTACGGACGAGGCAATAAGCGCATCCAATACAGAGATGTACACTTCTTCGTTACGCATGGGCGAATTAGGATCATACAAATACTTGTCTGCTAATTCTGCGAGATAGAGATAGCTCGTTTTCGATTTCTCCGTCTTGGCAAATAAATCCTTTATGGCAGCATCGGCGGTTTTTGCCGGTACTATTTTTATCATATCAATGTAATCTACCCAAGCCTGCTCGGTAACTTCCGGATGATGCACATAATTGGTGTCGGCAAAGTTTACGTTGTCCCAATAATGGTGGACAAGGAAATCGGCGCGGAGCTCGGGAGTATTCAGCATGGAGGGTATGGTGGGCAGAGTAAACACAGTGATTGTATCTGCCGGCACTTCTTTCAGAGAGGTGCTATTTGCTTTGCTATTGCCACAAGCGGTACATAGGCTTATGAGCAATAGGAGAGAGGGGGTTTTGTACTTCATACTTAAATCAATGTTCCATGAATAGAATGTTCTTTATCACAAAGATACTGTTTTTCTTGAAATGATTATATTTTGGTTTGTTTTTTCTATAGATGGAAAAAACATCCCTGCGCTTCACAGCGAAGGGATGCAGACAAACAAACAATAAAAATGCCACATCGGGCATACTGATTTTATGAGAATGAAGTGAGAATATTTTCCCGAAAGAGACCGATCAGTAAAAAAACTCTTTACTCCATGCTGTTTGTTTATAAACTGTATTTATATAAAAGAACTCATGTTGAGGAATGTAACAGCTAAGACCACAGTGATATAACAGGTTAAAGCCGTAGGGCTCATTCTGGATGAAGGAGGGAGTAGCGGCGGCATAAGTTACGATATGTGGCAATAATTGGCTGAGATAGGTTTGCAAGGCAGGATTAGCAGTGACGATGGCTTCTTCGAGATCGAAGAAAAGATGCCACTTGTTACGGTTGAAGCATTGCAGACTGGCGATGCTATTGGCATCGGGTTGCCAACGGATGAAGGCAGCACGAGCCAGAGTGCCCAACTCGGCGAGACGGGCGGTGCGGATGACACTGATGGTAGCCGAGCGGTAGTTGCCGGACTTAGCATTCCAAAGGTCGAAGTAGGCTTTGGCGAAGGATTCAAGAGAAGGGGCGGGTTGGTAGAGCAGGGACAAGGCAGAAGGATAGATTTCTGTCATGCCGGGGCTTAAGATTTCGGTGGCAGAGGCGAGGATGGCTTCAGTTTTGTCTTTCAGTTCATAGGCCACTTCAATACTTGCCATGTAGCAGTTCTCGAAGAGAATGAAATCCCACTTTTGACCTCGCGGCAGGGGGAGGGAGGCGGCGAAGTCGATGAGTTCGAGTTCGTTGCTTCCATCGGTGGCGACAGTGCGGGTATTGGTTGGGTGATCTTTCATGTTCTGAGCAGGGGCGGTATAGGGATTCGTCAATCCTTGGGTGGGCAACCAGGCGGTGCCGTGAGAGAAGATGATAAGGCCGTAACTGGTGGCGGAGTAGTTGTTGAGGACATCGCGCAGCACTTGTGCCATGATGCTTGCATCGGCAGAGTTCTGTGCCGGATAGGTTTTGAGGGTACGGAGGGGACCGTTATGGGTATTGGATATTTCAATAAGTTGAGGTTGGGCATTGCGGTTATCACGGTAGATAAAGAGGCGATTGTTTAGGTTGTTGCTTTCGGTGTTGAGGAAGCCGGTGGCAAGTGCGTTTATTTTCTGATTTATTTCGGAAGAAAGGCTGTTGTCACCTGAGAGATAAGCTATAAGAATGCGGTTAGTGGGGAGTTCGTCGATGCTGTCTTCAGTGTGACATGCGGTGCAAAAGGGGAGGATGCACACGAGGAATGCCAGATGCTGAAGATAAGGGAGAATGTTATGTGCGACGAATGATTTCATTGTTTGCTTTATCGGGGAAAGGTAAAGATAGCCGGGTAAGGCTATATGACGGCGATACCCGGCTATGATTAATTATTGGTTATTGAT